>JAFLDE010000048.1 GCA_017302655.1 Burkholderiales bacterium
AGCAGCGACGCACCACGGGCGAGGAAGTCGGCCAGCGGCTGGCCCTCGGCCGCCGCGGCGAGCAAAAGGGCATCGAGCATGCCGGCGACGGGATCGTGCGGCGTCGTCGCTGCCTTGAACAACCGGCAGACACCGTCGTCGTCCTCGACTACCAGGTCGGTGAAAGTGCCACCCGTATCAACGGCGAAACGCATTGTACCCCCTGAACCTCACGTCTTCAGTCCATGGCGCCCATGAGCGCCCTCCAGCGCGGCGCCCGCCGCTCCACCGCTGACCGAGGTGGCGCGCAAGCACCGCGACTTCCCCCTGCTCAACACGCCGCATGCCTTCCTGGGCGCGCTGCAGGACAGCCTGGCGCTGGCGCTGATCGCCCAGCACGAGGGCGCGGCGGCGGCCGGGCTCTGGGGCCTGGCCATGCGCTATCTCAAGGCACCGGCCACGCTGGTGGGCGGCGCGCTCAGCCAGCTGCTCTACCCGCGCCTGTGCACACTGCCCGCGGCCGAGGGCCGTGCCTTGCTGTTGCGCGCCATGGGCTGGTTGGCGCTGTGCGCGCTGGGTCTGGTGCTGTTGCTGGCGTGGGTGGTGCCGCCGCTGTTCGGTGGGGTGTTCGGCCGCGAATGGGCGGGCGCCGGGCCTCTTGCGCAGGCGCTGGCCTTGTACATCGGTCTGCACTTCGTCGCTTCGCCGCTGTCGGTGGCGCCGATGGCCTGGGGCCAGCAGGGCTGGACCCTGCGGCTGGCGCTGGTGGGCCAGTTGGCCTTCGTGGCGGCGCTGCTGCTGGGGTTGCAGGCTGGCGGCCTGGTGGGTGCGGGCTGGGCGGTGTCGCTGGCCATGCTGGCCTACTTCGGCTGGTTCTTCTGGCGCTTGCCGGCGCTGGCCGCCGACGGGCCGGGGAGCCCCGCATGAGAGCCTGGCTGAACCGCCTGCGCCGCCGCTTGGTGCGTCTGCTGCTGCACCGCATGCTGTTCGGCGAGGCCTCGCAGGGGAAGGGTCTGGCGAACACGCGCATTGCACCGAGCAGCTGCCTGGAGCACGAGGAGCAGCTGCAGCTGGGCGACCATGTGTTCATCGGCGCCTTCAATTTCATCGAGGCCAGCGGCGGCATATCGCTTCATGAGGGCGTGCAGATCACCAGCCACTGCGTGCTGACCACGCACAGCTCGCACCGCAGCCTGCGCCTGCTCGGCCGCGCCTATGTGGACTGGCGCGGCGCGCGGCCGGGTTGGGTGGCCGGGCCCATCGAGGTCGGCGCGTGGAGCTTCATCGGGCCGCACAGCCTCATCGAGCCCGGCACGCGACTGGGCCGAGGCACGCTCGTGAAGGCCTACAGCCGCGTGCGTGGCCACTTCCCCGACTTCGCCGTGCTGGAGGGCAACCCGGCCGTTCAGGTGGGCGACACCCGCGAGCTGGACGCGCGCTGGCTGGCCGAGCACCCGGAGCTGCTGGCGCACCACGAGGCCTGGTCGAAGTGATGCGCCTGGTGTTGATCGGCGACGGGGAGAGCCCGCACCTGCTCAAGTGGGCGCGTGCCTTGGCCCCTCGGGTCGAGCTGTGGGCGGCGTCCTCGCGCGGCTTCCTGCCGGGCTTCGACGCCTGCCTGCCGCCCGAGCGCCGCCTGGCCTTGCACACGAATCCGCGCCACGCGGGCGGCAACGTCGCCGTGCTGGCCGAGCTGCCGCGCTTGATGAGCTGGCTGCGCCGCGTGGATGCCGATTGGCTGCACGCCCACTACCTGACCAGCCACGGCACCCTGGCCTGGGCGGCGAAGCGCCTGGGCGGATTGCGGGCTCAGCTGGTGGGCAGTGCCTGGGGCAGTGACATCCTCGTGGCGCCCGCGCGCAACCGGCTGATGCGGCTGCTCACGAGGCGTGTGCTGCGCGCCTGCACGCTGTGCACCTCCGACGCGCACTTCATGACCGAGCGCATGCAGGAGCTGGGGGCTGGTGAGGTGATGACCTTTCCCTTCGGCCTGGAGAGCTTGCCGCCCCCGCCCGGCCCCAAGTCGCCCTGGCGGTGTTTCGCGAATCGGGGTCTGGAGCCGATCTACCGCCCCGAGCGCGTGCTGCTGGCCTTTGCCGAGCTGCAGCAGGCACAGCCCGAGGCCGAGCTGGTGGTGGCCAACGAGGGCAGCCTGCGCAGGCTGCTTGAAGCGCAGGCGAAGGCGCGAGGGTTGCACGTGCGCTTCGTCGGCCGGCTGGGTAGCGAGGCGCAGGCGCGCGAGTACGCCGCAGCACGCTGGTACTTCAGCCTGCCCGAGAGCGATTCGACCTCGGTCTCGGTGCTGGAGGCGATGGCCCATGGCTGCCTGCCGGTGCTCTCCGACTTGCCGGCCAATCGCGAGCTGGCGCGCGCCGGCGCGGGGGTGTTGATCGAAGGCGAACCGCTGGTGCCGCGCATGCAGGCGCTGCTGCCCTTGGCCGATGCCCACGGCCTGGCCCTGCACCGTTGGGTGGCCGAACACGCGCTGTTCCCACCGGCGGTGGCCGGCTTCGTGCAGCGCTTGCACGAGCTGACACGATGAGGCTGCTCTACCTGAACCACTACGCCGGCAGCCCGAAGCACGGCATGGAGTTCCGCCCCTACTACCTGGCGCGCGAATGGGTGCGCGCTGGCCACGAGGTGCGCATGGTGGCGGCCAACTTTTCGCATGTGCGCGCCACCCAGCCCAGCCTGGCGGCGGAAGTCATTGACGGCATTGGCTACGAATGGCTGCCCAGCCCTGCCTACCGGGGCAATGGCCTGGGGCGGGTGAAGAACATCTGGGCCTATTGCAGCCGGCTCTGGCGCGACGCGGACGAGCTGGCGGCCTGGAAGCCCGATGCGGTGATCGCCAGTTCCACCTATCCGATGGACATCTGGCCGGCACGACGCATCGCCCGAAAGGCCGGCGCCAAGCTGGTGTTCGAGGTGCACGACCTTTGGCCGCTGTCGCCCATCGAGCTCTCGGGCATGTCGCCCCAGCACCCCTTCGCGCGGCTGTGCACGTGGGCGGAGGGCACGGCGTATCGCGACTGCGATGTCTGCGTCTCCATGCTGCCCAAGACGCACGACTACATGGCCTCGCGCGGGCTGAGTCTTTCGAAGCTCTGCATCGTGCCCAATGGCATCTCGCCCGAGGAATGGCAGGGCGAGCCGGCGCCGCTGCGCGCGGATGTGGCGGCGGCCTTGAGGGGCGATGGGCTGGTGGTGGGTTACGCCGGCTCGATGGGCGAGCCCAATGCGCTCGACACCTTGCTCGACGCCGCTGCGCTCTTGCAGGACGCGCCGCTGCGCTTCGTGCTGGTGGGCAGCGGGCACTTGCAGGAGCACCTTCGCGCCCGCGCGGCCAGCCTGCCCAAGGTGCGCTTCCTCGACCCGGTGCCCAAGGCGCAGATCCCCGCGCTGCTGGCGGGCTTCGACATCGCCTACCTGGGTTGGCAGCGCCAGAGCCTGTACCGCTTCGGCATCGCGCCCAACAAGCTGATGGACTACCTGATGGCCGGCCGCGCGGTGCTGCACAGCGTGGAGGCCGGCAACGACCCGGTGATGGAAAGCGGCTGCGGCCTCTCCGTGCCCCCGGCCGACGCCCGGGCGGTGGCCGATGGCATGTTGAAGCTGGCTGCCCTGAGCCCCGCGCAGCGCGCCGAGATGGGCGCGCGCGGCCGCGCCCATGTGCTGGCCGCGCACAGCTATCCGGTGCTGGCGCAGCGATTCCTGGACGCCCTGCGGTGAGCGAGGACCTGAAGCGTCTGGCCGCGCACTACGCGCAGCGTGACCTGCTTGCCGAGCGCTACAGCCCGCTGCGGCCCGAGGTCTGGCAGACCGTGCAGGAACGCCAACGCGCGCTCATCCGATTGCTGCGTGACCACGCACCGGCGCCCTTGAACGAGCTGCGTGCCGCCGAGGTGGGCTGCGGCGCGGGCGGCAATCTGCTGGAGCTGATGCAGCTGGGCTTCGCGCCCCAGCACCTGATGGGCCTGGAGCTTCTGCCCGAGCGCCTGACCCTGGCCCGCGAGCGCCTGCCCGCCGCCGTGCAACTGCTAGCGGGCGACGCGACGCAGGCGGCCATCGAGGCCGGCAGCCAGGACTTGGTGCTGGCCTACACGGTGTTTTCCTCGCTGCTGGACGACGCGCTGCAGGCGCGCCTGGCCGAAGCCATGTGGCGCTGGCTGAAGCCTGGGGGCGCGGTGCTCTGGTACGACTTCGTGTTCGACAACCCGGCCAACCGCGAGGTGCGCGGCGTGCCGCTCCGCCGGGTGCGTGAGCTGTTTCCCGCGGCCTCGACAATCGAGGCTCGCCGCGTCACGCTGGCGCCGCCGCTGGCGCGGCGCCTGTGCCGCCTGCACCCTTCGCTCTACCCGCTGGCCAACGGGCTGCCGCTTCTGCGCACGCACCGGCTGGCCTGGATCCAGAAGCCCTCTCCATGACCGACACCGCTACGCCCATCCTGCCGTTCTTGCCATTTGCGTTGCCCGAGATCGGCGACGAGGAGATCGCCGAGCTCGTTGACACGCTCAGAAGCGGCTGGATCACCACCGGCCCCAAGGCCCGACGCTTCGAGACCGAGTTCGCACGCTTCCTGGGCGACGAGACGCTGCATTGCATCGCCGTCAACAGCGCCACCGCCGGCCTGCACCTGGCGCTGGAAGCCTTGGGCATCGGCCCAGGCATGGAAGTCATCACCACCACGCACACCTTCACCGCCACCGCCGAGGTGGTGCGCTACCTGGGGGCGGACGTGAAGCTGGTGGACATCGACCCCAGCACCCTGAACATCGACCCGGGGCTCATCGAGGCGGCGATCACGCCGCGTACCCGCGCCATCATTCCCGTGCACTATGCGGGCCTGGCCTGCGACATGGATGCGATCCACGCCATCGCCGCCAAGCATGGCTTGCAGGTCGTCGAGGACGCCGCCCACGCCCTACCCACCACCTGCGGTGGGCGAATGATCGGCACGCTGGACAGCGCCGCCACGGTGTTCAGCTTCTACGCCAACAAAACCATCACCACCGGCGAGGGCGGCATGCTGGTGACGCGCGACGACAAGATTGCCGCACGCGCCAAGGTGATGCGCCTGCACGGCATCAACCGCGACGCCTTCGACCGCTTCACCGCCAAGGTGCCGAGCTGGTACTACGAGATCGTCGCCCCGGGCTTCAAGTACAACCTGACCGACATCGCTGCGGCGATGGGCTTGCACCAGCTGGCCAAGGCCGAGCGCTTCGCGCAGGCGCGCCGTGCCATTGCGCAGCAGTACGACGCCGGCCTGCGCGCGCTGCCGGTGATCCTGCCGCCGCAGCCGCTGGCAGGTGACGTGCACCCCTGGCACCTGTACGTGCTGCGCCTGAAGCCCGAGGCGCGCTGGAGCCGCGACGCGCTGATCGAAGCACTGTTCGCCGCCGGCATCGGCTGCAGCGTGCACTACATCCCGCTGCACCAGCACCCTTACTGGAAGGAGCGCTACGGCCTGCAGGCCGGCGACTTCCCGCACAGCCAGGCGGCCTACGAGGCCATGCTGTCGCTGCCGCTCTACTCACGCATGAGCACGCAGGATGCGCAGCGTGTCATCGAGGCCATGCAGCGCCTGCTGGGTTGATGGCCAAGCGCCTGTTCGATGTGCTGGTGAGCAGCCTGCTGCTGTTGCTGCTGTGGCCGCTGCTGCTCGTGGTGGCTAGCTGGGTGTGCCTGGATTCACCAGGCCCCGCGCTGTTCCGCCAGCAGCGTGTCGGGCGGGGTGGGCAGCCCTTCACCATCCACAAGTTCCGCACCATGCGCGTGGATGCCGGCGGTTCCGGGCTCACGGTGGGCGAGGACGCGCGCATCACCCGCGCCGGCCGCTGGCTGCGCCGCCTGAAGCTCGATGAGTTGCCGCAGCTCTGGGACGTGCTGCGCGGCGCCATGAGCCTGGTCGGCCCGCGGCCGGACCTACCCCATTACGTGGCGCAGTACCCGGCGGCCTTGCGCGAACTCGTGCTCTCGGTGCGCCCCGGCATCACCGACCCAGCCTCGCTGCAGTTCCGCAACGAAGCCGAACTGCTCGCTGCTGCCAGCGACCCCGAGCGCGAGTACCTCGAGCGCATCCTGCCGGCCAAGCTGCAACTGTCGGCCGACTACGTGCGCCAGGCCTCGCTGTGGACCGATCTGAAGCTGGTGGCACGCACGGCCTTGCTGCTGGTCGGCCGCTGAAACGGACAATCCACGCCCCATGTTCTGGCCTGCCCTCGACCGCTTCCTCGCTCGCATCCGCCCCCGGCGCGAGCCGCTTTCGCTGCTGCTCGACGGTTTCGTGGTCTGGCTGGCCTGGCACGCCACTTACCTGTTCCGGCTGGGGTTCGAGCGCTGGTTCAGCGCACGGCCCGACTACGACGGCGCGGTCGTGGCCGCGCTGGTGCTGCTCTACATGGCCGTGCTGGCGCTGCTGCGGGTGCCGAAGGCGGTGTGGCGCTTCAGCGGCTTCAGCGAGCTGCAGCGCCTGGCGGCCGCCTGCCTGGTGGCGGGTCTGATCGGTGCCACGGCGGTGCTGATGCTGCAGCTGAGCAAAGTCCCGCGCAGCGTGCTGGCCCTGCACCCACTGCTGGTGCTGCTGGGCATGACGCTCATGCGTGTGCTGTACCGCATGGTGTACGAGCAGATGCTGGCGCGACTGCGAGCGCAGGACGGGTCCTTGCGCCGCGCCCTCGTGCTGGGCGCCGGCGACGCCGGGCGGCTCCTGCTGGCCGGCATCCAGCACCGCGGTTGGTGGGTGGCTGGCTTCCTGGACGACGATGAAGCCAAACAGGGCCAGCGCCTGGCGGGCGTGCCGGTGCTGGGCAAGCTCGCCGACGCGGCCCGCCTGGCGCAGGAGCTGGATGTGAGCCATCTGATCGTCGCGCTGCCCTCGGCCAAAGGGCCCCAGCGACGGCAGGCGCTGGCGCACGCGGCGGCCGCGCACCGCGTGGTGCTCACCGTGCCCAGCAGCGAGGAATTGCGCAGTGGCCGCCGGCCCGAGCAGGTGCGCGATGTGCAGCCCGAAGACTTGCTGGGCCGCGAGCCGGTGCAACTGGACGAAGCCGGCATCAACGAAGCCCTGGGCGGCAAGGTGGTGCTCATCACGGGTGCAGGCGGCAGCATCGGCAGCGAGCTGTGCCGGCAGGTCGCGCGCTTCGGCCCCGCGCGCCTGGTGCTGCTGGAACTCAGCGAGTTCGCGCTCTACCAGGTCGAGCAGGAGCTGAGCGAGAGCTTCCCGCATCTGCCGCTGTCGCGTCGCATCGGCGACGTGAAGGACCTGGAGGGTCTGCGCTCGTCCTTTGCTTCAGAACGTCCACAGGTGGTCTTCCACGCGGCGGCCTACAAGCACGTGCCCCTCATGGAAGAGCCCGCCAACCAATGGGCCTGCGTGCGCAACAACACCCTGGGCACCTACCACGCGGCGCTGGCGGCGGCCGAGGTCGGCGTGGAGCGCTTCGTGCTCATCAGCACCGACAAGGCGGTGAACCCGACGAATGTGATGGGTGCCAGCAAGCGCGCGGCCGAACTGGTGGTGAGCAGCCTGGCCCGGGAGCATTCAGGCACGCGCTTCATGGCGGTGCGCTTCGGCAATGTGCTGGGCAGCTCGGGCAGCGTCATTCCGAAGTTCAAGGAACAGATTGCCAAGGGCGGCCCGGTGACGGTGACGCATCCGGACATCATTCGCTACTTCATGACCATCCCCGAAGCCGCGCGTCTGGTGCTGCAGGCCGCCGCCATCGGCGAGAGCGGCCAGGTGCTGGTGCTCGACATGGGCGAGCCGGTGAAGATCGTGGAACTGGCGCGCAGCCTCATCCAGCTCAGCGGCCACAGCGAAGACGAGATCCGCATCGCGTTCAGCGGCCTGCGGCCGGGGGAGAAGCTGTACGAGGAGTTGCTGGCGGACGCCGACTCCACTGTGCCCAGCAAAGCCGCAGGGCTGCGGGTTGCGTTGCTGCGCGATCGCGAGTTGCGGGCGAGCGACCTTGTCCAGGCTTTGTCGCCGCGCGATCTCGCCGGCGAAGCGCGGTCCGTCGTGCCTTGGCTTTCCCAATGGCTGGGCGCGGAATATCAGACACCCAGTCCCTCGAAGTCGATCCATCCATGACCATGTTTTCCAAGCAACGACGCACCCTCCTACTCGCACTGGCCGCCTGTCCCGCCGCTGGAATGGCAGCGACCGAAGTGAAGCAGCCTCAGGAACTGGCGCCGGGCGAGCATCTGCTGCCCGCAACGCCCAGTGAAATGGTGGCCGGGCCGCTGAAGTTGTGGGAGCCTTTGGCCGTTCGCATGGAAGCCGAAATCCATGCCGAGTTGGCAGCGGCGCAGGGAGGGGACGCGGCTTGGTTTCGAGACCGCTACCTATGGCTCGCACAGATCGCCCAACTGCGCGCGCGACCGGGTGAGGTGCGTGCCTGGCAGCAGCGAGCCCGCAGGCTGCAGAGTGATCCGGTGGCCAAGCATCTGAGCGGTGTCGTGAACGAACTGGTGGCTGATGCTGTGGCCGCACCGCGCCGAAATGACGCTGCGTTGCGCGTTGCCGTTCGCAAGCGCTTCGCGGCCATGCCATGGGACGTGGTGGGCGCCAGCGTGCGCAGCTTCCGCGCGCAACTGGCGGCGTCCACGCAGGCAGGTCTCGTCGAGGCGTATCGCAAGCGGGCCGACCAGCAGGTGAGCTTCTCGGGCCTGCGCGTCACGCTCGGCCTAGCCATGCAGATCCTCGGTGGATCGCTGCAGCACTCTCAGGTGCTGCCACGTTCAGCGGCCCTGGTGGCAGGGCTCGATGACGTCCTGGCCTTGCATCCGTGAAGCCGACTTTGAGCCCTCTTCGTGGGTCCCGTGCAACAACTCGGTGCACGATGTGTTCTGTCGCTTGAAAGAACGGGCTCGGCCTCTGCTACGCTGCACGCCGTCCCGATCAATCCAACTGCTACCCCGGTGGCTTGGAAGGGGAGGGGCAGGTGGTGAAGCCGAAACCTTGAAGCGAATTGGTGTTTGCTCTTAAGGGAGCGGCTTCCAAGTCGTGTCATAGAATGCCCGGCGAGCCACTTGTGCGCTCGATTCGCGAATCCAAGCGTTCATGTTCCCAATTTTGGAGAAACCTCGAATGAAGAAGCTGACTGCCAACACCATCGTCGCTGCGATCGGTATGGTCTGGGGTACTGCGGCTGTGGCTGGCAGTATCACGTCGCCGGCAAACGATGCCGCCGCAACCAAGTACGCGGTGGAAGCCGTTGTCAACACCACGGACGTCACCGTTCCGGCCATCACCTACACGATGGGCGTGGCGCGTACGACCGCGCAAGACTTCACCGTCGTGATCAAGCCCTCGTCGGGTGCCGCCTTCACGGCCGGCAGCTGCGCCGCTGCGGTTCCCGTGGTGGCTGGCGCTGGTGCCGGTACGGCCAACGTCAAGCGTGCCAGCACCACCGAGTGCGCGTACGAAGTCGACGTGACCACCGCCACCACCACCGCGACCACGCTGACCTTCACTGGTTTCGTGCTCGACTCGCACACCCTGGGCACCTCGGGCAACAGCGCCTCGGTCACCCTGGACATTTATGACCTGGGTGAAACCGCTCGCATCGACAACACCGGCACGCTGTCGCGTGTGGTGGCCACCTCGGTGACGGCTGTCAACATCTACGCCAACACCTCGGACACGGGCACCACCGCTGACGTGAACGCCACCGGCGGCCCGCTGACCGGTTTCGTGGTCGCGAACGATGACACCGCAACGATCGCCAAGGCGTCCATTCGCATGGACAACAACAGCGCGAACGCCAAGGATGCCGACGGCACCACCAACTTCGACTTCACCGCCACCACCGGCACCGCCACCGTGACCGCCACCGGCGAGTTCGGCGGCCTGAAGGCGAACAAGTACTGCCTGGACCTGGACAACGACGGCACCCTGTGCGAAGCCGGTGAAGTGCTGACCGTCGCCAACGGCGTCGGCACCCTGTCGGCCATCGCCTCGGCGAACTTCCCGGCCCAAGGCGCTACGCACGACCGCGTGGTGAGCTTCGAAGCCGACGGCACGACCAACCTTGGCACCTCGCGCACCTTCGCGCTGGGTGGCACCATCACCCCGCAAATCGGTTCTGCTCATGCTGTGGTGGACACCAACAGCAAGAACGGCACCTGGTGGGTGTGGACGGCCAACGCGTCGGAACTGCAGACTCCGTACTTCTCGACGGACAGCAACTACCTGTCGCGCTTCTTCTTCCAGTCGTACAACGGCGCGGCCGTGGGTTACACCGCCACCTGCTACGCAGAGAGCGGCGTCACCATCACCTACGGCACGGCGAAGACCGGCAATTTGAACAGCGGCACCACCGCCGTGAATGCTGCAGACATCTGCACGTTCTCGGATCCGGTGACCCGTGGTTCGATCCGCTTCATCATCAACTCGCCGATCGAGAAGGTGAAGGGCACGTACCAAGCGGTCAACAAGACCAGCTTCGCGATCACCCTGAACAACCTGACCCGTCCGTACAAGACCAGCGTCAACGGCGGTCTGGCCGAGTAATCGGACAGTTCCTCGTGACTGCCAAGGGCGCCTTCGGGCGCCCTTTTTCATGGTGCTGGCCAGGCTCGGTTGACTGATACTGGCCGCCCTTTCTTCCATACATTGAAACTGAGCGCATGCGATTTCATTCCTCCATGCCGACTTCGATTCAACGGGGTTTCAGCCTGTTGGAGCTGATGGTGGTGTTGGTCATCATGGGTTTGCTCGCCGGCCTGGTGGCGCCGCGCCTGTTCGGGAATCTCAGCCAATCCAAGGTCAAGGCTGCCAGCGTGCAGGTCCAGACCCTGCGCAGCGCAGTGGAGAACCTGCAACTGGACTTGGGTCGATACCCGACCGCTGAAGAGGGTTTGAGCCTCCTGTCCAAGGCGCCTGCAGACCCGGCATTGGCCTCCAAGTGGCGTGGCCCCTACCTGAACAATGAATTGCCACTGGACCCCTGGGACCAGCCTTACCAGTACGCGATCCCCGGTGCGGGGGGACAGCCCTTCGCGCTCTACTCTTTTGGCGCCGACAAGAAAGCTGGCGGTGAGGGCGATGACAAGGACCTGGGCATCCTGCCTGCCAAGCCCTGAGCGCGGATTCACGCTGCTTGAACTGCTGTTGGTCTTGGTGCTCGCTGCAACCGCTGCGACGCTCGTTTTGCCATCCGCCTTCTCCGCACTTCGCGCCGCCGAAGAGCGCAAGCTCTTGGTTGAGGTGGAGTCCTTGCTCACGCGGCTTCCCACCGAGGCCGCCATGAGACGGGAGCCGAGCCAGTGGCAAGCGCTTGCACTGATGGCTCGCGTGCCTGATTGGCCTTCCTCCTGGCAACTGCGTCTCGAAAGTCCGCTGGCCATGGATGCACGAGGGATGAGCGGTGGTGGGCGCGTTCAGCTATGGCATGGGGAGCGCCTCGCCCAGGAGTGGGAACTTCGAGCAGGCGACGGGCGACCGCTCCGTGTGAAACCGAGCGAAACCGATGCGCCCTGAGCACAGCGCGCGTGGCTTCAGCCTGTTGGAAGCCCTGGTTGCAACCGTCGTCCTGGCACTGGCAGGCTTAGCCTGTCTGGAGTGGCTGCAGCAGTTGCAAAGCGGGGCCCGCCGGGTCGAGGCGTCCAGGCAAGCCGCCTGGGCCCAGATGCACGCGCTGGCCTTGGTCGACACGCTGGACTTGGTCACCAACCCCGAAGGCGAACGCCAGGAGGGTCGCCTGCACCTCCGTTGGAAGGCAAGTCTTGCGGCTGCTCCCCAAGCGATGCGGGTCCATCAAGAGGCGGTGGGGCCATGGGAAATGCGCCTCTACGAGGTGGTGGTCAAGGTGCAAGACGCCGCATGGTCTAGCGGCCCTGTTGAGTTCACCAGCCACCAGTTGCGTGCCCAGCGCACCCGGGCGTTCACCATGCCGGAGCCATGAAGCGCGTTGTGTCCGGGCTCACCTTGCTGGAGGTCCTGGCTGCGCTCACGCTCATCAGCCTGCTCGCCGCGCTGAGTGCACAGCTGATGTTCGAGGCCCAGCGCGCGCAACGCAGCGCTGCCAGCACCGCACGGATGGGCGAGGACCTTGCGCTGATGCGCTGGCAGGAATCCATTGAAGCCTACGTGCCGAGCCATCCGCTCGATCCCAGCGCGCTGACCGGTGAGGCCACGCGACTGGAACTACCGAGTTCTCTGCCACCGTGGCCGCACGCAGGAGGCGCTCAACGGGTGCTGTGGCGGCTGCAAGTCGGCGCAGACGGCACGCGGCTGCTGGCAGAAGCTGTCACTGCCTCGGCAACCGAAGCGCGAGGCCTGCCCGCCATCAGCCTGCCCACGGGCGACTGGGCGTTTCGCTACGCTGGAGCCGATGGCCGCTGGATCGACGCCTGGCCCCCTCAGACTCCGCCGGCCAACGACGATCGCCGCCTGATGCTCGTGGCGCTCGTCGACCAGCGCGATGGCACGCCGCTGCTCGTGGCTCGAACCGCGGCAGAGGCGCGAGGCTGGGGCTCGTTGCGCTTGCTTGGCACGCTCTGATGCGAAGGACCAGGGCTCATTCGCGCGGATACGCGCTTCTGCTGGTGCTCTTCAGTGTCGCGATGCTCACTGGGGCGCTGATGGCCTTGAGTGCGCGCCGAGATGCCGAACGCGAAAACGTTCGCATGCTCCAAAAGGCGTTCGAGGAGCGCCTGAGCACAGGGCGTGACCTCGCACACGTATTGCATGCATTGGCCGTGTCAGTGCCTGGCCCGGTTGGATGGACAGACAGCCGTGGCGAAACGCTCCGCGCCGATGGCAGGCCCTATCGCATGCCCTCCGGGCTGCTGGTCAGTGTTCAGGATGAACGCGGCTTGTTCAGCCTGGCTTCGGCGGACAAGCGCGGCATTCTCGGCCTGCTGGTGGGCGTGGGTCTTGAACTGAACGAGGCACAGGCACTCACCGATACCTTGGTCGACTACATCGACACCGATGACTTGCGCTCGTTGAACGGTGCGGAGTTGCAAGACTACCGGGAGGCGGGTCTGGCGCCGCCCCGCAACGACTGGCTGCTCAGCACCGACGAACTCGCTCAGGTGATGGGTTGGCACGCCAAGCCGGAACTTAGAAGGCGTCTCGCGCCCTGGCTCACACAAGCACCGACGGGGGCAGTGAATCCGAACACCGCACCTGCTGGGCTCATCCACGCCTTGTGGTCGCGGGCGCCGGAACAGGGGAGAAACCTCTTCCTTTCACAACGCGAACAGTTGCCGTTCCTGACGGCCGCCAGCATGGCGCGCGTCATCGGTGCGCCGGTCAACGAGGATCGCTTCATCTTCCGGGTTGGGGAGCGCCTGCGCATCGTGCTGCGCCGCCCAGGATCGGCTTGGGGCTTTCAATACAATGTGAGCTTCAATCCGCAGGGGCGCCACTCGCCTTGGCTGGTGTCTGAGGCCAGGTTTTCGCCGCTGGAACCGGGTCCGACGCCCGAAGAACTCGAACGTGTCGCTCCTTTCTCGCTGGATCCCTCGCGCCGATAGCGCGGAGCTTGCTCCGCGGCTCATGCTCGCCGGCTTGGACCGGCCCGCCTCGGCCTCGCGAATGATTGTTCTCAGCCGTGCGCTGTACCGCGTACGCCGCATGCCCCTCGAAGGCATTGAGCGCAGCGAGCGATTGGCGGCGCTGCAACTGCAAGCCAAGGCTTGGCAACCCTTCGATATCAGTGAGCACGCCGCTCACTGGGAAGGAGATGCAGCTTGGCTGTATGCCTGGGATCCACGCTGCCTGCCGGCGCGCCCGGCGCAACCTGGGCCGTGGCAGGTGCTGCCCGAATGCTGGCTGCGCCCGGCTGCCGAAAGCGAGGGTCTGCGCGTCGTGCAGACCTTGGACGGCGTCGAAGCGGAACATTGGCAAAAAGGTCAGTGCACAGCGCGCCGCTGGTGGCCGGGGGTCATCAATGCTGAGGCGGAAGACTGGACACAGTGGCTCGCCGCGCAAGGCCTGGCGCCCGCTCTGCCCGAACCCCAGACGCTGCAGGCGCTGACGCGGCCCCGTCACGAAGCACTGCCGCTAGGTGCCGCCAAGCGCGCACCTGGAGCCGCCGGTGCCGCGCGTGCGGCGGGTTGGGTCGCGGTGCTGCTGTGCGGCCTCAGCGGTGCGGTGGGCATGTCGGCCATCCAGGCGCACGCGGCGCTGCGCAGTGCCGAGACCGAGGTCCAAGCCACCGCACCCACACAGCAGCGCATGCAACAGCGCTCTGCCGAGGCGCGCGCCTTGGCTGGACAGGTGCAGGCAACCGCGCGCCATTTCGATGCCGTGGCGCCCTTGCCCTTGCTCGCCCACCTGGATCAGGTCATGCCTCGCGGCAGCCAGCTGCGCGAGCTCGATCTGCAGGGACAGCGACTGCGCCTGGCCGTTGAACTTTCCTCCGACGCCAGCCGAGCGGCCTTCCTGCAGGCGTTGCAGGCGGGTGGCTGGCTAACGCGCGTGACCGAGAGCCGCGCCGATGGCGGGCCTCGACACTGGATGCGAGTCGAGGCGCAACTGACGGGGTGGCGGCAACCAGCGCAGCCGCCGGTTCTGCCGGCGTCGGGTGGTGCCCGACCATGAGCGCGCTGGCTCGCCTCGATTGGCGCCGCATGGTCGCCCCGCTGCAAGACGAGTTGCGGCGCAGTCGCCTGTTGCGGTTGGGCTTGTTGGCCATCGCTGCCCTGGTCTGGGCCGAAGGTTTGATGCGCTTGCAGGATCGCGCCGACGCGTGGCGTGAAGAGGCCGCGCAGCTGCGGGCCGAGCAAGCACGTATGCAACCGGGCGCCGAAGCCGCTTGGCAAGCTCGGGCAGAGTCCGCTCGAAAGGCGCTCAGCGCCTGGCGCGACGCGGGCTGGCCTGCCCAGGAGCTGGGCCTGGCCGAAGCCGAGTTGCAGGACCGCGTGCGCAGCCTGGCAGCGGCTGCCGCGTTGCCGATACGTGAACTGCAATTGCGCCGCCCTGAGGGCCGCGCCACGCAGGCAGCAGACGCCGCTGACACTGACGGACGAAGCCGGCCCCAAGCGGTGCACCTGCGCCTTGTCGTGGAGCTGAACCGAGCCGGCTTGCTGGCCTTGCTGGTAGAGCTGGAGCGCCAGCCGCACGCACTGCTGGTGGACCGGCTGGTGTTGCGCACGGCCTCTCAGCCCGCAGTGGCGGAGCTCGATCTGCGTGCGCCCATCAGCCTGCCCACGCTCGCGGAGGCAGTCCGCTGATGCGTCCGCTGCAATGGCTTCTTGCCGCTGCCTTGGCGGCCACCGCAGGCGCGGCGTTGGTCCCTGAGCCTGCCTCCGATGCCCCTTTGCTGGCCGCCGCGCGGGAGCGCTGGGAAGAACCGCCGCTGCCGGTGCGCGTGGAGCACGCGGCGCTCGCGGCCCAGGTGGCGGGGGCCGGCTACTGGGGAGGACCGGCAGGCGTCGCTACCCAGGCGCCCGCCGCGCCGGTCGAGTTGCCGCTGCGTTGGCGCATTTCGGCCATCGTGTCAGACACCGGCGGCGGTGGCGCGGCACTGATCAGCCATGCCGGCGGTGGCCGGCCCCCGCAGTTGCTGCGCGTCGGCGATGCACTGCCGTCGGGTCAGCGCATCGTGTCCATCGCCGCCGGAGAGGTGTGCGTCATGCAGGGCAAGAGACGCCTGCGGCTTGGAGTAGAACGAAGTGATGAGTGAACCCACCCCACGCCGCACCGCCGGTACTGGCTTGGCGCTGACCAGCCTGCTGCTGTTGGGCGCCTGTGCCACCCCGACGCTGATGCCGCCGCCGCTGACCCTCCCGCCGGGCCTGGGTGCGGTGGCTGCCGATTTGGCCCGCGAGCGTGCAGCATCCGAACCCCCGAAGCCATTGCCCGTGCCAAGCGCCGTGCAAGCCACGGAGCGCGGCAAGACGCCGGCAGCACCGGCGGCGGGTGGCGAGGCCCTGCCGGACAGCCGCCTCACGTTGGAACAAGTGCCGCTGGCCAGCTTCGCGCAATTGGTGTTCGCTGACGTGCTCAAGCGCAACGTGAACATCGATCCCCAGGTGGCGCAACGTCGCGATCTGGTGACCTTCCGCTCCGGTGGCACGCAGACAGCGGCGCAACTGGAGCACGCCGCCACCTTGCTGCTGCGCAGCTACGGCCTGTCGGTGGTCGATGCCGGCGGCCTCGTCCGCATCGTGCCCGACGGCGCGCAGTCCGGAGGCCTGCCCGAGATCCGGCGCGGTGCCGCCTTGCCGGATACGCCGATCCCGCTGCGCCCGGTCTTCCAGATGGTCGACCTGCAGGCGGTGCGCACCATCGACGTGATGAGCTGGCTGCGCACCATGTTCGGCGAGCGCGTGCGCACGCAGGAGGACACGACGCGCAATGCGATCCTGCTCAGCGGCACCCCGGACACCCTGCAGGCGGCACTCGAAGCGATCCGCGTGCTCGACCAGCCGGCCATGGCCGGCGGCCTCAGCGCCGCCTTCCGTCCGGTGTATGGCTCAGCCGACGAATTGGCCAAGCGCATGGTGGAGGTGCTCACCGCGCAGGGTTACGCAGTGCAGCCACTGGGCGCCAACACCTCGATCCGTTATCCGTTGCTGGTGCTGCCGGTTGGTGGTCTGAACGCCGTGTATGTGTTCGCACGCGGCCAGCAGGTGCTCGACCACGTGATGGCGATGGCGCAGTCGCTCGACCAACCCAACACCCGGGGCGTCGGTCGCAACTTCTTCAGCTACCAGGTGCGTCACAAAGACGCGCAGCAGCTGGCCGAGACGGTCTCGCAGCTGCTCACGGGCGCCCGCAGCACCTCCGGTGCAGCGGCTGCCACGCCCGTGGCGGCAGGCGCCGGCGGGGCCGCGGGCAGCACGGTGGCGGGGGCTGGTGGCTCGGTGCCCGCCACGCCCGGGGTGGTGGTCGACCGTGCCACCAACACCCTGATCTTCCAGGCTCAGCAGGACGACTACTCGCAGATCCTGGCGCTGCTGCAGACCCTGGACCGCCCGTCGAAGTCTGCGCTCATCGAAGTCACCGTGGCCGATGTCGCCAGCGACGACCTCATCGACCTCGGCGTCACTTGGAGCTTCGGCGATGGCCTGGCGCTGAACCGGGGCGTGGGCACGGGTGCCGTCGGGGCGGGTGCAGCCTTCAAGGCCGCCACCAGCGGCCTGACTTACCAGATCCTCAGCAGCGCGGGCAATCTGCGCCTGGGCCTCAAGGCCCTGTCCACGGCCAACCAGAGCACCATCCTGTCCAGCCCCCGCGTGCTGGCGCGCAATGGCGAGACCTCGGTGATCCAGGTCGGCACCGACGTGCCCGTGGCCACCAGCCAGCTCGGCACCGCGGGTGCCGGCACCACGCCGAACAACCAGACCCAGTTGCTCACCACCGTTCAGTACAAGAGCGTGGGCGTGATTCTCAAAGTCAAGCCGGTCATCCACTCGGGCGACCAGATCGACCTCGACGTCACGCAGGAAGTGAGCAATGTGGTGAGCAATGCCACGGGCGTCGCCTCCTCGCCGCTGTTCACGGTGCGCAAGCTGGACACCAAGCTGACGCTGCGCAGCGGCGCCTCCATCCTGCTGGGTGGCCTGCTCTCCGAAGACCGCAGCGGATCGCGAGAGGGTGTGCCGCTGCTCAAGGACATCCCCTGGCTGGGCAGCCTGTTCGGGGGGCAGTTGCGTCAAGGCAGCAAGCGCGAGTTGATCGTGCTCATCACGCCCTACGTGATCAACGACAGCCACGAGGCCGAAGCGCTCACCGAAGCCTTCCGCCAGCGCCTGGGCAGCTGGGCGCAGCCGCTGCCGGCGGCCAGCCTGCCGGAGACCAAGAAGCCGTGACCGAGCCGCGTCAGCGTCTCGGCGAGTGGCTGCTCGCGCGCCAGCAGCTGTCCGCCGAGGACCTGGAGCGAGCGCTGGAGTTGCAGCAGCGCCAGCATGCCCGCCTGGGCGCTTGCTTGGTGCGCCTAGGCGCGCTGTCGGAGGAGTCGCTGTACGCAGCGCTATCCGCGCAGACCGGACTGGCGGTGGCCGATGGCCTGCTCGACGAACTGGACCCGGCCAGCGCTCGCCTGGCCTGGGCGGTCTGGGGCTGGTCGGAAGCCTGGTGGCGGCGGCAATCGGCCGTGGCCTGGCAGGGCGTGGACGGCCGCGTCGTCATCGCCGCCGTCGACCCCTGGGACGCCGAACTGCGCGAGGCCCTCACCGCACCTGCCGGGCTTACGCTCGAATGGCGCCTGCTGCCGCCCAGCCAACTCGACGCCGCACTGGAACGCCAAAGGGACGACGCGCAAGGCGCCTCACGCCTCGACTCCCAGGCCCTGCGCGAACTGGCGGAAGACGCGCCGGTGATCGCCTTCGTCAACGGGGTGATGGCACAAGCGGTCGAGTCTCGCGCCAGCGACATCCATTTCGAACCGGGTGAGCACCAGTTCGAGGTGCGCTTCCGCGTGGATGGTGTGTTGCAGACGCGCGGCCAGCAGCCCATGGCGCGCTACCCGGCGGTGGCCTCGCGCATCAAGCTGGTGGCCGGGCTGGACATCGCCGAGCGGCGCCTTCCGCAGGACGGTCGCACCTCCATCCGCCTGGCCGGCCAGGCCATGGACGTTCGCGTTTCCGTGATTCCCGCCGTGCACGGCGAGTCGTTGGTGCTGCGCCTGCTGCCCAAGCAGCGTCAGGACCTCGCGCTCGATCGCCTCGGCCTGCAGGCAGACCACCTGCAGCGCCTGCGCCGTTGGCTTGACTGGCCCAACGGCCTGGTGCTCGTCACCGGTCCCACCGGCTCGGGCAAGAGCACCACCTTGTACGCCGCGCTGGCCGCAGTCAGCGACCAGAGCCGCAAGATGATCACCGTCGAGGACCCGGTCGAGTTCCGCCTGCCGGGTGTCGTGCAGATCCAGACGCAGGCCGAGATCGGCTACACCTTCGCCAGGGCCCTGCGCTCCATCCTGCGCCACGACCCCGACATCATCATGGTCGGCGAAATCCGTGACCGCGAGACCGCCGAGATCGCCATCCAGTCCGCGCTCACCGGCCACCTCGTGCTGGCCACCCTTCACACCAACGACGCGCTGTCCGCCGTGACTCGCCTGGTGGACATGGGCATCGAACCCTATCTGGTGGCCGCCGCGCTGCGTGGGGTCATGGCCCAGCGCCTGGTGCGCAGCCTCTGCCAATGCGCCGAGGACGTGCCCGCCCCCGACGAAGCCGCTGCCGCCCGCTGGGCCACCAGCCCCTGGCGCCATGAGGGCGCTCGGTGGCGCCGCCCGCGTGGCTGTGAGCAATGCCAGCACAGCGGCTTCCGCGGCCGTCGTGGCATCTACGAGCTGGTCGAGTTTGACGCGCCCACCCAGCACGCCATCGCACAGGGCGCGACGTTGGCTGAGATCACCGCCATGGCCGACGCCGCTGGCCGGCGCAGCCTGCTCGACGACGGCCTGCTGCGCGTCGCCCAGGGCGGTACGACCTGGGCCGAGGTGCTGCGCGCCGCCGGCCAGGCCGAGGCCTGAGAGAGATCCGGCGCATGCCCTTCCGTTACCGCGCGCTGGACGCCGAACGCATCGAGCGCCAGGGCGTTCTGCACGAGACCGACGAGACCGCCGCGCTGCAGGCCCTGCTGCGCCAGGGCCTCACGCCGCTGGCCTTGGTGGCCGAAGGGCCGGTGGCCGCTTCGCCGCAGGCCGGTGCGCGACGCGGCCGCGTCAAGGACACGCAGCGCATGCTGCTGTTGCAGGAACTGGCCACGCTGCTGCGCGCGGGCATCGCCTGGTCCGACGCCCTGCCCAGCCTGGCCGAGGCCTACGCGGACAGCGCGCTGGCCGAACCTCTGGCCGAGATGGACCGCCGCGTGCGCGCCGGCGAACGCCTCACCGACGCACTGGCGCTGGAGGCCCTGGGCATGCCGCCCTATGTGCTGGCGCTGGCACGCGCCGGTGAAGCCGCCGGCACCATGGCCCAGGCCCTGCAGGAGGCCGCTACCCAGCTCGACCAGGAACTGCGCGTGCGCCGCGAACTGCGTACGGCGCTGACCTACCCCAGCATCCTCGTCGGCGCTGGCGTGCTGGCCGTTGGCTTCATCCTGGTGGTTGTGGTGCCGCGTTTCGCCTCGCTCATCAGTGGCCAGCGCGTGGAGTTGCCCTGGTTGTCTCAGGCTGTCATCGGCTCCGGTGTGTTCTTGCAGCAGCACCTTTTTGAAGTGGGCCTGGCCCTGCTTTTACTGGGCGGCCTGGCCGCGCTGCTGCTGGGTCAGGCACCGGTGCGCGAAGCCCTTTGGGGCCTGGCCACGCGGCTGCCGGTCCTCGGCCCCTGGCTGCGGCAAATCGACATCGGCCGTTGGACCACCCTGCTGGGCAGCCTGCTCGGCAACCGCGTGCCCATCGTCGAAGCGTTGGAGCTGGCACAGGCCGCGCTGCGCGTGCCGCAACTGCGCGCCGACCTCGCTGGCGCCGGGGCCGGCTTGGCGCGTGGCCGCTCGCTCACCGAGCTGCTCGGCGAACTCTCCTGGTTCCCGCGCACGCGGCTCAACCTGGTGCGCGTGGGTGAACGCAGCGGCGAGCTGCCGCGCTTGCTGCAGCAACTCGGGCGCATCGAAACCGAGGCCGCCGCCGAGTTGCAAAAGCGCGTGCTCGCGCTGGTCGAACCCGTCGCCATCCTGTTCATCGGCGTGGCCGTGGGCGTCATCATGGTGGGCGTGCTGCTGGCCATCACCAGCCTGAACAGCGCGGTGGCCTGAAGTGGACGGGCTGTGGCGGCAGGCGCGGGCGCGGGAATCTGCACCTGAGCGCAGCGCCGCTCTGGACGGCCTGCGTGGACTGGCCGCGCTGATGGTCGTGGCCAGCCACGGCTCGGCCGGCGGCCAGCACCTGCTGCCGGGGCTCAGCCTAGAAGGCATCGGCAAGCACGGCGTGTTCCTGTTCTTCGTGCTCAGCGCCTTCCTGCTCACCCGCCAGGCCTTGCGCTGGCCGGCTGGCCGGCGATGGTGGCCGCAACTGGGCGCCTATGCGCTGCGCCGGGTGGCGCGCATCTTCCCGCTCTACCTCCTGGTGCTGGTCGCCGCCTGGTTGCTCGGTGGCCCCGGCCTGGGTGTGCCGATAGACGCCGACGCCCTGCTGCGGCACCTCACCCTGCAGCAGGGTCTGGGCATCTACTGGAGCATCCCGGTCGAGTTCCTTTACTACCTGTGGATCCCGCCGCTCGCCGTCTGGCTGGCCGCGCCGCTGCCCATGGCGCTGCGCGGTGCCGGAACACTCATCCTGCTGGCGGGCTGCATGGCCTGGTTCCCTGCGGCGGCGTCGCCCGCCAACAGCGACCAACTGCGCTGGTACCTGCCCGTGCTGCTCTGCGGCTCATTCGCCGCCTGGCTGGCGACCGGACCTGCGCCTCGTGCCGGCACCCGACTGCCGGTGGCCGACCTGCTGCTGCTGGCGCTGCTGCTGCTCAGCACCCCGGCCCTGCTGACCCTGCCGGCGGACGCATGGCACCGCGAATTTCTGGGCTGGGGCATCGCCTGGGGCGGCGTGGTGCTGGCTGCCCACTGGGGCCGCTTCCGCTTCCTGCAGAGCTTGCTGGAGAGCCTCTGGCTGGGCCGGCTCGGCCATTGGTGTTTCGGGCTCTACCTGTTGCATCTGCCGGTGCAGGCCCTCGCACGTCGTCTGCCGCTAGCCGGTGAAGTGCAGGCCTGGCTGGCGCTGGCCGGCGCCGTAGGCCTGGCGGCCCTGGCGCATCGGTGGGTAGAGCGGCCGGCGATTCGATTGGCGGCGGGCGCGGCCGACCGACTCAGTCGGTCGGCCTGAACCCCACCGCCCACAGTGCATGGCTGTGGCTGCTCACCTGCACGCGCTCGAAGCCGGCCGCTTCCAGGGCCCGCTTCAGGCTGCCGGCCGTGAAGCCCATCTTGTGGATCATGAAGGCGTTGCCGCCCTCCACGAAGGGCGTGAAGCCGTAGAGCAGGTCCAGCGCGGTGATCGGCCCGGCCGGTGACTGGTAGAGCGGGCGATCGGTCTCGTCGCGCAGGATCGCCTCGGCCGCCGAGCGCAGGTCGGGCAAGGTGATGAGCGCAAAGCCACCGGGCTTGAGCACGCGGCGGAAGGCGGCGAGCGCCTTGGGCACCTGGCTGGGGAACAGGTGCTCGACGTTGTGCGAGGAGTAGAGCGCGTCGGCGTGTCCGCTGGGGATGGGGGCCAGGTCCTCGATGGACGCGACGAAGTCCGGCTGGACCTGCGGATCGAGGTCGACGCGCAGCTCGCGCCACAGGCCAGGCTCGAAACCCGGCGGCAGCTTGCCGGCCTCGGGGTGGCCGCAGCCCACATGCAGCACCTGCCGCTGCGCCGGCTTGGCGCCTGGCGCTTCAGGCACGGGCTGCGCTGCGCACCAGGCCGTCCAGGCCTGCGCCACGGCCTCGGTGAATTCCGCGGCGAAGCTCGCGCCGTCGAGCAGGCGGCTGGCGCGAAGGTGCTCGCGCTGCGCGGCGCGGCGCGCGGCCAGGGCTTGCGGATCGGCCAGCAGGGCTTGGGCCTGGGCGATCCACTGCGCTTCGTCGTCGCAGGCCCACTCGCCCAGGCCGGCGGTGTGCAGTAGCGAGCGGCCCATGCGGCCGGCGGGCCGGTCGCCGGCCAGGCTGAGCACGGGCACGCCCATCCACAGGGCTTCGCAGCTGTTGCCGGCGAGGTTGAAGGGCAGGGTGTCCAGCAGCAGGTCGATCTCGGCGTAGGCCGCCAGGTGCTCGGCGTGGTCGGTCCAAGGCAGGCAGACCAGACGTTCCGCCGCCACGCCCAGTTCGGCCAGTTGTGCCGCCAGGCGCTCGCGCGTGGCGTCTTCGGCCAAGGCGGCGGCCTTCAGCACCAGACGGGCCTCGGGCACCGCGCGCAGCAAGGCGGCCCAGTGCCGCAGGGCCGCAGGGCTGAACTTCGAGAAGTTGCCGAACACGCCGAAGCTGGGTTGGCCGCGCGTCAGCAGCGGCGGCGGTGCGGGCAGCGGTGCCTGCGCCGGTGGTGCGTAGCGGAACAGGCCGCCGCTCAGGCGCACGCAGGTTTCGGTGCCGGAAGGAAGGTCCGGCGGGTCGATCCAGGCGTCGCTCAGGCGCAGGTCGATGGCCGTGAGCCCGGTCGTCGTCGGGTAGCCGAGCAGGCTGAGCTGCACCGGCGCGGCGCGGCGCGCGAACACCGGCAGGCGGTTGCCGGCGGTGTGGCCCGACAGGTCGACCAGCACGTCGACGCGGTCGGCGCGCAGGCGCGCGAGCAACTCGGCGTCGCTCAAGGCCTGCACGTCCACCCATTGCGCGGCGCAGGCGGCGAGTTGCTGCTGCAGCGCGTCTTGCCGGGGCCGGGTGGCATAGAGCCTCACTTCGAAGCGCGTCGCGTCCAGCGCCTGCAGCCAGGGCAGCAGCAGATAGCCCACCGGGTGTTCGCCGAAGTCGCCCGAGACCAGACCCAGGCTCAGGCGGCGCTGCGGGTTCACGTCGTTCGCGAAAGGCAGCGGCAGGGCTGGCCAGATGCCTTGCTGGCGGGCGCCGAAGGCGGCGTGCAGGTCGAGCAAGGCGGCGTGGCTCAGGCCTTCGTCGTACTGTGCCATCAGCAAGCGGTTGCTGTGCGCCGCGGCAGCGTCGGGGCGCAGGCGCAGGGCCGCTTCGTAAGCCTCGGTGGCGGCGGCAAAGTCGCCGGCGTCGGTGCAGACATTGCCCAGCGTGGCCAGGCGCTCGGCGTCGGCAGGGCTGGCCAGACCTTGCAGCAGCTGCCGAGCTGCCTGGGGGCGGCCCAGGCGCGTGAGCGCCACGGCCAGGTTCTGCCGCCCCGTGTCGTCGAGCCCGCGTTCGAGCAGGGGGCTGAGCACGGTCACCGCTTCGTCAAACCGCTGCAGCGCCACCCAGGCGGCGCCCATCGCGGCCTGCAGGTCGACGCGCCCCGGCGCCAGCGCGTGCGCCTCGCGCAGCAGCTTTTCCGCCCGCTCGCGGTCGCCTCGCTGAAGGGCCACCAGGCCGAGGTTGTGCACCACATCGGCATGGCGCGGATGGGCGGCCCGCAGTTCTTCGTAGAGCGCCTCGGCAGCGGCGAACTCGCCGGCCTGGTGATGGTCCAGCGCCTGCGCGAACAGCGCTTGCGGTTGCATTTGGGCACGCCAGCTCGGCGGAGCCGGGGGCGCAGGCAGCGGCGCTGCCCCAGGCGCGCCATGGCATTTTTTGTACTTCTGGCCGCTGCCACAGGGGCAGGGCGCGTTGCGGTCGATCTTCAAGGGTGGAACGGGGCGCGCGAGAGGGGCGGCAGTGTAGGAGGGGCTTGGCTGCGGCGCAGGGGTGAAACTTGGTGACCGGTTCGAGCGGCCTGCCTGGCAAGGGGGATCACTTGGTCTACGCTGAGCGCCGCCGAAGACAGGGAGAAATGCATGAAGGTTGAGAAGAGCGCTCGAAGGCTCTGGATGTGGGCGTGCGCCTTGGTCCTTGCCGGATGTGGCGGGGGCGGCGGCGGTGAGGGACAGCCCAACCCGCCCCCACCTCCAGCGCCAGACCCCCTGCTGGCGGTGGCCGCCCAGGCCCGGATGCAGGCCGAGGCAGCTCCCGACGCGCGCAGCCTCGGCCTGAGCTGGGTCGATGGGTTTGCGTCCGAGTCGGGCTTCCAAATTGAACGCCAGCAGGCTGGCGGCGCCTGGACCCTGGTGCAGGAGGTGCCAGCAGGGGCGGGCAGTGGCTCGGTGCTGAACGCCAGCGTGGCGGGTCAGCCGGGCGAGGCTTTTCGCGTGCAGGCCCTGGTGGACGGGCGGCGCTACCTGCTGGCCACGGTCGGAGCGAACACGCAAATCACCTGGCTGGCTGCGCCGGCCTTGATGCAGATCGGCACCAGTGGCACCGAACCCCTGCTGGACCAGGTCAGCGTGCGGGTGACGGGCGCACCCGATGGCGCGCAGGTGCGCTACCGGGTGGGCGATGCCGCCTTCAGCACTGAGCAGCCTGCCAGCGCCGCTTGGAACTGGGACACCACGGCCACGCCCGACGGCTTTCAGCGCCTGCAGGCGTCGGTGCGCGTGGGCGATCTGGCCTGGCGCGTCGAGGTGCACCGGCGGGTGGACAACCCGCCGGTCCTGCTCAAGCTGCAAGCCGACCAGACCGCCACCGGCCTGCTGCTGAAGCTGGGCGTGCGTCTGGTCGATGCCGTGCAGATCGGGGGCGCTCGCCTGTGGGTGGACGGGTCCTTGAGCAGCATTCCGGCCAGCTTCCCACGGTGCAACGCCACCACCGAAGACTGCGCGAAGACGCGCCGGGTCGAGTTCGCGGTGCGTCGCGTGGACCTGCCGGCGGGCCTGCACCGCTTCAAGGTCGACCTGGATGTGATTCCCGGCTCGGCTGCGACCGCCGAGTTGGAGGCCACGCTGAACGACGCGCCGAGCCTTGATTTGCAGCGGCCCCTTCTGTCGGAGTGGGTGGCCGATGGCCTGCCGCGCCTGCAGTTCACGGCTAGCGACCCCCAGGGCCTGCGCGAGTGGCGTGCCTACCTGAACGGCCAGCTCGTCGGCAGCGGCGCCGGCGGCAATGCCGACACCACGCTCGACCTTCGCGCCTTCGCTGACGGCGTGGCGGAGCTGGAGCTGGTGGTGCAGGACAACTTGGGTGCCGAGACCTCGACCCTGCGCGGCGTGCTTCTGCAGCGTGGAGCCGCGCTTCAACCGGATCGCGTGGCCGTGTCGGCCGGCATGGAGCTCGCGGAAGGCGACCGGGTGTTGTTGACCGAGGCGGGTTCACCCCGCTGGGCGCGCGCCGGTGTGGGGGGAACGCAGGACCTGGAGGGTGCTCCGACGTTCGTTTTCCAAACGGTGCGCGGTGACACCCGTCTGTTGGCGGGCGTCGTGCGCCTGCCAGGGCGTCCTGACCAGGCGCAGGCCTGGATCGATGCCACCCGGCTGATCCACCTGAGCGCGCCGGGCGATCCGACCCATACCATCCACGCGGTGGCCGTCAGCTACCCCTGGGTAGCCTGGGCGAGCGACATGGCGGTCTGGGTACGCAACGCGGTGGATGGCCGTCAGGCACGTGTCGATGTGCCGGCCGGAGCGAGCGAACTGCTGCTGGTCGACGGCGGGCTCTGGCTGCGCGAGGGCCGCCCCCAGCTGTTGGTCAAGGTCGGCCCCTGGAACGAGACCTTCGAGTTCGACGCACTGAATGGCACACGCAAGAGCCTGCCGGCCAGCGTCACGCCGGCCGCAGGGTGGACGGTGCAAGGCGGTCGCGTGGCTTGGCAGAATTTCCAGAACTTGCGCCTGGGCGAGTTGGACCGCCTCGAGAACGCCGAGCTGGTGGCGCCAGACGTGGGCGGGTTCGCGTTCACGCCGAGCCTGCTGGCCTGGGGCGAGCGCCAGGGCGGTGTGGTCAAACTGCGTCGGAATGCGCAGATCCAGTCCCTTGGGGCGAACGGGTCGGTGCTCGCGGCCGAAGGTGACCTGCTGGTCTTCTCTGCCGACGGCTGGATTCGCGTCTGGGACCCGGTGAACGGCGTGCGCCGCCTGGCCACCACGGCGCAGCGCGCCTGGGTGTCTCAGGGGCAGGTGTACCTGCAACTAGGCCCCGAGCAGGCGATCTACCGGTTCAGACCCTGAGGGCGCTTGCGGTTCCAATGCGGGCCCATGCCCGTCCTGACGCCCACCGCCTCCGACCGCCTCAGCCTGCTGCGCTTCCCCCTCATCGTGGGCGTGGTTTTCATCCACGCCTACGCGACGACGGTGCAGACCGCCGGGGCGCAGATCGGCAGCAGCCAGCTGCACCCGGCTGCCGCGCTGTTCATCGAGATGCTGTCGCAGGGCGTGGCGCGCTCGGCGGTGCCCTGCTTCTTTCTTGTGGCCGGCCTGCTGTACTTTTGGGGCTTGCCGGCGGGCCTGAGCCCTCATGCACCCAAGTGGCGCACCCGCGTGCGCACCTTGCTGCTGCCTTATCTGTTCTGGAACCTGCTCAGCGCCGGGCTCTTTGCACTGGCCCAGAGCCTGCCTGCCACGCGCGCCTACTTCTCCGGCGCGCAGACGCCGATCGCCGAGCTGTCGACCCTGGAGTTCCTGGCCGGCCTGTTCGGCGTCGGTCGGGCGCCGTTCAGCTATCCGTTCTGGTTCATCCGCGACCTGATGCTGCTGGTGCTGGCGGCCCCCCTGCTAGGCCTGCTGCTGCGGCGCCTGGGGGCGCCGCTGCTGGTGGCCTTGTTCGGAGCTTGGCTGCTTTGGCCTGGCCTGTCCATGCTCCCCTCGCTGGAGGCGCTGGCCTGGTTCGCGCTGGGCGCCTGGTTGGGTCTGCGCGAGCGCGAACCCTTTCCGCCGGCGAACTGGCTTGCAGGTTTGCTGCTGGCCTATGCATTCGCCCTGCCCATGGTGGTGGCCGGGCCTTGGCCGCAAGCCCGGCCCTGGCTGCACCAGGGTCTGGTGGCCCTGGGTGTGGCGGCGACTCTGGCGACCACCGCCTGGCTGGTCACGCGGCCGCGCTGGCGCGCGGCGCTGCTGCAGCTGGCGCCGGCCAGTTTCTTCGTCTATGCGGCGCACGAGCCGCTGCTCACCGTGGCGCGCAAGCTCAGCTACCGGCTGCTGCAACCCGAGCACTCGCTGCTGCTGCTGACGCTTTACCTGGCGGTGCCGCTGGCGGTGATCGGCGTGTTGCTGCTGCTTCGCGCGGCCTTGCAGCGCCTGCTGCCGGGGCCGCTGGCCTGGGTCAGCGGCGGGCGCTGAAGACGGCCCAGGCCTCGGCCTGTGCGCTGTCCAAGGCAGCCACGGCAGCGGCGGCTTCGGCGGAGAGGGGTGTGGGCTCGTAGCGGTCGGCGCGGCCCTGGGCCACGGTGGCCAGCGCGGCCTGGAAGGCGGGGCCTTCGGTGTCGGCGGGCAGCGCCAGCTGCGCGCAGACCTCCTGCAGGGTCTCGCGCGGCGATTCGCGCAGCCGCGATTGCCAGACCAACACGGGCGGCTGCGGCGCCACCATGGCTTCGAGCAGCGCCAAGGCCAGCGCCTGCAAGGCGGCGGCCAGCAAGGCTTCCAGTGCGCCGGCGGGGGCTGCATGCAGGCCATGCAGTGTGGCCATCTGCCGCCACATCTTCAGGTTGGAGCGGTACACGGCCTCGGCCTCGCGCAGCATCCACACCGCACGCGCCTGCGGGAATCGCTGGCGCAGCGCGACCCAGCGCAGGCTGTGGTTGGGCGACTTCAGCAGCAGGGGCTCATCCACCCGCTTCAGTGTGTGCAGCACCCCGTGCAGGAAGGTCTCCCAGAGCGGCAACCAGTCGGCAGCGTGCGCTTGCCAATGTTCGGCCTGCAGCAGGGGCAGCAGTTCGCTGGCGCGCTGTGGCTGCCAGAAGGCCCGGTACAGCGAGTCGCCACCGAGGCTGAGCAGCGCGAACTCGTCCTCCTGTGGCGACAGCGCGCCCACCGGCAGGCCGTCCATCGGGCGCGCGCTCAGCGCCTCGTTGCGCGGCGGACGACCGAGCAGGAAGGCCGTCGCGTTCATGCATTGCCAGGTGAGCGGCGTGGGCAGTCCGGTGGCGGCGACCAGCAACTCGTGCATGGCGGTGCTGCCGCTGCGCCAGGGACCGAGCACGAAGACCGGGTCGCGCAGCGCCGGTGACTCCGATGCCAGAGCCTGCTGGCCCAGGCGTGAGTTCCAGCCGCCCCAGGCGGCCTGCCAGGCCAGGCGCGCGCGCAAGGTCAAGGGGAGGGCGGGCCAGCCCGCGTCGCTGCGCAGCCAGGCCAGCAGGCGGGGGTGGACCTGGAGCAGCTCGCGGCGCATGCGGGGCCTCCGTGCGACCTCAGTGCCGCCTCAGCGCGGCAGCCGGGCGCGCAGCCAGGCCT
>JAFLDE010000049.1 GCA_017302655.1 Burkholderiales bacterium
GCATCGCGCACTGGACGCGCGGCCGCGCCCCTTTCGACGCCGCCAGCGGCCTGGCCACCCCGAACGGCCGCCCGCGCCGCGAGGCCATCCTGGCCCTGCACGGCGATTCCCTGTTCCAACCGGAGGCTTCTCGCCCATGACCTTCCACGCCCGATTGATCGAAGACACCGCCGCAGCCCGCGCCGCGTTCCTGCGCACGCCCATCATCCAGGGCGTGTTGCAGCGTGGCGAGGTCTCGCGCGCCAGCTACATCGCCTTCCTCACCGAGGCTTACCACCACGTGCGGCACACCGTGCCGCTGCTCACGGCCTGCCGCGAGGCCCTGCCGGCTCACCACGCCTGGCTGGTGGACCCGCTCAACGAGTACATCGAGGAAGAGGCCGGCCACGACGAGTGGATCCTGGACGACATAGCCGCCTGCGGTGCGGATGCCGAGGCGGTGCGCCACGGCACGCCGGGCGCGGCCACCGAGTTGATGGTGGCCTACGCCTACGACACCATCGCGCGTGGCAACCCGCTGGGTTTCTTCGGCATGGTGCACGTGCTGGAGGGCAGCAGCGTGGCGCTGGCGCTGAACGCCGCCGATGCCATCCAAAAGCCCCTGGGTCTGCCCGACAGCGCCTTCAGCTACCTGCGCTCGCACGGCACGCTGGACCTGGAGCACACCGCGCACTTCGCGTTGCTGATGGACGCCATCACCGACCCGGCCGACCAGCAGGCCATCGTGCATGCGGCGCGTATGTTCTACCGGCTCTACGCCGCCGTGTTCGCCGAGCTGCCGCTGCCCCAGCCCTTGAAGGAAGCGGCATGAAGATCGACCGCGCACGCGTGCTGCTGACCGGCGCGGCCGGCGGCATCGGCCAGACCATGGCCGAACGACTGCGGGCCGCGGGTGCGCAGGTGTTGGGGGTGGGACGCCAGTCGGCTTCGGGCGCCTTCGCGAATGGCGACTGGGTGCAGGCCGACCTGCTCGACCCCACCGGGCGCGATGCGGTGCTGGCCGCGGCGGCGCACTGGCAGCCAAATGTGGTGGTGCAGGCGGCGGGCCTGCCCGGCTTTGGCCGCGTGGGTACCCTGGACGCCACGCAGCTTCAGCGCCTGCTGGAGCTGAACCTGCTGGTGCCGATGCTGCTCACGCAGGCGCTGCTGCCGCAGCTGCTGGCGCTGCCGCGCGCGCAGCTGGTGTTCGTGGGTTCGGCGCTGGGCAGCATTGGCCTGCCTGGCTTCAGCGCCTACGGGGCCACGAAGGCCGGCTTGCTGCGCTACGCCGAAGCCCTGCGCCGCGAGCTGGCCGACACCCCGGTACGCGTGCAGTGGCTGGCGCCTCGCGCCACCCGCACCGGTTTCAACAACGTCGCGGTAGAGGCCTACAACGCCCGCACCGGGACCGCCAGCGATGCCCCCGAGGAGGTGGCCGATGCGCTGCTGCGTCTCATCGAGAGCGAGGCCGCCGAGCGCACCCTGGGCTTCCCCGAGCGCCTGGGCGTTCGCCTCAACCCCCTGCTGGGCGCGGCGATGGACGGCAACTTCGCCGCGCATCGCCAAGCCTTGAACGCGCTGGATGCGCTGCACGGCTCGCCGCCCAGCCCGCCGGTTTCCCCCGCCCTGACCCCCCGAGGTACCCCATGAAGTCTTTGTCCTTGCGCCCCCTCATCCTGGCGGTCGCCCTGGCCCTGCCGCTGGTCTCGCCGGTGCGGGCCGCCCCGGTGGACGACGCCGTCGTCGAGCTGCAGCGCGAGTGGGAGCAGATCCGCTACCAGACGCCGGCCAAGCAGCGCGAGGCGCGCTTCGAGCAGCTCGCGGCCAAGGCTCGCCAGGCCAGCGAGGGCCATGCGGGCCGGGCCGAGCCGCTGATCTGGGAGGGCATCGTGCTGTCCAGCTGGGCGGGCGAGAAGGGCGGTCTGGGCGCGCTGGGTCTGGTCAAGCAGGCCAAGGCGCTGTACGAGAGGGCCATCGCCATCGACCCCAAGGCGCTGGACGGTTCGGCACTGAACAGCCTGGGCGTGCTCTATTACAAGGTGCCGGGCTGGCCGATCGGCTTCGGCGACAAGGACAAGGCCCGCGAGCTGCTGCAGCGCGCGCTGGCGCTGAACCCGCAGGGCATCGACGCCAACTACTTCTACGCCGAGTACTTGGTGGAGACGCGCCAGGGCAGTCAGGCACTGCCCTATTTGGAACGTGTGCTTCAGGCTCCGCCAAGACCGGGCCGCCAACTGGCTGACGAGGGCCGGCGCGAGGAAGCGCGCGGGCTGATGGGACAACTGAAGAAGTCCTGAGCGAAGCGCGGGGCAACCTTCGGGGCGGCAGAGGCAGAAGCAGGGGCGGTGAGCGGTGGGCGGCGCTCGCCCATACTGTCGACCCATGAACGCTCCCGAACCCCGCCTCACCAGCCTCAGCCACGGCGGTGGCTGTGGCTGCAAAATCGCCCCCGGCGTGCTGTCCGAGATCCTGCGCGGCTCCACGGCGCTGCCCGTGCCCCCGGAGCTACTCGTCGGCATCGAGACCGCCGACGACGCCGCCGTCTACCAGCTCAATGACGAGCAGGCGCTGATCGCCACCACCGACTTCTTCATGCCCATCGTCGACGACCCCTTCGACTTCGGGCGCATCGCGGCCACGAACGCGATCAGCGACGTTTACGCGATGGGCGGCAAGCCCATCCTGGCGCTCGCGCTGGTGGGCATGCCCATCACGCAGCTCTCCACGCAGACCATCGGCCGCATTCTCGAAGGCGGGGCGAGTGTGTGCCGCGCGGCCGGCATTCCCATCGCCGGCGGTCACACCATCGACTCGGTGGAACCCATCTACGGGCTGGTGGCTCTGGGCCTGGTGCACCCCAAGCAGGTCAAGCGCAATGCCGATGCGCGGGCGGGCGATGTGCTGGTGCTGGGCAAGCCGCTAGGTGTGGGCGTGTACTCGGCGGCGCTGAAGAAGGAGCAGCTATCAAGCGAGGGCTACGCGGCCCTGATCGGCGCGACCACGAGGCTCAACACCCCAGGCCCCGAGCTGGCGGCCCTGGACGGCGTTCACGCCCTGACCGACGTGACCGGCTTCGGCCTGGCTGGGCATGCACTGGAGCTGGCGCGCGGCGCGAAGCTGCGGGTGCAGATCGACTGGCCGGCCGTGCCGCTGCTGCCGGGCGTGCGCGAGCTGGCCACCGCCGGCTTCGTAACCGGCGCAAGCGGTCGCAACTGGCTGGGCTATGGCGACGAGGTCGATTTGCCGCCCGGCTTCCCCGAGCGCGAACGCGCCCTGCTCACCGACCCGCAAACCGCCGGTGGCCTGCTGGTGAGCTGCACCGAGGCCGCGCTGCCCGAGGTGCTGACCTGCTTCCGGCGCCATGGCTTTGAGCAAGCGGCGGTGATCGGCCGCGTGGCGCCCGGGCAGGGCCTGGAGATTCGCGCTTGATGCAGCCCCCCGGTGTTCGGCCGCTGGGCGATTACGCGTTGATCATCGATGCGCGCACGCCCAAGGAGTTCGACGAGGACCACATCCCAGGCGCCACCAACCTGCCCATCGTCACGCAGCAGGAGTTCGCCGAGGTAGGCACCTTGCACCGAACGGACCCGCATGCGGCTTACGTCATCGGTGCGCAGTACGCGCTGCGCAACGTGGCGCGGCACATCGGCGAGACCATCGCGCCCCTGCCGCGCAGGAGCCGTTTGCTTATCTACTGCTTTCGTGGTGGCAAACGCAGCCGCGCCTGGGCCGATCCGCTCCTGAACATCGGCTTCCAGGTCGACGTGCTGCCCGGTGGCTGGAAGGCCTACCGAGCCTGGGTGCGCGAGCAGCTGGAGTGCCTGCCCGAGCGCCTGTCCTGGCACGTGCTGGCCGGCACCACGGCGAGCGGCAAGACGCGGCTGCTGCAGGCGCTTCGCGAGGCCGGTGCGCAGGTGCTGGACCTGGAAGCGCTGGCCTGTCATCGCGGGTCGCTGCTGGGCGCCCTGCCGGGGCGCGCGCAGCCGGTTCAGAAGCGCTTTGACTCGGCCCTGCTTCAGCAACTGCTGGACTTCGACCCGGCGCGACCGGTCTGGGTGGAAGACGAGAGCAAGAAAGTGGGCAAGCTGCAACTGCCAGCCCCGCTGCATGTCGCCTTGCAGGGCGCCAAGGCCTGGCAGCTGGAAGCGCCCATGGCCGCACGCGTGCAAGCCTGCCGCGAGGACTACGCCCACTTTGCCGCCGACCCGCTGTCCATGGTCGCGCTGCTTCAATCGCTCAAGCCCCTGGTGGGCGGCGAGGCGCTGGCACAGTGGCAGGCACTGGCGGAGGCGGGTGAAGTGGATGCGCTCTTCGAGGCGCTCATGCGCCAGCACTACGACCCCTGCTATCGACGCTGGCTGCGCTCGGAGCGGAGGATGCGGAGCCTGCCGCTGCCGGATCTGCACCCGTCAACGCTGGTTCAGGTGGCACGGCGGCTGATGCAGCCAGACGCAGCGTGAAGCGAGCGCCCGGCATGGAGTCAGGCCCGCGCCGCGGCCGCGCGTCGTCCAGCTCGATGCGGCTGCCATGGCGCTCGGCGATCTGCCCGGCGATGGTCAGGCCCAGGCCCGAGCCTTCGGTGCCGGTGCCAAGCTGACGGTAGAAGGGCTGGAAGACGCGCTCGCGCGCCTCAGGGGCAATGCCCGGGCCGCTGTCCTCGACCTGCAGCACCACCACCTGGCCGTACAGGTCTTCGGTGACGCGCACGGTGACCTCGCCCCCCTGGGGGGTGTAACGCAAGGCGTTGTCGGTCAGGTTGCGCAGCAGTTCCACCAGCTGCCAGCGCTGGCCGCCCACCCGAAGCTGCCCGCGTTCGGGCCCCTCGTAACCCAGGTCGATGCGCTTGGCCAGGGCCTGGGGCACGAAGTCCTGGGTGACCTCGCGCGCCAGTTCGGCCAGATCGATCGGCTCCTGTTCAAGCGCCGCGCCTTCCGCGCGCGCCAGCGCCAGCAACTGATTGACCATGTGCGCCGCGCGCTGGCTGGACAGCGCGATCTGCGCGAAGGAGCGTTCCAATTCCGCGGGCTGCAGCTCCCCCGCGCGCAAGGCGCGGCCCGCCAGTTCGGCCTGTGTGCGCAGGCCGGCCAGTGGCGTCTTGAGCTGATGCGCCGCGTCGGCCAGGAACTGACGCTGGCTGCTCGCCACCTGCTCGCGCCTCGCCAGCAATTCGTTCACGGCGCGCACCAGCGGCTGCACTTCCTGCGGTGCGTCGTCCTCGTCGATAGGGCTGAGGTCTTCGGCGGAGCGCTCGCGGATGCGCTGCTGCAACTCGTGCATGGGCTTGAAGCCCTGCACCAGCGCCCACCAGGCCAGCAAGGCCGACAAGGGCAGCAGCAGGAAGAGCGGCAAGGTGACCCCGCGCACGATCTCGGTGGCCAGCTGGCGGCGGCGGGCCGGCGTCTCGGCCACCTGCACCAGGGCCAGCTCCTTGTCCTGCGGCTTCAAGTGCAGCCACAGCGCAGCCACGCGGTAGGGCTCGCCGCCGATCTCCTCATCACGCAATTGCACGCCGCCGGCGAACTTGGGCCGAGGCGGCACGGGCAGCCGCAACTCGCCGGCCACCAACTGGCCTTGCTGACCGAGCACCTGGAAGCGCGGCGCCTCCTCGTCGTCTTCCAGCGCGCCGCCCAGCGACAGCTGCAGAGTGCGCGCGTCGGCACCCATGCGCAGGCGCTCAGCCACCATCTGCGCGCTGGCCGTCAGCGATCGATCGAAGGGCTTGGCGGCCAAACCCTCGGCCACGGCGTAGGTGAGCAGCACGCCGATCGGCCAGATGACCAGCATGGGCGCCAGCATCCAATCCAGCAGCTCGCCAAAGAGCGAACGCGGGCCGCGGCGCGGGTCCTTCATGAGGTCTGAGCGGGCTGCTTACTCAGGAATCTTTTCGAGGCAGTAGCCCAGGCCGCGCACGGTGGCGATGCGCACCGGCCCTTGCTCGACCTTTTTGCGCAGCCGGTGCACATACACCTCGATGGCGTTGTGACTGACCTCCTCGCCCCAGCTGCACAGCTGCTGCACGAGCTGTTCCTTGCTGACCAGTCGGCCCACCCGTTGCAGCAGGGCTTCGAGCACGCCGACTTCGCGCGCCGAGAGTTCCACCAACTGCTCGTTCAGGTAGGCCACGCGACCCGCCGGGTCGAAGCGCAAGGGGCCGTGCTGGATGCTCTGGCCGCTGGTACCCAGGCCGCGGCGGGTGAGGGCGCGCACGCGTGCCTCCAGCTCCTGCAGCGCAAAGGGCTTGGCCATGTAGTCGTCGGCGCCGAGGTCCAGGCCCTGCACCCGCTGCTCGACCGAGTCGGCAGCGGTGAGGATGAGCACCGGCATGTGCTTGCCCTTGGCCGGGCGAGAGCGCAGGCGGCGCAGGATCTCCAGGCCATTCATCTTCGGCAGGCCGATGTCAAGGATGAGCAGGTCGAACTCGTGCGTGGACAGCGCGGTGTCGACTTCGCTGCCACTGGCCAGCTGGTCCACGGTGTAGCCGGCTTGCTTCAGCGCCCGGACCAGGGCATCCGCCAGCACCAGATCGTCTTCTGCCACGAGGATATGCATGGCGCGACTGTACGAGGCCCTGCTATGCTGTATGCATATCCAGTATCGGGAGCCCCGAATGAGCAACGTCAGCAGCGACAAGCAAAAGGCCCTGGCGGCCGCCCTGGCCCAGATCGAGAAGCAGTTCGGCAAGGGCTCGATCATGCGTCTCGGCGAGGGCGAGGCGATCGAAGACATCCAGGTCGTGTCCACTGGTTCCCTGGGGCTGGACATCGCCCTGGGCGTCGGCGGCCTGCCGCGCGGCCGGGTCGTCGAGATCTACGGCCCGGAGAGCTCCGGCAAGACAACCCTGACCCTGCAAGTCATCGCGCAGATGCAGAAGCTGGGCGGCGTGGCTGCCTTCATCGACGCCGAGCACGCGCTGGACGTGCAGTACGCACAGAAGCTCGGCGTCAACTTGCAAGACCTGCTGATCAGTCAGCCCGACACCGGCGAGCAGGCGCTGGAGATCGTGGACGCGCTGGTGCGCAGCGGCTCGGTGGATCTGGTGGTGGTCGACTCGGTGGCCGCGCTCACGCCCCGCGCCGAAATCGAAGGCGAGATGGGCGACCAACTGCCTGGTCTGCAGGCTAGGTTGATGAGCCAGGCGCTGCGCAAGCTCACCGCCACCATCAAGAAGACCAACACCATGGTCATCTTCATCAACCAGATCCGCATGAAGATCGGCGTGATGTTCGGCAACCCCGAGACCACGACAGGCGGCAACGCGCTGAAGTTCTACAGCTCGGTGCGGCTGGACATCCGCCGCATCGGCTCGATCAAGAAGGGCGACGAGGTGATCGGCTCGGAGACCAAGGTCAAGGTGGTGAAGAACAAGGTCTCGCCTCCGTTCAAGACCGCCGAGTTCGACATCCTCTACGGCGAGGGCATCAGCCGCGAGGGCGAGATCGTCGACATGGGCGTGCTGCACAAGATCGTCGACAAGAGCGGCGCCTGGTACGCCTACCAGGGCGAGAAGATCGGCCAGGGCAAGGACAACGCGCGCGAGTTCCTGCGTGAGAACCCCGACCTGGCGGTGGAAGTCGAGAACAAGATCCGCGAGGCGGTGGGCGTCGCGCCGCTCGGCGGTGGCTCGGACGAGGACAGCGTCAGCGAGTGAAGCCCGCGATGAGCGGGAGCGAAGCCGAGGCCGTGGTGCGCCGCTTCTGGGCCTGCGCCAACGCCCAGGACTGGGCGGGCTTGGCCCGCTTGCTCGCGCCGGCGCTGCGTTACGAGGTGCCACAGACCCGCGAGTGCATCGACTGTGCCGAAGGCTTCGTGGACTTCTTCGCCACCTGGCCACAGCCCTGGAAGGTGCTGCTCGACCGCGTCGTCAGCGACGGCCGGCAGGTGGCCGTGCAGATGCGCTTCGATGACGGCCAGGCCGAGCAGACGGCGCTCGGCTTCTACGAGCTTGAAGCCGGTCGCGTGATGGCCATCACCGAGTTCTGGCCCGAGCCCTACGAGCCACCCCTTCGGGCAAGTCGGCACGTCCGGCGGTACTGAATTGAAGGACTGAAGTGGACGACAAGGCCTTGCGTGCCCGGGCTTTGGCCGCACTGGCCCTGCGCGAGCACAGCCGCGTGGAGCTGTGCCGCAAATTGATGCGCGCCGTGAAGCGGGCCGCCGAGCGCGCGCAGGAAACGCCCGCCGACGATGCCGGGCCTCGCGTCGACCGCCTGCTGGATGCGCTGCAGGCTCAGGGGCTGCTGAGTGAGCAGCGCTACATGGAGAGCCGCCTGCGCACACGTGCACCGCGACTGGGCGCTCGCCGGCTGGCCGCCGAGTTGTCGCAGCAGGGCCTGGCGCCCAGCGGAGAGGCCTGGGAGCAAGTGCAGGCGACCGAGGCCGAGCGCGCGCAGGCCTTGCTCACCAAGCGGTTTGGTGAGCCCCCCCCAGTGGACGAACGGGATTTCGCACGTCGGGTACGGTTTCTGGTCAGCCGTGGCTTTGCCAGCGATCTGGCGCTGCGCCTCGTGAAAGGAACCCGTAGGTAACGGGCGGCACAATGCGCGCCCCCATGGACGCATCGCCCGTCACCCGCACTCCGTTGCACCGCCGCGCGCTGGCCGTGCAGGTGTATGAACGCAGCGACGGCCTGTTCGACGTGGAGGCCAGCCTCAGCGACGTGAAGCAGGTGGACATGCCCCTTACCTCCGGCCTGCGCAAGGCGGGCGACCCGGTGCACGACATGCGCCTGCTGCTGACCGTCGACCGCCAGCTGAACGTTCTCCAGGCCGGCTCGCAAACCTTGTCCATGCCCTACCCCGGGCATTGCGGCGACCATGGCGACGCCTATGCGCAACTCGTCGGCCTCAATTTGTTGCGAGGGTTTCGGGCCGAGCTGAAGAGCCGCTTGGCCGGAACCCGCGGCTGCACCCACCTGACCGAGCTCGCCGGCCTGGTTCCCACGGCTGTCATCCAGGCCTTTGCCGGACATGTGATCGACACCCAGGCTGGCCTTGCCGGAGATCAAGCTCCCTTTCAGCTCGACCGATGTCACGCCCTGAAACGCGATGGCCCGGTGGTAAAAACCCATTACCCGCGCTGGTTTGTTCAGGAAACCGGCCCCTAAGTCCCGTCAACTCCCCCCACCCGCCATGAAGATCCACGAATACCAAGGCAAGGAAGTGCTGCGCCAGTTCGGCGTGCCCGTGCCACGCGGCATCCCCGCGTTCACCGTCCAGGAAGCCGTCGAGGCGGCGCAAAAGCTGGGCGGCCCGATCTGGGTCGTCAAGGCGCAGATCCATGCCGGCGGGCGCGGCAAGGGCGGCGGCGTGAAAGTGGCCAAGAGCGTGGAGGACGTGAAGGCCAAAGCCGAGGCGATCCTGGGCATGCAACTCATCACGCACCAGACGGGCGCCGAAGGCCAGAAGGTGCGCCGCCTGTACATCGAAGAGGGTGCGGACATCCAGAAGGAGTACTACCTCTCCTGCGTGACCGACCGCGCCACCCAACGCGTCGCCTTCATTGCGTCCAGCGAGGGCGGCATGGACATCGAAGAGGTGGCGCACAGCCACCCCGAGAAGATCATCAAGGTCTTCGTGGATCCGGCAACCGGCCTGACTGACGCGCAGGGCGACGAGTTGTCCGCAGGCGTGGGCATGCCGGCGGACAGCAAGGCCCAGTTCGTCGACGTGTGTCGCAAGCTCTACAAGTGCTACATGGACACCGATGCGTCGCTGGTGGAGATCAACCCGCTGAACCGCGACGGCAAGGGCAACATCATTGCGCTCGACGCGAAGTTCAACTTCGACAGCAACGCGCTCTTCCGGCACCCCGAGATCGTGGCCTACCGCGATCTGGACGAGGAAGACGCCGCCGAGATCGAGGCCAGCAAGTTCGACCTGGCCTACATCTCTCTGGACGGCAACATCGGCTGCCTGGTCAACGGCGCCGGCTTGGCCATGGCGACCATGGACACCATCAAGCTGTTCGGTGGCGAGCCCGCGAACTTCCTGGACGTGGGCGGTGGCGCGACGGCCGAGAAGGTCACCGAGGCCTTCAAGATCATGCTGAAGAACCCCAAGGTGAAGGGCATCCTGGTGAACATCTTCGGCGGCATCATGCGCTGCGACACCATCGCCGAAGGCGTCATCGCCGCCTGCAAGGCGGTGAACCTGAGCGTGCCGCTGGTGGTGCGCATGAAGGGCACCAACGAAGACCTGGGCAAGAAGATGCTGGCCGACTCGGGCCTGCCCATCATCAGCGCCGACACCATGGCCGAAGCGGCCACCAAGATCGTCGCCGCCGTGAAATGACTCCCCCCCGTTGCGCCTTCGGCGCTCCCCCTCAAGGGGGCGCCGCCAGCGGCCCGGCAAAGCCGGCTCCGCAGCGGCCGCTTGATGCGGTCGCGTTGTGCCTCGGTCTGAGCGCTTAAAGGAAGCCAACCATGTCCATTTACATCAACAAAGACAGCCGCGTCATCACCCAAGGCATCACGGGCAAGACCGGCCAGTTCCACACCCTGGGCTGCCAGGCCTACGCCAACGGCAAGAACTGCTTCGTGGCCGGCGTGAACCCGAAGAAGGCCGGCGAGAAGTTCAGCGACATCCCCATCTACGCGTCGGTCAAGGAGGCCAAGGAGCAGCAAGGCGCCAACGTCAGCGTGATCTACGTGCCGCCGGCCGGTGCCGCAGCCGCGATCTGGGAGGCCGTTGAGGCCGACCTGGATCTGGTGGTTTGCATCACCGAGGGCATCCCGGTGCGCGACATGCTGGAAGTGCGCAACAAGATGAAGGCCAAGGAGCTGGCGGGCGGCAAGAAAACCCTGCTGCTCGGCCCCAACTGCCCCGGCCTGATCACCCCCGACGAGATCAAGATCGGCATCATGCCCGGCCACATCCATCGCAAGGGCCGTATCGGCGTGGTCTCGCGCTCGGGCACGCTCACCTATGAAGCGGTGGCGCAGCTGACCGAGATCGGCCTGGGCCAGAGCTCGGCTGTCGGCATTGGCGGTGACCCGATCAACGGCCTCAAGCACATTGACGTCATGCAGGCCTTCAACGACGACCCGGACACCGATGCCGTGATCATGATCGGCGAGATTGGCGGCCCCGACGAAGCCGATGCCGCGCGCTGGTGCAAGGCGAACATGAAGAAGCCCATCGTCGGCTTCATCGCCGGTGTTACCGCGCCTCCGGGCAAGCGCATGGGGCATGCGGGCGCGCTCATCAGCGGCGGCGCCGACACCGCCGATGCCAAGCTCGCCATCATGGAAGAGTGCGGCTTCACCGTGACCCGCAACCCCTCCGAAATGGGCAAGCTGCTCAAGGCCTTGCTCTAATGCGAGACCTCGCCTGACATCACCCAGGGGGCCACGGCCCCCTTTTTCGTTTTCATGGACTGGCTTTCAGACCCCAACTTCTGGCTCGCCGTCGGTCAGATCATCATGATCGACGTCCTGCTCGGTGGCGACAACGCGGTCGTCATCGCCTTGGCCTGCCGGCGACTCCCAGCGGACCTGCGCCGCCGGGGCATTCTCTGGGGCACGGCTGGCGCCATCGGGCTGCGCGTGATGTTGATCTTTTTCGCCATCACCCTGCTCAAGCTGCCGGCGTTGAAGCTCGTCGGCGCCTTGCTGCTGGTGTGGATTGGCGTCAAGCTGCTGCTACCGGAAGATGACGATACACATGGCAACATCCAGGCCAGCGACAAACTGCTCGCTGCCATCAAGACCATCATCGTGGCCGACTTTGTGATGAGCCTGGACAACGTCATCGGCATCGCCGGCGCGGCGGAAACCGCGTCGCCCGACCACCAGATGAGCCTGGTGGTGTTCGGCTTGCTGGTGTCCATTCCGATCATCGTCTGGGGCAGCCAGTTGGTGATCCGCTTGATGGACCGGTTTCCGTTCATCATCACCGCCGGCGCCATGCTGCTGGGCTGGATCGCCGGCACGTTGACCGTGGGTGACCCCCTGCTACAGCCGTACCTCGAACCCAGTCGCCTGCTCAGTTGGGGAGCGGGCGCGGCGGGCGCCGTTCTGGTTTGGGTGCTGGGTCTGTGGTTCCAGCGCCGAGCCCTGGCGGCCAAGGCCGCAGCCGTGGAGTGATCGCGCTTGGGATTGCTTGACCGCGTCAAGCGCCTGTTCGGCGCCCCGGCTCCGGCCCCGCTGGATGCCGGGTCCACGCTTGCGCGCGGCATGGCCAGCACGCAGGCGCTGTCCACCCAGCCGCTGTCGACCCAGCCCTACGACAAGTCGTCGCCGCGCAGCGTGGCCGGCGAGGTGCCCGGCTACCTGCTGATCCAGGAGGAGTTGGGCCGCGGCGCCATGGCCGTGGTGCACGCCGCCACCGACCAGCGCACGCAGCAGCGCGTCGCCGTGAAGCGCCTGCTGCTGGCCGCTGAAGTCAGCCCCGCCGACCTGGCCGACGCCCACGCCCGCTTCCTGCGCGAAGCCCAGGCGGCACGCTCGCTCACGCACCCGGACATCCTGCGAGTGTTTGACTTTGGCAGCAGCGAAGGGGGCGATGCCTGGATGGTGATGGAGTTGGTCCAGGGGCACGACCTCAGCCACCACGTCACGCCCGGGCAGTTGCTGCCGGTGGCACAGGTGCTCGCCATCGGCATCCGCTTGGCACGCGCATTGCACCATGCGCACCGGCAAGGGGTGGTGCACCGAGACATCAAGCCCGCCAACCTCATGCTCGACCCGGCCAGCAGTGCGGTGCGCATCATGGACTTCGGCATCGCCCGCATTGCCGACGGCAGCCGCACCCGAACCGGCCTGGTGCTCGGCACGCCGAGCTACATGGCCCCCGAGCAATTGGCTGGGCAGACGGTGGACGGCCGCTCCGACTTGTACTCGCTGGGCGCTGTGCTGTACCAACTGCTCACCGGACAACTGCCCCACCAGAGCGAGAGCATGGCGCGGCTGATGCATCAGATTGCCAATCAGCCAGTGGCCGACGTGCGCTCGCTGCGCCCCGGGCTGCCCGAAGCCCTGGCCATGGTGCTGGCGCTGGCTCTCGAGAAGCGCCCCGAACTGCGCTATGCGAACGGCGAGGATTTGGCGCAGGATTTGGAGGCCGTGCTGGCCCAGGTGCAGGACACGGAGGGAATCACGTCCGCAGCCGGCTCGGCCGCGGCAACCAGTTCCAGCGCCGACATCGACCCCTTTGCGGCCACCCAGCGCATCGACTTGCGGAATTCTTGATGGCCCGACTGCCCTACACCCTGCACCTGCACGGCCTGACCGACGTCGGCCGCGCTCGGAGCAACAACGAAGACGCCTTCGCGCTCGTACCTCCGGCCGGCTTGGCCGTGCTGGCCGACGGCATGGGCGGCTACAACGCCGGCGAGGTGGCCAGCCAGATGCTCACGCAGTTCCTGCGCGATGAGCTCGGTCGCTGGCTCGCCGAAGCCGAGGGCGCGCCGCCAGCTGCCGTGAAGCAGGCCATGGCCATCTGCGTCGACAACGCCAACCGCGCCGTGTTCGAGTCCGCGCAGGACAACCCACGCTACGCCGGCATGGGCACCACGCTGGTCATGGCGGTGTTCCGCCCCGAAGGCGTGTGGTTGGGTCACATCGGGGACTCGCGTGCGTACCGCTTGCGCGCTGGCCGCTTCGAGCAACTCACCCGTGACCACTCGCTGCTGCAGGAGCAGCTGGACGCAGGTCTCATCACCCCGGAACAAGCGCAATTCGCGCTGCACAAGAACCTGGTCACGCGCGCGGTGGGCGTGGAAGCCCAGGTGGAGCTGGAGGCGCACTTGCACCTGGTGCAAGACGACGACCTGCTGCTGCTGTGCTCGGATGGCCTGTCCGACATGCTCAGCGACACCGAGCTGCAAAGCCTCTGTCAGGCGCATGCCGAAAAGCCGCAGGATCTGGAGCCTTTGAGCCAAGCCCTGGTGTCTGCCGCCAACGAGCGTGGCGGGCGGGATAACATCACCGCCGTTCTGGCGCGCGTCGGAGGTCGTGGCGGCGCAGCGTCCAGCAAACCCTGGTGGGGCCTGGGCCGTCGCTGACGGCTCTGGTTCGCAGCCAACCTACAACGAGGTCCTGATGGCCAAACTGGTGTTGTCGCTCGACGGCGTGGTGATCAAAGAAGTCCAGCTCACAAAGGACAAGACCACCCTGGGCCGCCGGCCCTACAACGACATCGTGATCGACAACCTCGCCGTCAGCGGCGAGCACGCCGTGCTGCAGATGATCGGCGCCGAGGTGTTCATCGAAGACCTCAACTCGACCAACGGCACCTACATCAATGGCAAGGCCGTCAAGAAGCAGCAGTTGCGTGCCAACGACGTCATCGAGATCGGCAAGTACAAGGTCAAGTTCCTGGCCGACGAACACCAGGACTATGAAAAGACCATGATCCTCAAGCCCGGGCAGTCGCTGCCCGGCATCGCCCAGCCGGCCGCCCCCCTGCAATCGCCCAGCGGCTTTGGCAACTTCCCGCTGCCGGGCCAGGCCGCCCCGGTCGGCCCGGCCAGCATCCGCGTCATGAACGGTGCCGCTGCGGGTCGCGAGGTGCCGCTGACCAAGGTGGTCACGACGGTTGGCAAGCCCGGCGTGCAGGTGGCCTCCATCACCAAGCGGCCCACCGGCTACGTGTTTGCGCATGTGGAGGGCTCGCAACGTCCGTCCATCAACGGCGCCCCTCTCGGGCCTGATGCCGTGCCGCTCAAGCATGGCGACACCATCGAACTGGCCGGCACGCAGATGCAATTCGTGCAGAACTAAGTCACGGCGGCGACCGTTGGCGCCGCCTGCCTGCCGGACTCGGGGCATTTCCGCACGGTCTTCGACCGCCAAGAGCGGCCACGGAGACCTAGAGTAGGCGGCTTCCGCCTCTTCCCCTGCTGCCGTGAGCCTCCGAGTCTTGGGCTGCAGCGGCGCCATTGCCGCCGGCTGCCACACCACCGCCTTCCTTCTGGACGGGCGCACCCTCATTGACGCCGGCACCGGCGTGGGCAACCTGTCGCTCGAGGAGCTCAGCGCCATCGACGACGTGCTGCTCAGCCACTCGCATCTCGACCATGTACTGGGCATCCCGCTGCTGGCCGACAGCGTGATGCGCCAGCGCCGCCTCGCCGGCCGCGGCCCCATCCGCGTGCACGGCCTGCCGGACACCCTGCAGGCCCTGCGCGACCACCTCTTCAACGGCGTCATCTGGCCCGACTTCACCCGCCTGCCGACCCCCGAGGCCCCAGCGCTGCAACTGCTGCCGCTCGCCATCGGACAGGTGCTGGAAGTGGGCGGGCGGCGCATCGAAGTGCTGCCGGCCCGTCACACCGTGCCAGCCTGCGGTTACGCGGTGCAGCACCGGCGAGCGCCGCTCTGGTGGGCCTACACGGGCGACACCGGCCCCAACCCACTGCTTTGGCAGCGCCTGGCGCGCCTGCCGCTCAGCCACCTGGTCATCGAAGCGGCGTTCAGCGACGAGGAGAGCGAACTCGCCGCCCTTGCCCAGCACCACTGCCCGCGCACCCTGCTGGCCGAACTGTCGCAATTCGAGCAACCCGGCTGCTCCATCTGGCTCACCCACATCAAGCCCGGCGAGCTGCGTGCGGTCATGGCCGGCCTGGCGCAAGCACAAGCCCCGCAGCCCCTTCAACCGCTGCTGACCGGCCAGTGCTTTCAACTGGATTGACGATTTCCGTCCGACGCTATGTGTCGGCCCCTGACAAAATTTGTCAGTCCTCTACCCCCAACCGTGCAGTGCTGCACAAAACCAAGCGCAGAAATAGCTGGCACGACCCCTGCAGATGAGGGGATGTCTGCAACCCAACCCTCACCCTGAAGGAGTTTTCGTATGAAGCGCGTTCAACAAGGTTTCACCCTGATCGAACTGATGATCGTCGTGGCGATCATCGGCATCCTGGCCGCTGTGGCGATTCCGCAGTACCGCGACTACACCTCGAAGTCGAAGGCTGCGTCGGGCCTGGCAAGTCTTGACTCCTTGAAGAAGGCAGTGGCGATCTGCGCCCAAGAGCAGGGGCAGTTGACCAACTGCACCACTGCTGCTGCTGCGACCTCAGGCATCCCCGCCTTTACCGCAACGGCCCTTATCAGCGCTGCTTCGGTTGGTGCGGATGGCGTCATCACAGCAAACATCCCGGCTGGTGCGATGGGCAACAGCAACCCGGCAACCATCACTTTGACTCCCACGATGGATGCCTCGCGACTCATCTGGGCGACGGTCGGCAGCGCTGATCTTCCGGCTGCAGTGGTCACCGCGCTTGCCAAGAACAATACCTAAGCAAAGTCCGTAAGGATTGAATCAACGGGGGCTATGCCCCCGTTTTCATTTGTGAGCCAGAGCTCCGATGCGCTCCTCAACAAGCTTGCACTTTGCAGCGGTCGTCTTCATGGCGGCTCTCGGGCCTGCGGTGCTGCAAACGCTCTGGCCTCAGCACGCTTTATCCCCGCGAGACCAACTGACCACTTGGTTCAACTCACCCCTGGCGCTTTCTATGGCAGGGCTGTGCTTGATGGTGGGGCTGACAGGGCGATCTAGCCTTGCTCGTTGGCTGGCGGCACCTGTGGCACTGCTGGCGCCGTTCGAGGCTCTTTACGTCTGGCACTTTGGCGTGCCCAGCGGGCCACATGTTTATGCGGTGGTCGCCGAGTCCAACTTTGAAGAGCTGAGTACCTGGGTCGGCGCCGATTGGGCGCTGCAGGCAATGCTCGGCTTGGCCTGGTTGTCGGCGGTGGTCTGGGCTGCGCATCGCTGGCAGGGCAGCGCATGGGTGTTGAGCCTGCGCAGCAGGGTGGCACTGGTCGCTCTTGGCCTATGTGTGTTGTTGCCGCAGGGCATCGCAACGGGCTGGATCAACCCTCTCGATCAGATGGTCCAAGAGGGTGATCCAGAAGCTGCGCACCTCCAGCATGCGGTGCGCTCCACACCGAGCGGCTTTGGACAATTTTGGGAGGCCACTTACCCCTGGGGCCTGCCGCAACGACTGATTCACTGGGCAGAGTACCGAGCGGCTGCGCGGCGACACGCGCAGATGTCCTCGACCCACCGATTCCGTCTCCAGGTCACTGGTTCCGATTCCATGGAGGATCGGCTGGTGGTGGTGCTGGTGATTGGCGAGGCATCCCGGGCAGACCGCTGGTCGCTCTACGGTGCCAAGCGCAACACCACGCCTCAACTTCTAGCCATGAAGCCCGAGTTGCTCGTGTTCAGGGATGCCGTCGCAGGCGCTTCAGCAACGCGAGAGGCGATCACGCTGATGCTGACACGCCGCCCTGAAGAAGAGCCGCTGGGTGTGCGAAGTGAAGGATCTGTGGTCTCTGCTTTCCGTCAGGCCGGCTTCAAGACCTATTGGCTGAGCACCCAGGGCAACGCAGGCGCGCATGAGACACCTGTGTCTGTGATGGCCAGCGAGGCACACGAACGGCAGTTCCTGAGTGCATCCGACTATCGTGGTCGCACGGCCCTCGACAAGGAACTGCTGCCGCCCCTGCAAGAGATTCTGTACAGGCGCGAGCCCAAGGTGTTCGTGGTGCTGCACACCATGGGAAGTCATTTGCATTATGCGAACCGGTATCCCCTCGGCTTGGAGCCGTTTCAACCCGCGCTTCAGCGGGAGCAGGCGCCCAACATTTGGCGCAAGGAGCGGTTGGAGGAACTCGTGAATGCGTACGACAACAGCCTCCACTACACAGACTCCTTTGTCGCCGGGGTCATTCACTTGCTGAAGAATTCAGGTGCTATTGCACAAATGAACTACATGCCTGACCACGGAGAGACGCTGTTTGACGGCGCTTGCCCGCGTGGCGGCCACGGCTTCGCCTCCATTGCGAATTACCACGTGCCACTGGTCATGTGGGCATCCGAGGGGTGGAAGGCCCGCTTTGCAAAGCGCTGGCAACGTCTCCAAAGCCGCCAAGAGGCGCCGGTAAGCGCCTTGGCGGTCTTTCCGACCTTGCTCGGGCAAGCGGGCATCCAACTACTGGATGGCGTCTCGCACACAGATCTGGGGGCCGAGCACTGGGAGCCCACCGCAAGGCCTACGGCTCACTTTGGCGACTTCGATCGCAACATCGCAACCACCGCATGCGACGCTCCTGCGAGCGCCTCGCCGGCACGTGCCAGATCCACTCAGAACTTCGTCGGGCGGTTGGGCAACCACGCATCCACGGCCCCATGGAGTGGCGCGGCGCCGTGGCGAAACTCGTTGATCGGGTTGTGGTCCTGAATCACTCTGGGGGCTGGCTCCACGCCCCTCGTCAACTGGCTAGCGGACTGCAGAGGCGCGTTCAACAACGTATGTCCGATGCTTCCCGGCAGCCAAGCTGGATCGGCGAAGGCCGGCTGCCCGTTCAGAGTGGCTAGCCGCAAGGCTTCTGCGCTGTCTGGCCGTCGTACCAGTGGAGCGTCAGACGCATAGCCAAAGCCCTTGTAGCGAGCGACGTTGGCGAAGACTGTCTCGGCGGTGAGGAGAGCATCGCGACTGCCAGTGGTGTTGAAGGCGAGCACTGCACCTGATCGCATGTGCCGCTGAACGAGCCGGTGAAACTCTTCTGAAAGCAAGAGGCCCACATGGCTGCGCCAGTAAAAGCTGGAATTCGAGAAGACAAGATCGAACCGCGCAGCGGGATGTCGGCGCAGCCAGCGTCGCCCATCGTCGATATGGATCCTCACACGCGGATCCCTCAGGGCAGGCGCCACGACGGGGTGCGACTGGACCAGATTGAGGTAGGCCGGGTTGACCTCCACCACATCGACACGTTCGATGCCCGGCATTCCCAGGATGGTGCTCAGCCAAGCGCCGCTGCTGAGTCCAATCATCAAGACCTGCTTGGGGTTGGGATGCAACAGCAGCATCAGGTAGGCGCGGTCCAGGCCGTTGCCGTTGAGCCGCATGTCGAGTTGGATGAGCCCGTCGTAGGCATTGCCTCCGAAGGTCACGTCGCCTTCGGGGTGCCGCACGGTGTGAATGACCCCATGACGGTTTTGGATGATGCGCTTTTCAGCACCTGGTTCACCGGCATCGCTTGCCACCTTGAGCAGCACGGCGGGAGGGTGAGCACAAGCAGCAAGCGCACCGACGAGTGCCATCCAAGCGGGCCAACGAGGACGGCAACAGGCCCACCCAAGCAAAGCGGTGACCAACGCGATCCCCGCAAACACCGCCTCCGCATCAACCCACTCCAGCAGCAGATAGCCCGTTAGCAGGGGCCCGCTGGCTGAGCCGATGACGTTGGCGAAGTAGATGGTGGACAAGCTTTGGCCAAGCTGCGACGAGCCCTCGCTGGCCTGGCTTCCAAGCTGGTGGACCAAGGGAAACAGGCTTGCTTTGCACGCGGCGCACAGCGCGATCAACAGCAAGAGGCCGGGCAAGGCGGTTGCGCTCGGCTGGAGCAAGAGAACCATCAGTGTCAATGCCAGCACATCGACTGCGGTCGCAATCCAGAGTTGGCGATGAGCGAATGCCCGAAGCGCGTTCGGATCCTGGCAGAGCGCTCGACCCCATGCGGCTCCACCGGCAGCGCCCATCAAGAACGCCCCCAACACCAACCCGAAGAACTGAGGGTGACCGGACTGCGCGAAACCGACGACGCGAAACCACACGATTTCCTGACTGAGACTCAGCAGGCCCACGCCGAACGACAACAGGATCGCAAGACGCCGATCACTCAACATGCCTGCTCCTCAGGATCAGTGCCGCGCCGAGCGCCGCACATAGGTTCAAGGCTGCGGCGAGTTGGATGGCTTCGATGAGGCTGCCCCAGTGAAGCAGCAGGAGCGACATGGAGAGCGCACCGAGCGCAGCCCCCAGCGTGTTCAAGAAGTAAAGGCGCGCAGTGGAGGCGCCAATGCTGGACTTGTGTTCTCGCACGCTATGGGTGATGAGAATGGGCAACGTTGCACCCATGCAAGCCGTCGGCAGCAAGAGAAGCGAAAAGCACACGAGGGCCGTGCTGACGCGGCCCAGCAGGGCCAGGTGAGGCGCCACGAAGTCAAGCAAGGCCGGGCTCAAAACGCCGAACAGGCCGATGCCCAACTCGATGCCACAAAACATCCAAAGGCAGTGTCGCGGGAAGCGATCCGCGAGCCTTCCCCCATGCCAAGCGCCAACGCCGAGACCCGCCATGAAGACCGAGACGACCAAGGTCACCGACTCCAAATCGGCTCCGACGACCGCTACCAGCATCCGCTGCCAGCTGCTTTGGTAAATCAATGCCGCAGCGCCCGAGAAGAAGAAAGCGGCACCAACGGTCCAATTGAGCAATCGTTCTTCTTTGATTCCCATAGCCTTGCGCAGTGTGGCACCCATAACAGCCATCGGGCGCGATGTTTCGTGGCCGCCAATACCGCAGGTTACGCTGCCACTGACCGGCCCCGTCGCGATAGCGCAGCCGCATGAAGACGGGTCTGCTGGATGGCGCAGCTTGTCCTTTATCCAGAAAAGTGAAGGTTGGCCCTCTCGATTCTTGCGGCCGCCTCCATTGATTGACACTTCGTCTTATGCCCGTGAGTCCCGGCTTCGCACCGCTCAGCCCGATTGCCCTAGCCTGTTTGATCCCCACTCTGCTGGCCTACAGCCAGACCCCGGCCTCCACGCTCTACAACCAGTTGCTCGCCTGGCTAACCTGGGGCGTGGTGCTGATGGTGTCGGGCAAGGCGCAGCAGCGGCTCAATGGCAAGCTGCTGGCAGCGGCCTTGGTGCTGGGTGCGGCGGCGGCTTACTCGGCCTTGCGTCTGGGTGACCCGGGCAGCGAACTGGCAACGCTGGGGCTGCTCGCCGGGGCTCTTGCGCTCACGGCCGTTGCCGGCGCAGAACGGCGGGAGCGGTCGTCAGCATTCGGAACGGGACTGGCCTTGGGCTGCTTGCTGGCGGGCACGGCGGGCCTGCTGATCGGCTGCATCCAGGTCTTCCTGCCGCACCTGGCCGATGGCGAATGGGTGGCCCGCAGTGGCCTGAGCGGTCGCGCGGTGGGGAATGTGCGTCAGCCCAACCACTTGGCTACGTTGCTGCTGATGGGCGCGGTGGGGGCGGTTTGGTTGGGCGTGATGTGGCGGCGTCATTGGTTGGTGGGCGCGCTGCTGCTGGGTGCGCTGGTGTTCGGCATCGTGCTCACGGCCTCGCGCACCGGCCTGTGGTTCGGCGTGCCGCTGCTGGTGCTGTGGGGTCTCGTGGACCGCGAACTGCCCAAGCCCTGGCGCCTGCTGCTGCTGGCCACGCCGCTCATGGCGGCGCTGTCCTGGTGGGGTCTGCACCTGTGGGCTGAGAGCGGGGCGGGTGTATTCGGCGCCGAGGCGCGACTGGACCAGGAGGGTGCGGGCTCGCCCTCGCGCATCGCCATCTTGAAGAACGCCTGGGCCTTGCTGCTGATGCACCCCTTGACGGGCGTGGGCTGGGGCGAGTTCAACCGCGCCTGGACGCTGACCCCCTTCCCCGACCGCCCCGTGGCCTTTTTCGACCACACGCACAACCTGCCGCTGCAATTGCTGGTGGAGCTGGGCTGGCCGCTGGGCCTGACCGTGCTGGGCCTGCTGCTGGCCGCCCTGTGGCAGGCGCTGCGTCTGGCGCGGCAGGCGCGTGGCGAGGACGCCGTGCAGCGGCGTGCGGCCTTCATGCTGGTGCTGGTGGTGGGGGTGCACAGCATGCTGGAGTACCCGCTCTGGTACGCCTACTTCCTGCTGCCCACGGCGTTGGCCTGGGGTGTGGCGCTGGCGCCCGCTTCGCCCTTGCCAGCGCAGAAGGCGAGCCGGACTTGGCCGCGCTGGGTGGGCGCCTTGATGGTCGCCGGCAGCCTCTTCGCCTTCCTGGAGTACCGGCATGTGACCGCCATCTACGCGCCGGCGGCCGAGGACAGGCCCTTGGCGCAGCGCATCGAACGCGGCCAGCGCACCCTGCTACTCAGCCGCCACGCCGACTACGCCGCCGCCACGGCAATGGGCGCCAACGCCGCCGCCCTGTCCGCCGCGGAGCGCACAGGCCATCAGCTCATCGATGCGCGGCTGCTCATCGCCTGGGCCAAGAGCCTGCACGCGCAAGGTGAGACCGACAAAGCTCGCTACCTGGTGGCGCGCTTGCGCGAGTTCCGTTCACGCGATGGCGAAGCCTGGCTGAAGCGCTGCGAGGAAGATCCAGCTGAGTGGATGTGCGAAGCGCCGAGTGGGCGCTACAGCTGGAAGGACTTTTAGTTCAGAAGGAACTTCAGTCCAACAAGATCGATTCCGCGAGGACCCGCTCGCGCATCCCTTCCGGCAGCGCGGTGGCCTCCACGATGTCGGTTCGGAATGGCAGTTCGCTGGCTTCGAGCCCTTCTTGCAGCGCCAAGCGCTGCTCCCAACTCAGGCGCGGCGGCTCCAGCAGCAACAGATCGAGGTCTGAGAACGGCCGGGAACGCCCGGTGGCGCGCGAACCGAACACGGCCAGCCGTGCCTGGGGCAACACCGCCCGCACCACGCCCAGCAGCAGGGCCTGATGCGCTGGGCTGAGTTGCAGGTTTGAGCAACTCATGCGGAGCATGCAGCCAGCAGTTGGCAGTGCAGGGCCTGGGCATCGGCCAGGAAATCGGGCATCGCCTCCGCAATGCGCTGCGCCTGCGCTTCGTCGTAGGCGTGGCTGGTGCGATTGCGCAACTCGCGCCAGCGCCGCCAGCGCAGGGCGTCGGCCAGCAGGCCGGCATCGGCACCGAGCCGCAGCAGGTCGTTGAAAGACAGGTCGGCCACCTGGGGCGGCACGGCGGAGCGCTCCAGCAGCACGCGGCGCAGCAGCCGAACCGACAGTTCGTAGCTGAACTCGAAGGACTGGATCACCCCTGCGCGCAGGTGCGGCTTGCGGCCTGAGTCCGGCGCTTCCTGCAGCCAGTAGTGCTGCGCAGATGCCAGCGCGTCCAGCGCCTTGCGCAGTGGGTCCAAGCTGATGCGCGCGGGATCCATGCTCAGATGATAGGTCGCGCGGAACCAAAGCTCAGACCCGGCGCTCAGACCGCCCAGTCCCCGCTCTTGCCACCGGTCTTGCTGAGCACCCGCACACCGTCAATCACCATGCGCTTGTCGGCCGCCTTGCACATGTCGTAGACGGTGAGCAGGGCCACCTGCACGGCACACAGGGCTTCCATCTCGACACCGGTGCGGCCCACGGTGGCCACCTCGGCACGGCAGTGCACGGCGTCCGGTTCGAAGTCGAAGTCGACCGCCACGCGCGTCAGCGGCAGCGGGTGGCACAGCGGCACCAGGTCGGCGCAGCGCTTGGCGCCCTGGATGGCGGCGATACGCGCCACGGCCAGCACGTCGCCCTTGGCGGCCTGACCGTCGCGCACCAGGGCTAGCGTGGCCGCCTGCATGCGGATGCGCCCTTCGGCCACGGCCACGCGCTGGGTGGGCTCCTTGGCGCCCACGTCCACCATGTGGGCTTGTCCGGCGGTGTCGAAATGGGTCAGGGGCGAATTCATGCGAGGCGGCAACACGGCAGATACAAGGCCGGGGCATGATAGGAGTTGCTGTTTGCCTGCTCCGATGTTGCGCCATTCCTTTCGCCCGCTGTCCCTTGCGCTTGCCCTGGCGCTGACCGTCCCCCTGCTGCCGGCTGCCACGCCCTCGCAGATTCAGTTGCCGGCGCTCGGCGACTCGGTCTCGGAGGTGGTGCCGCTCCACGAGGAGCGCCGATACGGCGACTGGATCATGAGCCAGGTGCGCGGCGACCCCGCGGTACTGGACGACCCGCTGCTGCAGGGCTATATCGAATCACTCTGGCAGCCGCTGATGCGCGCCGCCAAGGCGCAGGGCCATGTCGGCGAGGAGCTGGCCGGCAAGTTCGCCTGGGAAACGCTTCTGATCCGCGAGCGCGCCATCAATGCCTCGGCCTGGCCCGGTGGCTATTTCATGTTCTACCTCGGCCTCATCGCGATGACCGGCACGCGCGACGAACTGGCCTCGGTGATGGCCCACGAGCTCAGCCACGTGACACAGCGGCACATCGCGCGCGGCATTGCCGGCGAGGGGAAAAACACCGCCATCAACATCCTCGGCCTGCTGCTGGGCGTGCTGGCGGCCTCGACCACTGGCTCCGCCGATGCCGCCATGGGCGTCATCTACGCCGCACAGTCGGCCGCGCAGCAGCAGCAGCTCCGCTTCAGCCGTGACATGGAGCGCGAAGCCGACCGCGTCGGTCATGCGGTGCTGAACGAAGCCGGCTTCCAGCCCTCGGGCATGGTGCGCATGTTCGAGCGGATGGACCTGGCCAATCGCCTGATGGACTCTGGCGCATTCCCCTACCTGCGCACCCACCCGCTGACCAGCGAACGCATCGGCGAGTCGCGCCAGCGCATCAGCTTGGACGAGCGCGCCGTGGCCCCCAAGGGCCTGGCGCTTCACAGCCTGATGGCCGCTCGAGCCCGGGTGCTGATGGACGAGCGCGCCGAGACCCTGCAGACCCTCGAAGGCCTGGATGCCGGCGCCCGCGACGCTGGCGCACTGCCGCAGGTGGCGGCGCGCTACACCGCCGCGCTGGCGGCGTACAAGCTGCGTCACCCCGAACGGGCCCGCGCCGCCTTGTTGGCCGCACAGCCCTTCATGGCCGAATTGCCTGGGGAAGATCGCGCGGACGCCCAGCGCCTGTTCGCCTACCTGCAGGCCGAGGGCGAGGCCCTGAATGGACGCGCCGTGGAGGCTTGGGCCGCGATGCGCGGCGCTGGTGACTTGAAGGACCGCCATGGCCTGCTGCTGCAAGCCGACGCCGCGGCGGTGGCAGGTGCCGAGCCCGCCCAGCGGGTTCGCGTGCTGGACGCGCTGCAAACTCATCTGGCACTGAACCCGCTCGATGCCAGTGCTTGGAGGCGCAGCGCGCGGCTTTGGGAGCTGCAGGGTCAGCCGCTTCGGGCACTGCGTGCGCAGGCCGAGGTGCATGCCGCACGCGGCGACCTGCTGGGCGCCATCGAACGCCTGCGCAGCGGCCTGCGCCAAGCCCGGCAAACCCTAGCGGCCGACCAGATCGACGTGGCTGTGCTCGACGCGCGCCTGCGCACCTTGCTCAACACCCGGCGCGCGCAGTTTCGCGAGGCCTACCCCAACGCCCCACTGCCCCCAGGCGAGTGAGGCAGGGCTGGATCAGCCGCCCTTGGTGGCCAGGTCAACGACCAGGCCCAGCAAGCTGTACACCAGCGAGCCGAGCAAGGCCGCCCAGAAGCCGCTGACCGCAAAGCCGTCGAGCACGCTGGCCGCCGCCCAGAACATCAGGGCATTGATGACGAAGAGGAAAAGCCCCAGCGTCAGCAGCGTCACCGGCAAGGTCAGCAGCACCAACAGCGGCCGCAGCAGGCTGTTGAAAAGACCCAGCACGGCAGCGGCCAGCAGCGCGCTGCCAAAGCCGGTCACGCTAACCCCTGGCAACCAATAAGCCACCAGCAGCAGCGAGCCGGCGAGGAGCAACCAGCGAAGCAGAAAACGGGTCATGCGGTCAGCATAGCCCCGTTGTTTGAAGGCCCATGGCCCTTGCCCTCACAATCCCGCCCCCATCGAAGGGGGAGTAGCAGCCCGGGCCCGGTTTTTTGCCGGCACGGGGCGTGTGGTCCGTCAGTACGGCGCGCAATGCGCGTCCGGGCCCCGCAGGCAACGGGCTCAAGCCGGACGTCCCCGCAAGACCTTTCGAACCTCGCGCCCCTCGGGGCGTGCTTCCGCGTTTGCGCGCGGCCAGTTCGAAAAGGATATTCATGCAAACCGTCGCGCCGCTCTGGCTTTGGGGCTTCTTCGTCGCCGTCGTGCTGGTGGCCCTCTTCATCGATTTCGTCGTGCTCAAGAAGCAAGGCGCGCACGAGGTCGGCGTCAAGGAGGCGCTGAACTGGTCGCTGGTCTGGGTGGCCGTCTCACTCGCCTTCAACGCCATGTTCTGGTGGGCGGTGAAGGACACCAGCGGAGACACCGAACTGGCCAACACCAAGGCCCTCGAGTTCCTCACCGGCTACCTCATCGAGAAGAGCCTGGCGGTCGACAACATCTTCGTCTTCCTGATGATCTTCACCTACTTCTCGGTGCCGGCGGCGTACCAGAAGCGGGTGCTGATGATCGGCATCATCGGCGCCATCGTGCTGCGTTCGATCATGATTCTGGCCGGCGGCTGGTTGCTGCAGCAGTTCCACTGGATCCTGTACGTGTTCGGCGCCTTCCTGCTGCTGACCGGCGTCAAGATGTGGTGGGCGGCGGGCCAGGAACCTGACCTCGACAACAACCCGGCGCTCAAGCTGTTGCGCCGCGTCATGCCGGTCAGCCAGCGCTTCGACGGCGAGAAGTTCTGGACCGTCGAGAACGGCCGGCGCATCGCCACGCCGCTGCTGATGGTGGTGGCCTTGGTGGGCATCACCGACGTGATCTTTGCCGTGGACTCGATCCCAGCCATATTCGCCATCACCCTCGATCCCTTCATCGTGCTGACGAGCAACGTGTTCGCCATCCTAGGCCTGCGCGCCATGTTCTTCCTGCTGCAGGCGGTGGCCACCAAGTTCCACCTGCTCAACTACGGTCTGGCGGTCATCCTGGTCTTCATCGGCGCCAAGATGATGCTCATCGACGTCTACAAGATTCCGGTGCTGGTGAGCCTGGGCGTGGTCGTCAGCATCCTGGCGCTGACGATGGTGATCAGCGTCAAGACGGCACCGAAGATCGAGCGCCACGAGAGCTGAAGCAAGCCCGACCGCCTCCTGGACGCGACACCAAGGGTTAAAGAGCATCAAGTCCTCTATGAAAACACTTAGTTTTCATAGAGGAGCGCAGTACGATTGCGACCGCTGCGGGTAGCAGAGAGAACGCAAGGCGAGATTCAGAGCCTTCACCCGTCCCCGGCACTCACCCTCAACGCACGGAGAGATTCGACATGGCAACTGCGAAGAAGGCCGCCCCGGCCAAGAAGGCCGCACCTGCAAAGAGCGCGGCAAAGAAGGCCGCTCCGGCCAAGAAGGCGGCTCCGGCCGCGAAGAAGGCCGCTCCGGCCAAGAAGGCGGCTCCGGCTGCGAAGAAGGCTGCCGCTGCCAAGCCCGCAGCCAAGAAGGCTGCTCCGGCCAAGAAGCGCACGCCCAACGCCGCCTTCATGAAGGCACTGACCCCGAGCGCCGCGCTGGCTGCCATCGTGGGGGACAAGGCCCTGCCCCGCACCGAGATCACCAAGAAGGTGTGGGAGTACATCAAGAAGAACAAGCTGCAGGACGCCGTGCAAAAGCGCGTCATCATTGCCGACGCCAAGCTGAAGGAAGTCTTCGGCAAGGCCAAGGCCGACATGTTCGAGATGACCAAGCTGATCAGCTCGCACCTGAAGTGAGGGCTCGCGGTGGCGAAGCCAACGCAAGGCCCGTTTCGGGGGACCTGCGAAGAAGCCACCTGAACTGATCGCCCCCTGCGGGCCTCCTCCTGCAGTTGTGGCATTCACGCAAACCCGGCTCCGGCCGGGTTTGTCGTTTCTGTGCGCTTGTGCCGCTTCGTCACCCCTGTCTGTCGAGAACAGACGGTCGGTGTGACAACTGCAACAAGCGGTGAGCAGGGGGCTGCCTAGAGTGCGCGCCAGCCTGGCAACTGCCCAGGTTCAACCGCACTCGCCATGTCCCTGCTCGCCTCGCTGGCCCTTGCCGCCAGCGCCTCCACCGCCAGTCTGCCCGCCTGCTCTTGGGATCGCCCGGGCGTCAACCCCTTCATGGGCGACTTGGTCGCTGCCGTCGATCGCTACCAGGACATCCCAGCGGCCACGCGGGCCAAACTGAAGGCGCGGATGAAAGAGCGGGCCTATGACGAGATCGCCCTCATCAGCCGCAATGGCATCTCCGGGCAAGCGAGCTACGCGCCGGACATTCGCGACATGCACTTCGGCCGTGGCACGGTGTGCCGCACGGTCTCCCGCAACAAATGGCGCCTGGAGCACCAGGAGCGTGGCCTGGTGTACTGCGAGGACGGCCAGTGCCTGATCGTGCCCACGGTGTGCCGCAACCTCAGCCGCATCACCCGGCTCGGCCCCAAGCCGGTGGCGGGTGCCGCGCAAGACGAGGTGGTGGCGGTGGCCCCCGCGCAGCCTGTTCAATCCCGGCCGCAAAGGGCTGTTCCACGACTTCACGGCGCCACCCAAGCTGCGCCAGGCGGACGGGGTGACCCCCCTCACGCAACCCGGCCAAGCGCTGGGGGCGATC
>JAFLDE010000005.1 GCA_017302655.1 Burkholderiales bacterium
GCCGCCGGCCCAGCCGCTGGACGCGCAGCTGCAGGCCGGCTTCGCCGTCTACCGGGAGGCGCTGCTGCGCCTTTGGCAGGGCACCGGCAGCGAAGCCGAGGTCTGGCGCGCCTGGGCCGCCTTCCGCGTGCTCTGCGCCGGTCATCACGGCCCCTGGGGCACGCGCGCGCTGAACGAACGATGCGCGCAGCAGCTGCAGGGCGCGTTGCCGCCCGGCGCGCCACCCCAGCTCGGCCTGCCCCTGCTCGTCACCCGCAACCAGGGCCCTTGGGTGAACGGCGACGTGCTGCTGCTGCTGCCCTCGACCGGAGGCGGCCTGGAAGCCGCCGTGCAACGCGGTGAAAGCCTGCAGCGTGTTCCGCTGGAACAGCTGCCCGCCGCGCTCGAAGGCGCCTTCGCCATGACCGTGCACAAGGCGCAGGGCTCGGAGTTCGACGCCGTGCTCTTGCTGCTGCCGCCGACCCCAGCCCAGGGCGGCGGGCCTAGCCGCGAATGGCTCTACACGGGCGCCACCCGTGCCCGGCAGCGTCTCTCGCTGATCGGCAGCGACACGGCACTGCACCAGGTCCTCGCAAACCCGGATGAGCGCCGCAGCGGCTTGATGCGGATGCTCGCGCGCATTTGAATCCGTCCCCCTTCACCTCGGGGGGGACGTCCCCTGAGCGCTTGCTCGCACCGTGGCACCAGACGAAGATCCACCAGTCACTCCACCGAGCATCGCCATGAAGTTCACCCACGGTCTTTCTGCCTTTGCGCTGGGCACGTTCATCAGCCTGCCGACCTACGCCGCCCTGCCCACTGGCACCCTGACCTTCGCGCAGCGCACGGGCACAGTGGCCGCCGACCAGGTCATTGCGGTGCAAATGATCCTGACGCTGGACGCCGACTCGGCGCCGCTGACCTTCACGAGCAACCCACTCAGCGGCTTCCTGCCCGAGGACGTGCCGACGCAAGGATGGTTCTGGAATCCGGAAACGGAAGAGAACGAGTTGCGCGACTTCGCGAGCGTGGAGAGCGCCTACCTGAACACCTGGTACACCTGTCACGGTGACTTCACCTTGGGCTGTGACGCAGGCGAGTACGAGTTCCAGTTCAACTTGAACAGCACACCCGAGCATCCGTCGATCAACTTCCTGGATGCCTTCACCCTGAATGCCGGTGAGAGCTACAGCTACACCTTCGGCTTCTTCGTGCCCAAGGCAGGCGGTGCCACGCCCGGCGTCTATCGCTGGAACGGCACGGCGGTCGCGCTGAGTTTCCGTGGCCTGGACATCGACGGCAACACTGGCTATGTCTACGACGCGATGACCATCGGCACCGGCAACAACCTGGACCCAGGCGTGGCGTTCGAACGCACGGTGACCGCCGTTCCAGAGCCACAAAGCTATGCGTTGATGGGCCTGGGCTTGCTGGCATTGGGCGGTTTGGCGCGGCGACGCCTGGCATCGCAGCACTGACGATCCACCTGAGCGGATGCAGTGGCCCCGGCAGGGGCCGCTGCGCTTTTTGCGACCGGCAGAGAATCGCGCCCCCCGCACCGACTCTTCCGGCTTCTTGACCGCCGCCCTGTCTCCCGCGCCCTGGCTGCCCGCGCTGCCCACAAACCGCCCGTGTCGCCCGCTGCCCGGCGCGTTGATCGGCTCGGTGCTCGCGCACGTGCTGCTGCTCAGCCTGAGCCTCGGCGGCACCGGGCCCGGCCTGCCCGGCTTGCAATTGCCCTGGCTGGAGCGGCGAGGCGAGGCCACCGCCCTGCGCATGGAGTTGCCAACGCCCCTGCCGCAGCAGCCGGTGCTGCCCGAACCCACGGCGCCCACGCCTTCAAGCTGGCCTGCTGAGGCACCCGCCGCAGCCCCAGCAGCGGTCGATGCGCCGCTGGAAGCAGTGGCTGCACCGCCTGCACCGGTCGCTCCCCCGGCCCCGGATGTGCCGCAGGTCGAACTCGGCACCACGCCGTCAACCGAAGCGCCGCCCCCCATCCCCACCGAGCCGACCACGGAAGCGTCGCCAACTGATGCGGCGACCCTGCTCCCGGGTTTGACGGCGCCAGGCCTGCCGCGACTTGCTGTGCGCAGCGTGCCGAAGCTGGACGCTCCAGCGCGCGCCGCCTTTTGGACCCAGCTGAGTCCGGTGGCTGCGTCGGCACCGGAGCCTTCTCCCGCCGCAAAGGCAGCCCAGGCTGCCGCAGAAGAGGCTCAGCGCCGAGAACTGGCAGCGCGCGAAGCCGTGCGGCTTGAGGCGATCCGTGCCGAGGCGGCGCGGGTGGAGGCTGCGCGCATCGAAGCTGCTCGACTCGCTGCCGCTCAAGCTGAGACCGCCCGCGCTGAGGCCGCTCGTGCGGAAGCTGCTCGTGCGGAAGCCGCTCGTGCTGAAGCCGCTCGTGCTGAAGCCGCTCGTGCTGAAGCCGCCCGTGCTGAGGCCGCCCGCGCTGAGGCCGCTCGTGTGGATGCTGCTCGTGCAGAAGCTGCTCGTGCTGAGGCCGCCCGTGCTGAAGCCGCGCGTGCTGCGGCGGCTCGTGTTGAAGCCGCTCGTGTTGAAGCCGCTCGTGCTGAAGCCGCTCGTGCTGAGGCGGCTCGTGCTGAAGCCGCCCGTGCTGAAGCCGCCCGTGCTGAAGCCGCTCGTGCTGAGGCCGCCCGTGCTGAGGCCGCCCGTGCTGAGGCGGCTCGTGCTGAGGCGGCTCGTGCTGAGACGGCTCGTGCTGAGGCGGTTCGTGCTGAGGCGGCTCGTGCTGAGGCGGTTCGTGCCGAAATGGCTCGGGCGGACGCCGCGCGCGCTGAAGCGGCCCGGGTCGCGGCCGAGCGTGCGGTGGACGACGCCCGGCGAGAGGCGGCGCGACGAGCAATCGGGCGACAGCTTGACGAAGAGGCCGCGCAGCGGGAAGCCGCCGCCAAAGCCGCTGCCGCACGGCCAGCCCCCTCGGCCAGCGCGGCCGCGGACACGCGCCCATCTTCCTGGAGCAGCCAGCGCCGCGGCCGACTCTTCGGCCGCATCGACCCCGACGCCGAGCTGGTCGCCTACGCCGAGGCCTTTGGCCGGCGCATCAACCTGAACCTGGGGCCGGAACTGATGCGCGAGGCGGCGCGTCAGGCGCACCGCAGCCCGCTGGTCACCGTGGCCATCCGCCGCGATGGCACGGTGGAGTCGGTGGTGTTCGTCACCAGCAGCGGCGTGCCCGCGCTCGACGAGGCGGTGCGCCGCGCCGTGCTGCAGCTGGCCCCCTACCCGCCCTTCCCGCCGCTGCTTGCCGCCAGCTACGACGTGGTCGAGATCCGCCGCAGTTGGAGCTTCAGTTCAGGGGTGTGGCTGCAATGAGGCAGCATCGGCCCCATGCACACCACCTCTTTTGAATTCCGCAGCGTGCCGCGCATCGTGGTGGCGCGCGGCGGGGCGCAGCGCCTGGCCGAGTGGCTGCCTGGGCTGGCCGGCATGCGCCGCCCCCTGCTGGTGACCGACCCCGGCGTGCGTGCCCTGGCCGAGCCCTGCTGTACCGCGCTGAGCGAGGCAGGTGTCGCGCTCGCTGTGTTCGACGCCGTGCAGCCCGACCCGCCACCCGAGGTGGTGGAGCGAGCGCTGGCGCTGGCGCACGAGCACCGTGCCGACGGGGTCATCGGTTTGGGCGGCGGCAGTTCGCTGGACAGCGCCAAGCTGGTGGCCCTGCTGGCCGGCAGCCGCCAGGAGTTGCCGGCCACCTTCGGCGTGAACCAGGCCAGCGGGCCTCGATTGCCGCTGGTGCTCGTGCCGACGACGGCGGGCACTGGCTCCGAAGTGACGCCGATCGCCATCGTCACCACCGGCGCGGACACCAAGCAGGGCATCGTCTCGCCCTGGCTGCTGCCTGACCTGGCCCTGCTGGACGCCACGCTGATCAGGGGCCTGCCCCCGGCGGTGACGGCCGCCACAGGCATCGACGCCATGGTGCATGCGATCGAGGCCTACACCTCGTTGCGGCTGAAGAACCCGATGTCGGACGCGCTGGCTCTGCAGGCGCTGGCCCTGCTGGACCGCTGGCTGCCGCGCGCCTGGGCCGAAGGCGAGGACCTGGAGGCGCGCGAACAGACCCTGCTCGGTGCCTGCATGGCCGGCATGGCCTTCGCGAATGCGCCGGTGGCCGCGGTGCACGCCCTGGCCTACCCACTGGGCGCGCGCTTCCATGTGCCGCACGGGCTGTCGAACGCCTTGGTACTCGGGCCGGTGCTGCGCTTCAACGCACCGCAGGCGGAGCTGCTGTATGCCGAATTGGGGCGCCACCTGGGCCTGGGAGCCGGACGGGACGAAACCTCTGCCTGCACCGCTTTCATCGAGCACATGACAGCCCTCAGCGCGCGCCTTGGCCTGCCCACCCGCCTGCGCGACGTGGGCGTGCAGGCTGGCGACCTCGACCGCCTGGCCGACGACGCCATGCTGCAAACCCGGCTGCTGATCAACAACCCTCGGCCGCTGACGCGCGCCGACGCCCGCGAGCTCTACGCCAGCGCCCTATGAACAAACCCGAACGCAGCCCGCGCACTCGCTACCGCTGGTGGTGCGAGCTGTCGACCCGCTGGGACGACAACGATGTGTACGGCCACGTCAACAACGTGCGCTACCACGCCTTCTTCGACACGGCCGTGAACCGGCACTTGATCGACGCCGGCCTGCTGACGCCGGGCCAGAGCGATTGCATCGGCCTGGTGGTGGAGAACCGCTGCAGCTACCTGGCCCCGGTGTCTTTCCCCGACCGCGTACAGGTCGGCCTGCGTGTGCTCCAACTGGGCACCAGCAGCGTGCGCTACGAGACCGCCTTGTTCCGCAACGAGGACCCGCTGGCCTGCGCGGTCGGTGAATTCGTGCACGTGTACGTGGATCGTGCCAGCCAGCGGCCGGTGCCTATCCCGGGGCCGGTGCGCGAGGCGCTGGAGCGCCTCAGAGAACGTTGATCAGGCGTGCCGGCGCAGGCTGCGCAGGCCCCAGGCCACCATGGCGAGCACCGGCAGCACGGCCACGGCCACCAGGGCGTCGGCCCCGGGCACCCAGGCCGGCAGGCCGGGCAGCTTCTGCAGGGCTTTGGCCATGTAGCCGACCAGGCCCAGCGCGTAGTAGCTGATGGCCACCACCGACAGGCCCTCCACGGTGCGCTGCAAGCGCAGCTGCTCATGCTGACGCTCGGCCTGCAGGCGCAGCAGTTCCTGGTTGTGTTGCTCGCGCTGCGCCTCGATGCGCACCCGCGCCAGCGCCAACGCACGGTTGACGCGTTCGCCGAGATCGGATAACCGGCGTTCGGTGCTTACCACGAAGGCCATGGCCGGGGCGAAGCGGCGCGCCAGGAAGCCGCCGAGGGTCTGCACGCCGGGCATGCGCTGCTCGCGAAGGTCGGCCAGGCGCTGTTGCACGATGGCGTGATAAGCCCGTGTGGCCGAAAAACGGTACCGAGTGCGCGCGGCCGCGTGTTCCGCCTCGGCAGCCAGGCGAGTGAGCGCGGCAAAGGCTTGCGAATCGTCGCCGCCTGCGCCGGCCTGGCTCATCGCATCCACCGCGGTCTGCAACTCCTGCTCCAACGCGCCCAGGCGCTGGGCCTCCTGCTGGGCGAGCGGGAAACCCAGCATGGCCAGCATGCGATAGGCCTCAATCTCGCACAGGCGCTGCGCCTCACGTGCGGCCTGGTCGGGAGGCAGGTCAAAGTCGAGCACGTAGTAGCGCGTGAAGCCGTCGGCGCCCAATTGCAAGGGGGTGAGCAGCGCGGCGCTGCGGCCGTCGCCGATGGTGGCGCCCATCAGGGCGGCGCTGTCGTCGCCCTGGCTGCTGGCTCCCCGCAGCAGGCGGGCCAGGCGGGTGGCGGCCCCTTCCTCATGGCGCGCGTCGAGCAGCAGCACATGGGCCGCGGCCAGCATCTGCCCCGCGTCAGGTCCGGCCAGGCACTGCAAAAAGGCAGCTGGCAGCTCCTGCAAGGCGTCGATGGCCTGCAGTTGCTGGCGCTGAAGCGGCTCATCGCCCTGCAGCGGCTGCAGGTCCAGCGGACGGTTCACCTGCCAGCTGACGAACTCGCCATGCCGTTCGAACTTCAGCTGCCACTGCGGGCCCTGCACGCGCGCATGCCGCACGCCCGGCATCGGCTCGGCAGCGCCCACGCTTCGGCACAGCTGGAGAAGCGCTGCGTCAGCCACCTCGCCGGCCATGCCGTGCTGAATCCAGTACGACACCACGCAAGGTGAACGCGCCGGCAGGGCGGGCCGCGCGTGAAGCTCCTGATGCAGCTCCAGGGAGTGGCGCGTGAGCGGGAAGTGGGCGGCGACCATGTCCCCATCATGCCGGAATGCTGCGACGCAGCAGCGCCACCAGTTACTTCCTCGCACGCTGCCAGCCGTCTGTGGAACCGGTGGCGTGCTGGGCCAAGCAGGACCACGCGCGCCAGCGCGGGTGGCTGCGGCCGCGAGCACCGAAGGGGCGTCCGGGCGGGGAAGTAGAAACCCTGCCTCCAGACCAGGGGATAGCCCTTATCGAAGCAGGCCGGCACAATCTCGCCGGTCACCATACCCGGGGTTAGTCATGACGCATCGTTCCGCCCTTGCCGCTGCTGTGCTGGGCTTGGCCATGGCCTCCCCCGCATGGTCTGCCGATCAGGTCATCAACCTCTCCAGCGGTCAGGCCAGCTTCTCGAGCTTGGCGACGGTGCTGGACGGTGGCGATGACACCCTCACCTTCACCGGGCTTGCGCCCGGTCTGTACAACTTCGTGTTCAGCGTGAGCGCGCAGTTCGTCACCGGATTTGGCGGCACCGTGAACGGCACGCCGTTCGCCACAGCCACGCTAGGCCCCATCACGGCGGGCGCCGCTTTCGGCGTGGATGCAGCGCCGTTCACGGTGGTGCTGACGGGGACCGCCGAGGCGCGTGCAATCTACTCGGGTGAGCTGACCGTGACGGCAGTTCCCGAACCCGGCACCTACGCGCTGATGGCCGGCGGCTTGGCCCTGTTGGTCTGGATGCGTCGACGCAACCCGGGCTGAGAAGCGCTTCGCCCCACGCCACGGCCCGGTTTCTACCGGGCCGTGTTGCTTTCAGGCGGGGTGGAAGTGGCCATGGAAGCCGTACGGCACCCAATAGGGCAGATCTACGCGCGCCAGTGGGCCGGCGCTGATGGCCTCGGCGTCGAACACCACCGCGAAGCTGCGCTGAGCGCGAACATCGAAGCCGGTGCCGATCAGCCAGCCCTGCCCTTCCTGGCTGCTGCCCGGCTTGGGCACAAGCAGTTGCTCCTCAACCACCGCGTAGGGGCCGAAATCAAAGCGCTCGATGTGCTCGCGCCGCAAATCCAGGCGCTGCACGGCCGAGAAGCCCCAACGTTCCGGCGTGCTGTGGGTGCTGGCAGCCCCCATGGCAGGGCTGTACAGGTAGCGGTGTCGGCGCGCGACGACGCGCGGATCGACCTGCGGGAACTCCAGCCCTTCAGGCCGCTCGTGCTGGCGCGTGCGGCCGCTGGCCAGGTCGAGCTGCAGGAATTGCATGCGCGGCACCGAGCGACTGAGGTCGCGCTCGCCACCCAGCATGCTGTTGAAGTCGCCAGACAGGAACTCCTGGGCATCGGTGCTGACGTAATCGAGCACGATCTGATCGCCCCTGTCCCAGCCGTTGCCGAAATGGAAAAGCAACTGTGCCGGCAGCTCGAACTGGCGGCGGGGCTGCAGCGTCGGCTTGTCGATGACCAGCACGCGGGTGGACTGGGTGGCGTCAAAGCGCATGGCGCCGGCAAAGCTGCTGCCCGCGTCCCGCAAGCTGGCGAAATCCAGCGAGAGCGGGGGCAGCAAGAACACGAGAAAGCGCTCGGTGACGACGAAGTCGTGCACCATGGGCGCGCCCGGCAGCGCCAGCACTTGGCTGCGTTGCAGGGTGCCGTCGGCGCCGATCTGGTACAGCACCAGCTTGCCGGCGAAGGTGCCGAAGTTCCACAGCGTGCCGTCGGGTTCGCGCTTGGGGTGCGCGCTGAAGGGCACTCCCGCCAGCTCCGGCGCCCAAGCGCGCGGCCCGAGCGTGCGCAGGGTCTGCGGATCCAGCTCGGTGGCCGAGCCGCCTTCCCACAGCGCGTACAGACGGCCGGCCTGCATCGTCACGCTGGTGTTGGCGGTGTTCATGTCGTCGGGGCCGCGCACCGGCAGGCGGGCGTCGATACGTGTCCCAAAGGCGGGCACGAGGAACTCGCCGGCTTCCTGTTCGGCGCGGAACTTGCGCGTCTGCACGAAGCGCGCCTGGTGCGTCACACGCCCATCGCCTTCGAAGCGCCAGGCCTGCAGCAGACCATCGCCATCGAACCAATGCGCGTAGCGCTTGCCACCGCGCTCCAACAGGCCAGGTCCGTTGCGGAACAGCGTGCCCGCCAGACCCGCCGGCAGCCGGCCGCGCACCCGAAGTCCCTCGCCCAGGCCTTCGGCCACGCGGTCCAGCCCATCGACATAGCCGCGCAGCGGCTGGAGCCAAGGGTTGCGGCCGAAGGGGACGGTCTTCAGTTCGTCCCGCGCGGCACAGGCTAGTTTGCTGGCGGTCGAACCGACCAAGCCGGCCGCTAAGGTGAGCCATTGACGGCGTTGCATGGCTGGCTCCTTTCTTCAGCGCAGGCTCAGGCGCAGCACGGTGTCGCCTTTCAGGCTGAAGCGCGCGGCCTCGAACTTGGGCGGGCCGAACTGGCCCATGGCGCCGTTGGAGAAGACGAAGGGCTCGGTGGGAATGCCCAGGGCGTTCGCGTCCAGCTTGCCGTTGCCGTTCACGTCATGCATGACGCTGAAGGCGTAGTCACCGTCGGGCAGGTTCTCGAAACGCAGGACAGCCCGGCCGTCGGGCAGCGGCTGGGCGATGGCGCCGGTCAGTGGCTTCTTCATCCATTGATCGGCCTGCTGGTAAAGCGCGGCCATCACCCGGCCGTCCGTGCTGTTCAATCCACTCAGTTCGATCTCCAGCGTTGCCGCCGCTGCCGGCATGGCGCTGAGCAGGCAGGCCGCCAGCAGGCTGCTGAAGACGGGGCGAAGGTGCGGGCTGGACATGGTTGGCTCCATCAGGCGGTTGGGATGGAGCGCATGCTGCCCAGCCACGCCGGACAGGCGAAGCGGGCTGCGACGGGCGGGACCTGCGCGGCGCGAGCGGGGGCGTGGCCGAGTGAACGGAGCGCGCTAGAACCGTCCGGACTCGTCCCCGGCCTCGGCGCGGCAGTCGGCGCTGAGCGGCGCTCCGTTACGGCGCAGCACCCAGTGGCTGGGCGTGTAGCAGAGTTCGACCCGCAAAGCGGCCGGCCACAGGCGTTGGGTCAGGCCCTCCAGGTCAGGCGGCAGGCTGGTGACGAGGCGGTTCGCCGCCAGGTCTTCGGCCGGGTGCCCTTGCATGCTCACCCAGGGCACAAAGACGGCCAGCCAGCGCCAAATGGGCGAGCCGTAATGCACCGGCTCGGGCGCGTAGCCCCAGCGCTGCAATTGGGCCTGCGCCTGGGCGCGCGCGGAGTTGGGCACGACGGTGCCAGCCGCAGCCTGCCCCCAGCCCAGCGCCAGCAACTCGGCCAGCCATTGATTGCAGTTCTGGCGCAGCAAATCCTGCGGATGCGCATTGGCCATGTATTCGCCATCGAGCAGAGCCAGCGCCTGCTCGCGGTCGGCCCCGGCGGCGGCCAGCGACTCCGCGGCCTGCGCCGGCAACAGCAGCAGCGAGGCAAAGCCGCGATCGGGGTCGTCGGCGCCCAGCAGGAAGCCGGCGAGCCCTTGGTCGAACAGGCGCGAGCGGCGTTCGTCGCAGGCGAAGTAGAGCTGGCGCACACCCCAAGGCGTCAGCGGATGATCTTCCAGGACCAGGGCCGCGTGGGTGTAGCGCAGGCCGAAGCGGCCGAGCTGCGTGCCTGCCCTGGCCAGCAACGCCGCCGGTTGTCCATGCGCCGCGAGCTGCTCGCGCAGCTTGGCGGCCACCTGCAGCACGCGGTCTTGCTGGGTCGCATCGCGCTCGGTCTCACCCGCACAGAAGCGCAGGGAGGTGGATGCCCCCGTCGTTGCCGAGGCCAGCGCCAAGCAACCCAGCAGCGCTGCGCGGTGCAGCGCAGCAGCGATCAAATCTTGCGGCTTTCGAAGTCGCGCAGCAGCGGGTCGTGAACGGCCAGGAAGAAGGGTTTGGCCTCGGCCGTGCGCGCCACGGCCATGCCGTAGGGCCTGGCCAACAGGTGCAGGCCGTCGCCGGCGCGCAGGCCTTGCTCTTGCACCAGCGCCTGCGGCAGGCGCAGTGTGAGTGTGGTGGCCTGGCCGTCGCCGCCGGCAGGAGCCAAGGCCAGTTGCACACGACCGTCCTCGGCCAGCGCCACGCGCGTCACCGTGTAGGGGCCGGCTGCCGCCTGCTTGCCGCCGCCGCTGGAATCGCTGGAATCTCCCAGCGAATCGGACAGGCTGCCCACCGACTTCGACGCCAGGCTGGAGGCTGACGAAGTGAAGGAGTCAGCCTGGGCGACAGCCAAGCCAGCAAGCAGGGCGGAACAAACGAGCAAGCGCTTCATGAAGTCTTCCGGTTGGGGGATGCGCGAGGATACGTCCCACCCACTTGACACTCCATCCATGAAAACCTACCACCTCTATGCCGCACCGGCGACCGCCAGCCTGTGCGTGCACTGGATGCTCATCGAACTGGGCGAAGCGTTCGATCTGACTTTGCTGGACTTGGCCCAGCAGGAACACAAGACCCCCGCGTACCTGCGCCTGAACCCGAACGGACGCGTACCCACCCTGTTGGTGGACGGCCAGCCACACTTTGAGGCCGCCGCGCTGCTGATGTGGCTGGCTGAGCGCCACGGCCGCTTCGCGCCGGCACTGGGCAGCGCGGAACGCGGCGCCTACCTGCAATGGATGTTCCACTTGGCCAACACCCTGATGCCGGCGTTCCGCGCCTGGTTCTACCCGCAGGAGCCGGCGGGCGCGGGTCAGGAAGAAGCCGCCAAGGCCCAGGCGCGTTCCGTCATTGAAGCCTGCTGGGGCCGCGTGAACGATGCACTGGCCGATGACCGCGCTTACCTGCTCGGTGAGGCCGTGAGCGCCGCTGACTTCCTGCTCACCATGCTGGTTCGCTGGTCGCGCAACATGCCGCGACCAGCCGAGTGCTGGCCGCAGCTCGCCGCCTACAGCGAGCGCATGCGGGCGCGGCCGGCACTGCAGGAGGTGCACCGGCGCGAGGGGGTGACGGATTGGATCGCCAGCGGCGGTTCGCGGACGCCCAGGGCCTGAACCCGTCCTTCGAGACAGCCGCTCAGGCCGCGCGACGGCGCCGTACGGCGTCGGCCAGTTCGCTCAGCAGGGGCTCGGTTTGCGCCCAACCCAGGCAGGCGTCGGTGATGCTGACGCCCGGGCGCAGCAAGCCCTTGGGCTCGCCCTCGCGGTGGTCCTGGCGACCGGGCTGCAGATGGCTTTCCACCATGACGCCGCAGATGCGCCGCTCGCCACCTGCAATCTGGCCAGCGATGTCGCGTCCGACCTCGATCTGACGCTCATACTGCTTGCTGCTGTTGCCGTGGCTCAGGTCCACCATCACCTGCTCGCGCACGCCGGCACTCTTGAGCGCCTGGCAGGCGGCTTCGATGCTGGCGGCGTCGTAGTTGGGCGTCTTGCCGCCGCGCAGGATGAGGTGGCAGTCCTCGTTGCCGCGCGTCTCGAAGATGGCGGCGGCGCCCATCTTGGTCATGCCCATGAAGGCATGGCCACTTCGCGCGGCGAGCACAGCGTCGGCCGCGATCTTCACGCTGCCGTCGGTGCCGTTCTTGAAGCCAACTGGGCAAGAGAGGCCGCTGGCGAGCTGTCGGTGGCTCTGGCTCTCGGTGGTGCGCGCGCCGATCGCGCCCCAGGCGATGAGGTCGGCGATGTACTGCGGTGACAGGAGGTCGAGGAATTCTGTGCCGGCGGGCAGGCCGAGTTCCAGCACGTCGAGCAAGAGCTGGCGCGCCAGACGCAAGCCCTCGTTCATGCGGAAGCTGCCGTCCAGGCGCGGGTCGTTGATGTAGCCCTTCCAGCCCACCGTGGTGCGCGGCTTCTCGAAGTACACGCGCATGACGACGACGAGCGCATCGCCCAGTTCGTGGGCGCAGCCCTTGAGGAGGCGGGCGTAGTCCATGGCTTGGTCGTGGTCATGGATGCTGCAGGGGCCGACGACGGCGATGAGCCGATCGTCTTCGCCACGCAGCACGGCGCCGATGTCGCGGCGCGTGCGCTCTACCAGCGCGAGTGCGTTCTCGGACACCGGTAGCTCATCCAGCAGCAGCGCCGGGCTGATGAGGGGGCGAACGGCGCGGATGCGGGTGTCGTCGGTTCGGGTGCTGTCGGCAGTGGCGTCGAGGCTGCCGGCTTCATGGTCGTGCATAGGGTCGTCGAGGCGCTTCATGGCGGGGCCCAGAGAGAATGGCGCGCATTGTTCCCTGTAATGCCCATGCTGCTGCCCTACGCCTTCGCCCGCCCCGCGCTGTTCGCCCTCGACCCCGAGACCGCCCACGAGCTGACCCTGGAAAGCCTGGCGCGCTTGCAACACACCCCTTGGGCCTGCGCTTGGAGTCAAAGGCGCGTGGACGATCCGGTCACCCTGGCCGGTCTGCGCTTCCCCAACCGCGTGGGGCTGGCTGCCGGGCTGGACAAGAACGGCCGCGCCATTGATGGCCTGGGGGCCATGGGCTTCGGCTTCATTGAGGTGGGTACGGTGACGCCGGTGGCGCAGCCCGGCAACCCCAAGCCGCGCATGTTTCGCCTGCCCGAGCACGAGGCGCTGATCAATCGCCTGGGCTTCAACAACGAGGGTCTGGCCGCGTTCATTGCCAATGTGCAGCGCGCCAACCGCTTTCGCGCTCAGGGCGGAGTGCTGGGCTTGAACATCGGCAAGAACGCCGCCACGCCGATCGAGGACGCGTTGTCCGACTACCTGAAAGGCTTGGACGGCGTGTACCCGCACGCCGACTACGTGACGGTCAACATCTCCAGCCCGAACACGGCCAATCTGCGAAGCCTACAGGGCGATGAAGCACTCAAGGCGTTGCTGGACCCGCTGATGACGCGCCGCGAGCAGTTGGCTGCGCAGAGCGGCCGCAGGGTGCCGCTGTTCGTGAAGATCGCCCCCGACCTGGACGATGCCCAGGTGACGGTGATTGCCCAGACATTGAGGGATAGCGGCGTGGACGGTGTGATCGCCACCAACACCACCTTGGCTCGCGTCGCCGTGGCCGGGCACCAGCATGCTGGCGAGACCGGCGGCCTATCCGGCCGGCCCGTCGCAGCGGCCAGCAATCGCGTGATTGCCGGGCTGCGCACGGCACTGGGTGCGGGCTTCCCCATCATCGGCGTCGGTGGCGTGCTCTGCGGGGCCGATGCACGTGCGAAGCGCGAAGCCGGGGCCGATCTGGTGCAGATCTACACGGGACTCATCTACAAGGGCCCTGCCCTAGTGACCGAAGCCGCGCAGGCTTTGCGCGCCTGAAAGCCCTATCCGCGTCCCTCGCTTCCAGCAGCGACGATCGCGCCCCTGCCTCCCTCGAGCCCCCCGCCGACTTTGAGCACTGAATCCACACACCCAGCGCTGACCACCGCGCCGATTTCGCGTGCCCTGCAAGCGCAGAGCCAGCTCACCCAGACGGCCTTGGCCTGCAGCGAACGTCGCCTTCGCAGCCTGCTGGCACTCTCGGTGGACTGGATCTGGGAGCAGGATGCCGAGGGCCGAATTTGCGAGCTGTCAGGACGCCTGCTGGAGGATCTGGGTCTGCAGCCCGAACTGCTGCTGGGCCGTCGCATCGACCAACTGGACGGCTTCGAAGCCAGCGAGCCCGCTCTGCATCAATTCCGTATAGCCGCTGTCGCACGGCGCCCCTTTCGTGACTTCGACTTCCAAGTGAAGCGGCCCGACGGCAGAGCCGTGCATGTGCGCGGAAGCGGAGAACCGGTGTTCGACACGCAAGGTGGCTTACTGGGCTACCGCGGGGTGGCACGAGACGTGACGGCCGAAGTGCTGGCCGCGCGCGAGGCCAACCGCCTGGCTCGCTATGACGCGCTCACCGGGTTGCCCAACCGTGGGCAGTTCCTGCAGGAGTTGACGCGCGCGATGAGCCGCTCCAAACGAAGCGGACACGCCATGGCCGTCGGATTCCTGGACCTTGATCGCTTCAAGACCGTCAATGACACGCTGGGACATGCCGCCGGCGACGAACTCTTGCGTGTCATGGCCACGCGTCTGCGCAAGGCGGTCCGCGAGGTGGATACCGTGGGACGACTTGGTGGCGATGAGTTTGCGCTTCTTTTCGAGGCCTGTGGCGACCGCCACAACCTGCGCCGCCGTGCGCTTGCTCTGCTGGAGACGCTGGGTCAGCCGATCCACTTGCACGAGCGCAGCTTCATGGTGACCGGCAGCATCGGGTTGGCGTTCTTTCCCGAGGACGGCGAAGACTCCGACACCCTGTTGATGCACGCCGACGCGGCCATGTACCGTACCAAGGAGCAAGGCCGCAACGGCGTGAACTTCTACGACGCCAGCTTGGCGGCGCGGGCTGAACGGCAGTTTGAGATCGAGTCCACCTTGCGCATGGGTCTGGCGCGCGGCGAACTGCTGCTGCATTACCAGCCCAAGGTATGCGCCAGGAGCGGGCGCCTTCTGGGCCTGGAGGCGTTGCTGCGCTGGAACCGTCCGGGCCATGGCCTCGTCCCTCCCAGCGAATTCATTCCCTTGGCCGAAGAGCGTGGGCTGATCCTGCCGATCGGTCGATGGGTGATCCGACAGGCCTGCGAACAATTGGCACGCTGGCGTGCGCAGGGCCTGAGCGTTCCACCGCTGGCGCTCAATGTGTCGGCCCACCAGTTTGGTGACCCAGGTTTGCTCGACGACCTGGGGCAGGCAATGCGCTTGGCCGGTCTGCCTGCGGGGCAGCTCGAGTTGGAGCTCACCGAGAGCGTTCTGATGGCAGAGCCAGAACGCGCCCGTCGGCTGCTGCGCCGCATGGCCGAGATGGGCGTGCGCATCGCCATCGACGACTTCGGCACTGGGTATTCCTCACTGTCCTATCTGAAGCGGTTTCCAGCCCGCACCCTGAAAATCGACCGCAGCTTCGTCCGTGGCTTGCCCGGTAAGGGCGACGACGCTGCCATCGTTCAGGCTGTGATTGCGCTCGCGCACTCGCTCGGCTTGGCCGTAGTCGCCGAAGGAGTGGAGACCGACGCACAACTGCAGGCGCTGCGCGGCCTGGGTTGCGACCAAGTGCAGGGGTACCTCACCGGCCGGCCCATGCCCGCTGCTGAGGTTGCCGCGATGCTGGCCAGCTACGACGTTCAGCCTGCATGAAGGGGCTGAAGGCCATCGGAGGCGGCTGAAAGGGACGCTGGGCATGCGGAAAAGAGAAGAGCCACCGCTTGGGTGGCTCCTCACGTGTTGGCGGAGCGGGAGAGATTCGAACTCTCGGTACGCTTTAGGCGCACGCCGCATTTCGAGTGCGGTACCTTAAACCACTCGGCCACCGCTCCAGGCAATCGAGCCCGCGACTATAGCCGAGTTTTCAGAGGCGAAGCTCAGCGAGGCCGCCCATGTAAGGCTGCAATGCGACGGGAATGCCGATCGAGCCGTCTTCGCGCTGGTGGTTCTCCAACACGGCCACCAGCGTTCGGCCCACCGCCAGACCGGAGCCATTGAGCGTGTGCACCAGCTCGTTCTTGCCCTGCGCGGACTTGTAGCGGGTCTGCATGCGGCGAGCCTGGAAGGCGTCGCAGTTGCTGCAGGAGCTGATCTCACGGTAGGTGTTCTGCGCCGGCAGCCACACCTCCAGGTCGTAGGTCTTGGCGGCGCCGAAGCCCATGTCGCCACTGCACAGCAACATCACGCGGTAGGGCAACTCCAGCAGTTGCAACACCCTCTCGGCGTGACCGACCATGCCTTCCAGCGCGGCGTCGCTGTCCTCAGGGCGCACGATCTGCACCATCTCGACCTTGTCGAACTGGTGCTGGCGCACCATGCCGCGGGTGTCGCGGCCGGCCGAACCGGCTTCGGAACGGAAGCAAGGCGTGTGTGCTGTGAGCCGGATCGGCAAGTCGGACTCCTTCAGCACCGTCTCGCGCACGCTGTTGGTGAGTGACACCTCCGAGGTGGGGATAAGGTACTGCTCGGGGCTGTCGTCGCTGCCACCACGCGTGACCCAGAACAGGTCCTCCTTGAACTTCGGCAACTGCCCGGTACCGACCAGCGCCTCGCCGTTCACGATGTAGGGCGTGTAGCACTCGGTGTAACCATGCTCGCGGGTGTGCAGGTCAAGCATGAAAGCAGCCAGTGCGCGGTGCAGTCGCGCCACTGGCCCGCGCAGGAAGCTGAAGCGCGAACCGCTGAGTCGGGCACCGGTCTCGAAATCCAGCCCAAGGGGCGCTCCCAGATCCACGTGATCCTTGGGGGCGAAGCTCAGCGCCACCGGCGTGCCCCAGCGGCGCACTTCCTGATTGCCACCCTCGTCAAGGCCGCGGGGCACACTGTCCTGCGGCAGGTTGGGCAGGTGCATGAGCAATTCATTGAGCTGCACCTGCAGCGCGTCCAGCCGCTCGGCGCTGGCCTTGAGCTCTTCGCCGATGCCTCCCACCTCCGCCATCAGGCCCGTGGCGTCTTCACCCTTGCCCTTGGCCATGCCGATGGCCTTGGAGAGTTGGTTGCGCCTCGCCTGCAACTCCTCCGTGCGGGTCTGGATTTGCTTGCGGTCGCTTTCGAGTGCCTGGAAGCGCGCCACATCCAGGAAGGGCTGGGGTTGCTTGCGGCTCTCCAGCCGCGCCACAACGCCGTCCAGGTCACGGCGCAGGAGGTTGATGTCGAGCATCAGGATGCCTTGTTCTTGTGGAAGGAAACGAATGAGAGGCCGCGGGCTCAGGAACCCGAAAGCTCGGCCATGGACTTGTCGCCCAGGCCGACCGGCAGCGGGAAGCGGGTGTGCTCCTGGACGCCGTCCATCTTGCGCACGCTGGTGGCGCCGAACTCGCGGAGCCGGCTGATGACCGCCTGCACCAGCACATCGGGCGCCGAGGCACCGGCGGTCAGTCCAACGCGGCTGCGTCCCTCGAACCATTCGAGGTGCAGATCCTCGGCACCATCCACCATGTAGGCCGGTGTGCCCAGGCGTTCGGCCAGCTCCCGCAGACGATTGCTGTTGCTGCTGGTCGGGCTACCGACCACCACCACCACATCCACCTGCGGCGCCATCACCTTCACGGCGTCCTGCCGGTTCTGGGTGGCGTAGCAGATGTCTTGCTGTTTGGGCTCGCGGACTTGAGGGAAGCGCTTGCGCACGGCGGCGAGGATTTCCGCCGCGTCGTCCACGCTGAGCGTGGTCTGGGTCACCACCGCCAGCTTGACCTGCTGCGCAAGCTGCACACGTGCGACGTCCTCGACTTCTTCCACCAAATGGATGCCGCTGCTCAACTGGCCCATCGTGCCCTCGACCTCGGGGTGCCCCTTGTGACCGATCATGATGAACTCATAGCCTTCGCGCGCCAGCTTGGCCACCTCCACATGCACCTTGGTGACCAGCGGGCAGGTGGCATCGAACACGCTGAAGCCCCGCTCGGCCGCCTCGCGCCGTACCGCCTGGCTCACGCCATGGGCGCTGAACACCAGGGTGGCACCGGGCGGCACTTCGGCCAGGTCCTCGATGAAGATCGCGCCCTTGGCCTTCAGGTCGTTGACCACGAAGGTGTTGTGCACGATCTCATGGCGCACGTAAATCGGGGCACCGAACTTGCGGATCGCGCGCTCGACGATCTCGATGGCACGGTCCACCCCGGCACAGAAGCCGCGCGGCTCGGCCAGCAGCACTTCGCCCAACTGCTGCATCACAGAACCCCCACCAGTTCCACCTCGAAGGCCAGCGACAAGCCGGCCAAAGGGTGGTTGAAGTCGAACAGGATGGACTCCTCACCCAATTCCACGATCCGCCCCGCGTACTGCCCCTGTCCATCCGGCGTGGGAAAGCTCAGGACTTCGCCGACGCTGTACTGCTCGTCAGGGTCAGCAAACTGCGCCAACAGACTGCGCCGCACTTGCTGCAGGAGCTCCGGGTTGCGAGGTCCGAAGACTTCGCCCGGCATCAGCTCAAAGCGCTGACGAGACCCCTCGCCCAGGCCGATCAGCCGGGCTTCCAAGGCGGGGGCGAGTTCGCCGCTGCCCAAGGTCAGGGTGGCCGGCTGCTGGCCGAAGGTGCTGACCACATCATGGCCATCAGGACCGCTGAGGCGGTAGTGAAGGGTCAGGAAGTCGCCAGGGGCGACGGTTCGAACGGTCATGCTCAGCCTTGCGTGGGCCTGCGGAAAGGGGCGAATTCTAGAATTCAGCACCATGCCGCTCGATCATCTTCCCAAGAGCAGCCGCCCCAGGGAGAAACTGCTGGCGCATGGCCCCGGTGCGCTGAGCGATGCGGAGTTGCTGGCGCTGCTGCTGCGTACTGGCTTGGCGGGGCGTTCGGTGCTGCAGATGGCCCAGGACGTGCTGGATCGACTGGGCGGCGTGGCCGGTCTCCTGAACGCCGACGAGCAGCTGCTCGCGCAGATCAAGGGACTGGGGCCAGCCAAGCGCAGCGAACTGCTGGCGGTGCGAGAGCTGGCGCGGCGTGCCCTGTCGCAGGCCATGCAGGAAAGGCCTGCCATGCAGAACCCCGAGCAGGTGGGCGACTACCTACGATTGCGGCTCGGCGCCCTGCCCTACGAGTGCTTTGCGGTGCTGTTCCTGGACGCGCAGGGACGGTTGATTGCCATGGAGGAACTGTTCCGCGGCACGCTGAGCCAGGCGGCTGTCTACCCACGAGAGGTCGTGCAGCGCGCCCTGCACCATGGCGCGGCATCGGTGATCTTGTCGCACAACCATCCCAGCGGCGTGGCCGAGCCTTCACAGCACGACCGCGTGCTGACCGAACGATTGGCGGCAGCCCTGGCGCTGGTAGACGTTCGTGTGCTCGACCATCTCGTGGTGAGCGCGGGCGAGGCGGTGTCGATGGCGACGCGGGGCCTGATATGAATGCCGAACAGCTTCGAGGCATTCAGCGCGAACTGCAGCGGCGCCGCGAAGCCAGCGAACGGCAGGCCCGCGAAGCGCACGAGGAAGCCCTGCGGCTGGATCGCGAGCGGCGGCAGTTCGAGCTGTCGGTCGGGCCTGTGACCCGCATCCACGAGACCGCTCGCGCCAAGGTGGAAACCCCACAGCCGCTGCCCGTGCCGCGACAGCGGGAGCGCGACGAACAAGCGGCCTTTGTGCAAGCCATGTCAGACGAATTCGACGTCGATTCACTGTTGGAGACCGACGAGGAGCTCAGCTTCCGCCGGCCCGGCGTGCCGCCAGCCGCCCTCCAGAAACTGCGCCGAGGCGGTTGGAGCCTGCAGGCACAGATCGATCTGCACGGCCTGCGTCGCGACGAGGCGCGCGAACAACTCGGGCGGTTCCTGCAGCAGTGCAGCCTGCGTGGTCTGCGTTGCGTGCGGGTGGTGCACGGCAAGGGCCATGGCTCACCCGGCAAGGAAGGCATCCTGCGCGTCAAGGTGCGTCGCTGGCTGGTGCAGCGCGAGGAGGTGCTGGCCTTCGTGCAGGCGCGGCCGGCCGAAGGGGGAGCAGGCGCGCTGGTGGTGCTGCTGCAGGGCTGAGCCTACCGCGCTGCCGCGGCTCAGCGGTTCCGCATCCAGTCCGCGGTGTTGAAGAAGGAGGCTTCCAATCGAGCCTGCAACTCGGCTGGCAACTCCTGCTCCTTCATGGCTTGTGCCATGCAGGCCAGCCACTGATCGCGTTCACGGATGCCGATGGAGAACGGCAAGTGCCTAGCCCGAAGCCGCGGATGGCCGAAGCGCGCCTCGTAGTGGCCAGGACCGCCCAGCCAGCCGCAAAGGAACCAAAAGAGCTTGTCGCGGGCGGATTCCAAACTGGGACCATGTACGGCGCGCAGTTCGGCGTAGGCCGGCTCCAGATCCATCAAGTCGTAGAAGCGATCCACCAGGGCTCTAACGGACGCCTCGCCGCCGAGCCACTCGAACGCGTTGCCACTCACGCCAGGAGCTTGGTCGCCAAGGCCTTGACACCCTGGGCAGCATCGCTTCCAGGCAGCATCTCCAGCAAGAGCTGTCGCTTGAGCACAGCCTGCCGCACGGCCGGGTCGATGGCCACCTCGCCCCAAAGCTCCAGCTTGAAGCCTTGGGCGCCGGGTTTGGCTGCCACAAAGCGCGCCAGCACCGCAGACAGTTGGGTGCAGATGGTGCGCCCTTCCCCAATGCGCCCGGCTTGGTTGACCACCAGACCGACACTGCGCCGTTCCTGTTGCGTGGCCAGCACCTTGATGGTGGCGTAGGCGTCGGTCAGCGATGTGGGTTCCGGCGTAGCGACCACCAGCACGTCTTGCGCCAGGCTCACGGAATAGAGCACGACATCGGAAATGCCGGCGCCGGTGTCGATCAACACCCAGTCATAACGGGGCGCCACCTGCTCGATGATGCGCAGCAGGCGCTCGCGCACCTCGGGCGTGAGGCGCGAGTACTCGACCATGCCGGATCCAGCCAGCAGCACATTGAACCCGCCAGGCGCGGGCACGATGGCCTGTTCCAGCGTGCATTTGTCGGTGAAAACGTCATGCAGCGTGAGCTTGGGGTGCAGGTTCAGCACCACGTCCAGGTTGGCCAGGCCCAGATCGGCATCAAGCACCAGCACCTTCTGCCCGCGCGCCGCCAGCGCGCAGGCCAGATTGGCGGTGACGAAGGTCTTTCCGACCCCGCCCTTGCCGCTGGTGATGGCCAGGGTTCTCGCCGTCATGTCGGCTGGTCCTCTTGAAGTTGGCTCGCAAAGAGCAGGCTCTTCTCGTCGGCGCTGACCACCGAGTCGACTTGCGGCTCGAAGCAGGCGCGGTTGCGCCCTTCAGCCTTGGCGCGGTAGAGCTGGCGGTCGGCACGCTCCATCCAAAGCAGCGGCGAAGACCGCACCCACTGAGGCGCATAAGCGCCCCCAAGGCTGACAGTGACGCTCAGCACCACGCCATGACTTACCGCGATGGACAAAGCCTCCACGCTTGAACGCACCCGCTCAGCCACCGTGGGACCAAAACTGCTTGGACAGTTCGGCAGCACGACTGCGAATTCCTCGCCACCTGTTCGCGCTACGGTGTCCATGGGCCGCACCGCTTGCTGGATGGCCTCGGCCACGGTGCGGATGACCACGTCGCCGGCTGCATGACCGTGGCTGTCGTTGACCTTCTTGAAGTGATCGATGTCCAGCACCAGAAGCAGCGCCGGCTCACCCGCGCGTGCCACCCGATCGATTTCACGCTCCAACGCCATCTCGAAGCTGCGCCGATTCACCAAGCCGGTGAGCGGGTCGCGGCTGGTGAGGTCAGCCAGCGCATCAATGATGCCTTGGAGCCATCGCACGCTGTACGGTTCAGCATCAGGCAGGAGCGCACCGGCTTGGTCCAGCAGCGCCAGCGCATCATCCAGCTTCAACTGGCGCAGGGCGGGAAGCGAACTGGAAGGGGGCGCGGTCATTGAAATCCAGTCTAGCAGCGCCCCCCAGTTCGTCCTTCAGGTAGCGCCCTACGTGACGATACCGAGGGAAGGTGGCCCAAAGCACTCTCACAATGGGTCTAGATGCCTTCCTGTGAGTGCCCATGAGCGCAGACACCGTTGACCAGGAGTTCTCGTTCACAAACGCTGATTTCGAGCGTGTGCGCAAACTCATTTACGGGCATGCGGGTATCAGCCTGCATGAAGGCAAGAAGGCCATGGTGTATTCGAGGCTGTCCCGCCGCCTGCGTGACACACCCTACCGGGCCTTCGCTCCGTATCTGGATGCACTGGAACGCGGGCCGGCCGATGCGCCGGAATGGCAGGAGTTCGTCAACTGCCTGACCACCAACCTTACTTCGTTCTTTCGCGAGGAGCACCATTTCCACGCCTTGGCCGAGGAACTGAAACCCTTTCAGGGCAAAGCGGTGCGCATCTGGTGCTGTGCGGCTTCAACGGGCGAAGAACCCTACTCCATCGCCATGATCTGCCACGAGAGCCTGCGCTCCATGTCCCAGGTCGGGCTGGTCTGTTCAGACATCGACACCCAGGTTTTGGCCACGGCCAAGCGTGGCGTTTATGCCGCGGACTCGCGAGGCCTGAGCGCGGAACGCCTCCGCCACTTCTTCATGCGCGGCACCGGCGCCAATGCAGGCCGTATCCGCTTCAAGCCCGAACTGGCCAAGGGCATTGACTTCCGGCCATTGAACCTGATGCACGACCGGTGGAATCTCGGTGACCCCTTCCACATGGTGTTCTGCCGCAACGTCATGATCTACTTCGACGGCCCCACCCAGCGAAAGGTGCTGGAACGCATTCACCGAGTCATGCAGCCCAAGGGGCTGCTCTTCGTCGGCCATTCGGAGAACTTCACCGAAGCCAAGGACCTGTTCCGCCTGCGCGGCAAAACCATTTACGAGCGAGTCTGAATGAACACCGTCAGCCCAGCTGCCGCCGGCGCGTCTGCCCTGGGCGGTGGCGCCGCCGCCAATGCATGGCTCAGCCGACTCAAAGGTCAGGCACGCAAGAACGGCGAAGCCTCGTTCTTCTTCTACGACTCTCACTTCAAGGCGCCAGCCGTGAAGGTGCTACCCGGCGAGTACTTCGTGGACACGGAGGACCTGTTGATCCAGACAACCCTGGGCTCCTGCATCGCCGCCTGCCTGTGGGATCGCACGGCAAATGTGGGCGGGCTCAATCACTTCATGCTCCCTGAGGGCAATGGCGAGTCGGGCCGCTACGGCCTGTTCGCAATGGAGTTGCTGATCAACGAAATGCTCAAGAAAGGCGCCAGCAAGAGCCGGATGGAAGCCAAGGTCTTCGGGGGCGGGGCAGTCATCTCGGGCATGAGCAGCCTCAATGTCGGCGAGCGCAACACCAACTTCGTGCTCGACTTTCTGAAAACGGAGCGCATTCCGGTGGTGAGCAAGGACGTCATGGACGTGTACCCGCGCAAGGTTTGCTATCTGCCGCGCAGCGGTAAGGCGATGGTCAAGCGTCTGGCGGCCGCGAGCGATGCCCTGCTTCAGCAGGATCGCAGCGCCGTGCAGAAGGTGGTCCCGGTGGCCAGCAACGGTGGTTCGATCGATTTGTTCTGAGAGACGCGACAAGATGGCGAAGACCCGTGTGGTGGTGGTGGATGACTCGGCGCTGGTGCGATCCATCCTCACCGAGATCATCAACAAGCAGGCGGACATGACCTGCATCGGCGCCGCCGCCGATCCACTCATCGCGCGCGAGATGATTCGCGAGCTCAATCCGGACGTGATCACCCTCGACGTAGAGATGCCCCGCATGGACGGCATCGACTTCCTTTCGCGCCTCATGCGCCTTCGGCCGATGCCAGTGGTGATGGTCAGCACGCTGACCGAGCGTGGTGCTGAGGTGACGATGAAGGCTCTGGAGCTTGGCGCCGTCGACTTCGTGGCCAAGCCCAAGGTGGGCGTGGCGGATGGCATTCGACAGCTCGCGGTAGACATCACGGACAAGATCCGTGTGGCCGCCAAGGCCCATGTGCGCCGCGCGCCGGCCCCTTCGCCGAACGGCGGTGTGGCTGCACCGGCTCCGGTGGTGGCCAATGTGGGTCGGCTTTCCACTGAGAAGATCATTTTCATTGGCGCCAGCACTGGTGGTACCGAAGCAACCAAAGACGTGCTGATCAATCTGCCGGCCGACTGTCCAGCGGTTTGCATCACGCAGCACATGCCTCCAGGATTCACGACCAGCTATGCGGCGCGCTTGAACGGGCTGTGCAAGATCAGGGTCAGTGAAGCACGCGACGGCGAACGCATCTTGCCGGGGCACGGCTACCTGGCTCCGGGCGGCAAGCAGTTCAGCGTCGAGCGCTCGGGTGCCAATTACATCGCGCGCGTGGTGGACGGCGAGCCGGTGAACCGGCACAAGCCATCGGTCGAGGTACTGTTCAATTCGGCCGCACGGGTGGTAGGCCCCAACGCACTGGGCATCATGCTCACCGGCATGGGCGCCGACGGTGCGCAGGCCATGCGCGCAATGCGCGATGCGGGGAGCTTCAATCTCTGCCAGGACGAAGCAAGTTGCGTGGTCTTCGGCATGCCGCGTGAGGCGATTGCCGCCGGGGCGGCGCACGAAGTGCTGGCTCTTAAGGACATCGCGCCACGCTTGTTGGAAAAACTGCGTGCGTCCGGCGGTTCGCTGAATCGCGTCTAAAGAAAGAGCTGCTGAAGGTCGGAGAGGAAGTCGAACCCTTTTGGGCTGGCCTGCAGGCGGGCGGGATCATCCATCAGCAGCCCCTTGGCCAAACCCTGCTCGCGGCCGCGCTGAAGCGCCGACAGCGGCAAGCCGGTTCGCTCGGTGAAAAGGCTCAGCGGCACGCCCTCTCGCAAGCGCAAGGCGTTCATCGCGAACTCAAAAGGCAGATCGGCGCGGGCGACTTCGTGCTCGTTGCTGATGGCGCTGCCGGTCAGCGCCTGCTGCTGGTATTGGCGAGGCTCACGCCAGCGCACCTGCCTCAGCACACGATGAGGAAAGCTGAGCTTGCTGTGCGCTCCGGCGCCAATGCCGAGGTAGTCACCAAACTCCCAATAGTTGAGGTTGTGGACGCTGCGCTGAGAGACATCCGCAGCATAGGCACTGACTTCGTAGCGCTGCCAACCTGCCTGGCTGGTTCGCTCAGAAATCAGGTCGAGCATCTCAGAAGCAAGATCGGCGTCCGGAACCGCTGGTGGGTTGCTGAAAAAGCGCGTGTTCGGCTCCAGCGTCAAGTGGTAGAGCGACAAATGGGGCGGCGAAAGTTGCAACAAGGTATCCAGCTCACTCGCTAGCTCTTGCAGGCTTTGCTGAGGCAGCGCGTACATCAAGTCGACGTTGAAGCGCTCAAAGCAGGCCTTGGCTTCTTCCACGGCGTTGAGCGCTTGATTCGCGTCATGCACGCGCCCCAGGCGATTCAGCTGCACATCGCTGAAACTCTGCACGCCAATCGACAACCGAGTGACGCCGGCATCGCGGTAGCCGCGAAAACGGTCGCGTTCGAAGGTCCCGGGGTTGGCTTCCAGCGTGATCTCGCAACCCGCCTCCAACGGCAGGCGGGCTCGCAACTCGCTCAGGCATTGCGCCATTTGTGCCGGGGTGAACAGGCTGGGCGTGCCGCCCCCGATGAACACCGACACCACCGGTCTGCCCCATACCAGGGGCAAGGCAGATTCGAGGTCGGCCCTTAGTGCGGCCAAGTACTGCTGGGCGCTGTCTTCGTCCAGTCCGCTCGGCCGCTCATGGCTGTTGAAGTCGCAGTACGGGCACTTCCTTAGGCACCAAGGCAAATGCACGTAGAGAGAGAGCGGCGGCAAGGCGGCAAGTTGCAGCGTGCCAGGCCGCATCAGCTCGCGCAAGCGCTCGCTGCTCACCACTGCCAGCGCTCACGTATCGTCGGCAGCAGTACCCGCATGGCTTGAGCGCGATGGCTGCGTCGGTTCTTTTCGGCTTGCGCCAGCGTGGCCACCGAGCCCTCGCTTTGCTCAACGCCTTGCACGATCGGGTCGTAACCGAAGCCCCCTTCGCCCCACGCTTCGCGCAACACCCGCAGCGGCCAACGGCCGTGGGCGATCAGGGGCTCAGGATCGGCCGCATGGCGCAAGGCCACCAGCACGCAGACGAAAGCAGCGCCTCGCTCGTCAATGGAAGCCAAGCGATCCAGCAGCAAAGCATTGTTTGCCATATCGCCTGCTCCTGCCCCGTGGTCGAGCGCAAAGCGCGAGGAGCGCACGCCTGGCAGGCCTTGCAGCGCGTCGACGCACAGCCCGGAGTCATCGGCAAGCGCCGGCATCCCACTGGCTCGAGCCGCATGGCGCGCCTTGGCCAACGCGTTCTCGATAAAGGTATCAAAGGGTTCATCGGCCTCGGGGATCGCCAAGTCGCCTTGCGCCAGCAATTCAATCCCCGCCGGCTCCAGCAGGGAACGCAATTCGGCGAGCTTCTTGCCGTTGTTCGACGCCAGTAGCAGCCGGTGTTTCACAAGCCTAGCGACGTGCGCTGTGCCGCGTGCAAGTCGCCGATCCCTCGAGCGGCAAGCGCCAGCAACCGATCCAGGAGTTCGCGCGAGAAGGGCTCGCCCTCAGCCGTCCCCTGCACCTCAATGAAACCGCCGGCATCGGTCATGACGACGTTCATGTCGGTGTCACAACTGGAGTCCTCTTCGTAGTTCAAGTCCAGCAATGGCACGCCGCCGGACAGCCCCACGGAGACCGCAGCCACCGCATGGCGCAAGGGCCACTCCGTGATGAGCGCGCGCTCCCGCAACCAGGTGCAGGCGTCGTGGGCGGCGACGTAGGCGCCCGTAATTGCCGCCGTACGTGTGCCACCATCAGCCTGAAGCACGTCACAGTCGATCTGCAGTGTGCGTTCACCGAGCTTGCCAAGGTCGAACACCGCGCGCAGCGAGCGACCGATGAGGCGCTGGATCTCCTGGGTGCGGCCACTCTGCTTGCCCTTCGCGGCCTCACGGTCGCCCCGCGTGTGGGTTGCACGCGGCAGCATGCCGTACTCGGCCGTGACCCAACCTGCCCCGCTGCCACGGCGGTGCGGCGGCACGCGCTCCTCCACCGAGGCCGTACACAGCACCTGGGTGTCGCCGAAACAGACCAGCACTGACCCTTCCGCGTGGCGGGTGAAGTGGCGTTGTAGGCGGACCGGGCGCAGCGCGTCCTCGCGCCGTCCGTCGGCACGCAATCCTGGGTTCATGGGGAATCAGCCTTTCTTCTGTGCTACGCGCTTGATGGTGGCGTTGATTTCTTCCACTGCGCGCTCGATCTCATCGTCGTCCAGCTGCACCTTGGGTTCCACTTGCTCCAGCAAGGCCGATTGGATCGTGGTCGCGAAGGCCGACTCATGCAGACTGCGAGTAGACAGGCCCTCGCTCTCGGGAGCCGGCTCGTCCTCACCTTCCCACTCAAGTGCCAGCACGGTCACGTTGTCCGACCGAGCGCCTCCCTGCCTCAGGGCAAGTTCCACGAGATCCGGCACGGCATCCGGCAGGTTTCGAGCTCCGATCATGTCGATGATCGCGCCGTCCTGCACTTGGCTCCAGAGACCATCAGAGCAGAGCATCAAGCGGTCTCCCACCTTGAGGGTCAAAGGACCTTGGATATCGATCATGGGTCTGCCTGGGCTGCCAAGACATGTGAACAGCACGTTGCGGTTGACCTTGTCAGCACCGCGACCAAGGGCCTCCTGGAGTTCGGTGTAGGAATGATCTCGTGTCCGCGCCAGCAGCTCGCTTTCGCGAAGGATGTAAAGCCGTGAATCGCCGCAGTGCGCCCAGTACGCCGCACCGGACTGGCAGATGCACACCACAACCGTCGTGCGTGGGGTGTCGGCCAATCCTCTTCCCTTGGCGTAAGCCAACAACTCCTGGTGCGCCAGCATCACCGACTCGCGCAAGAAGGCGCTGGGGTCTGGCAATCTCGGCTTGGCGAGCAACTGGAATCGTGAAGCCAAGGTCTGGAGCGCCAATTGCGCTGCCATTTCTCCCTCTGGATGACCGCCCATGCCATCAGCCAAGGCGAACATCACGGCGTCCCGCGTGTAGCAGTAGCCCATGCGGTCTTCGTTCTTCTCTCGACCGCCTTTGCGACTGACTTGGAAGACGCCAAACCTCACGCTTTGGCCCCGCTCTTGATATTCTCAAGTTGCATCTTCAGGCGCTCACTGAAACTGAGCTTTGTATAACGCCTTTCGGTTTCACGGGCCAATTCTTTTTGCAAAGCAAATACTGATTGCGGACGCGCAAGAGGGTCTAGCGCCATGCACCATTCAGCCACTTCGATCAAATTGTCTGAATATACGTTTCGCAAACGAGACAGACTCAATGCGAGGCGGTCCTTCTCTTGGCGTTGCGGGGCGTCATTTGGCGGATAACCCTGCATACATGCGTAAATGCAGGCGCCAATCGCATAAATATCAGTCCACGGCCCCAAGGAGCCATCACGGCGGTACATTTCAGGTGCGGCAAACCCAGGTGTGTACATCGGCCGGATGAAATTTCCTTCTTTGGAGAGCACCTCTCGAGCGGCACCAAAATCAAGCATCACCGCGCGATTGTCATTGGTGATAAAAATGTTGGCGGGCTTAATGTCCAAATGCAGCATCTTGTGCTGATGCACTATCCGCAAGCCTTTCAGAATCTCATCGAATAGCGAGCGGATTGTGGATTCCCTGAAAACCTTGTCGCGCTTCAGGTCGCGCGCCGTTACGATGAAGTCCTGCAGGGTATCACCCTGCAGATAATTCATCACCATGTAGACGGTTTCGTTCTCACGCAAGAAATTGAGGACAGACACCACGGAGGCGTGCGATATCTGCGCCAGCGAACGCCCCTCCTCGAAAAAACTGCGCAAGCCAAGACGATACAAGGGCAGCTTGTCTGGCTTCACACGGGGCACCAGTTCCCCTGGGCTGCGTTCAGCCAAGCTGGAGGGTAGATACTCCTTGATGGCCACCAAGTGGTGCTCAGGGTCTTCGGCCAGATAAACCACGCCAAACCCGCCGGCCGCCAGCTTCTTGATGATCTGGTAACCGCCCACCACAGTGCCAGCGGGCAAGGGGGCTGGTTTCGGCTTTGACATAATGAAGGGTCTAAGGCAAGCCAGAGAGAATCGTGCGAGTCTATAGCATGACCGGATATGCCAGCGAGCTAAGCAGCTCGCCGGATTCCACAACGAGTGCTGGCGAGGCGCCGCAAATGCTGTTCGAAGTGCGTAGCGTCAACGGACGCTTCCTGGACCTCACACTTCGCCTCCCTGATGAAATGCGCCATCTGGAACCAGCGCTGAGGGAAGCCGTGGCACGTCATGTGCGACGCGGAAAAGTTGAGTTGAAGGTCTCGCTTCAGGCGGGCGAAGCGGTGTCTACTTTGGGAGTGAGCGACGCTGTGCTGCGTCAGCTTGACCAGTGGCAAAGCGAAGTGCTAGCAGCTCTGCCAAATGCACGCACACTTTCGGTGCAGGAAGCGCTGCATTGGAGCCGCCAACTGCAGGGCTCGGTGCGCTGGCGTGATGAGTCGGTGATGGACGTTGCTGCGGCCGTTCTGAGGCAACTGGCTGAGGCCCGCCGCCGCGAGGGCGAGCGACTGGTAGCCGCCCTGCAAGAGCGCATCGCGCAACTGAGATCCCTCGCCGCACGTGCCGAGCCCATGGTGCCTGCACTGGTGCAGAAGCAGCAGCAGCGATTCCTGGAGCGCTGGCGAGATGCCCTTGCCCAGGCTGGAGCCAGTGCCGACACCGGCTCCGCGCAAGAAAGAGCGCTGGCTGAGGCTGCGGCACACGCGCTTCGCATCGACGTCGCGGAAGAATTGACTCGACTTCGCGCGCACCTGGATGAGATCGAAGCGCAGTTGCACAAGGGTGGGGAACTCGGCAAGCGCCTGGACTTCCTCATCCAGGAGTTGCACCGTGAAGCCAACACCCTCGGCTCCAAATCGACGGCGCTGGAGTTGAGCACCCTGGGGGTCGACATGAAGGTGCTGATTGAGCAAATGCGCGAGCAGGTACAAAACATCGAGTGATCCGTCATGCTGCCCGGGACGCGGCCAAGCCTCCCAGTTGCTGAGCGAAAATCCCAGTTCGGCGAAGCGTTCGCCCAGCCTAGACCCCCCTGTCGATGAACGACCCGCATCAAGAGCCTCCTGGCAGTCTTTTCGTTGTCGCGGCACCCAGCGGTGCTGGAAAGTCCAGCTTGGTAAAGGCACTGCTAGAGATCGAGGCCAAGTTGTCGGTGTCCGTCTCGCATACGTCGCGCGCTCCACGCGGGCAAGAGCAGGATGGCCGTGAGTACCACTTCGTCAGTCGCGACCGCTTTCAGGCGCTCATTGCTGAACAAGCCTTCGTCGAGTGGGCGGAAGTGCATGGCAACCTATACGGCACGTCGCGCGCGGGCATCGAGGCACGCTTGGCCCAAGGCGAGGACACCGTTCTAGAGATCGACTACCAAGGCGCCCTGCAGATCAAGCGCTTGTTCCCCAGCGCAGTGCTGATCTTCATCCTGCCTCCAAGTTGGCAAGAGCTGCGGCAGCGCCTGATGCGCCGTGGCGATACCGAACCAGAGGTCATCGAACGCCGTATGAGCGCTGCCCGTAACGAGGTAGCTCAAGCCAAGCACTTCGATTTCGTGGTTGTCAATGCACTCTTCGAGACGGCGCTTTTCGACTTGAAGTCAATCGTCCACGCACAGCGGCTAAAATACGCGGCACAGCTGCGGCACCGCTCGACGGTGTTTCGCGACCTAGATCTCTGCGATTGAAAGACTGAACAACTCATGGCCCGCATCACTGTCGAAGACTGCCTGGAAAAGATCCCCAACCGCTTCCAGCTGGTGCTGGCAGCCACCTACCGGGCGCGCATGCTCAGCCAGGGCCACTCGCCCAAGGTAGAAACGAAGAACAAGCCGGGCGTCACCGCACTGCGCGAAATCGCTGCCGGCGAGGTTGGTGTTGAGATGCTGCGCCGCGTGCCGGTCTGATCCTCTTCCGACACTGATGTCAGGGCGCCTAGGAGCGCCCTTTTCTTTGCTTGCTCCTGGCCCATGGCCGCTCCGGTAAATTCGGGCCATGCTCAAGAGCTTGACCGAGTTGAAATGGCCCCTGTCGCGAGCCACGCGGACGGGGGCAGATGCGCCGTCAGCCAATCCCGCATCATTCGACGCACTCCTTCCGCAACTCGATTACCTAGGTCGAGCAGATGTGCGTCGCGTTCGCGACGCCTTCCGATTTGCCGACGAGGCCCATTTGGGTCAGCGTCGAAAGAGCGGCGAACCCTACATCACCCATCCGTTGGCCGTTGCCGGCATCTGCGCCGGCTGGCGGCTCGACGTGCAGGCGCTTCAGGCGGCGCTGATGCACGACGCCATGGAAGACTGTGGCGTCACCAAGAGCCAACTCATTGAGCGCTTCGAAGCCCCTACTGCGGAGCTTGTGGATGGTCTGACCAAACTCGACAAGCTCAAGTTTTCCAACAAGGAGGAGTCTCAGGCCGAGAGCTTCCGCAAGATGCTGCTCGCGATGGCTCGCGATGTGCGCGTGGTGCTCATCAAATTGGCGGACCGACTGCACAACATGCGCACCATGGATGCGATGGCTACCGAAAAGCAGCGCCGCATCGCGCAGGAAACACTCGACATCTACGCACCCATTGCGCACCGGCTGGGGCTGAATCAGACCTACCGTGAACTGCAGGACCTGAGTTTTCGCTTCATCCACCCTTGGCGCTATGCCGCCATGGAGCGGGCACTAGAGCGTGCCCGTGGTACGCGGCGGGATGTGGTGGAGAGGACTCGAACTGAGGTCGAAAAGGAGTTCTCGCGGGCTGGCATTTCGGTAAGGGTTCAAGGTCGCGAGAAAACCCTTTACTCCATCTACAAAAAAATGCGAGCCAAGCACACCAGCTTTGCCAAGGTGGGCGACGTGTTTGGCTTTCGACTCCTGGTGGACAAGCGGCTGGATTGCTACACGGCGCTGGGCGTGCTCCACGGGCTATACAACCCACAAGAAGGTCGATTCAAGGACTACATCGCCATCCCGAAGGCAAACGGCTATCAGTCCCTGCACACCACGCTGTTGAGCCCTCTGGGAACCCCAGTGGAGTTTCAGATTCGCACGGAGACCATGCACCTTGTGGCCGAACAAGGGGTTGCCGCGCACTGGACCTACAAGCTGAAGGGCGGCAGCGCAGAGGCGCAGCAATTGGGCTCGAAGCTCTTGCAATCGCTCATTGACATCCAAGCTGATACACGGGATGCCGGCGAGTTCTTGGAGCATGTACGCATCGACTTGTTCCCGGACTCGATCTTCGTCTTCACGCCGAAGTCGCGCATCGTGAACCTGCCCAAGGGATCCACACCGGTCGATTTCGCCTACGCCATCCATTCCGGCGTTGGCGATCACTGCGTAGCCGCTCAGGTCAATGGGGAAATGGTGCCCTTGCGATACGAATTGCGCAGCGGCGATGTGGTTGAAGTGGTCACAGCACCTCATGCGCGCCCCAATCCCAATTGGCTGGGCTTTGTCCGGACCGGCCGTGCACGCTCCAAGATACGTCATCACTTGCGCACGCTTGCCCATGAGGAAGCACGCGAACTTGGGCAAAAGATGTTGGCTCAGGCCCTGCGTGCGGAAGGGCTGGCGCTGCCACCTCGAGACGATGAAAAAAGTGCCGCTCTCTGGCTTCAGCTTGCGCGCTGGGCCGGTTTACGTCAGGCCGACGAACTGCTGACTGAGATTGGCATTGGCCGAAAGATCGCTGGTATCGTGGCCAAACAACTGGCTCGTATGCTGAAGGAGGACGGACATCATCCCGACGCTGTGCTGCTTAGCATGGGGCGGTTCGCCAGTGACGACCCGTTGGGTGATGGGGTGCTGCTCGATGGCAGTGAGGGAGCGTCCGTTCGCTTTGCAAGCTGCTGTCATCCGATTCCCGGTGACGAAATCCGCGGCTACCTGGGGCGAGGGGAAGGCCTCATGGTGCACACCTCTGACTGCGCCATCGGCCGACGACTGTTCCAGCGAGACAGCGAGCACTGGATCGGGGTGGCGTGGGCCGAGGAGATTTCGAGGCCCTTTGTCGCTGAAATTGGCCTCTTGCTGACACACGCCAAAGGGGTCTTGGCTCAGGTTGCCGCCGCTGTAAGTGCCGCCGAAGCGGACATCAATCACGTCGAAATGGACAAGGACAGCGGCCTCGAGCGCGAAACCGCCGAGATGCGCATGCTGGTATCAGTGAAAGATCGCCACCACCTGGCCGAGGTGTTGCGAAGCATCAGACGCCAGTCTGTTGTGCGTCGCGTGCAACGCGTCAAGCCGGGGCAGGGTAGCTGACCGCAAGGATCTCGAGCGTTTGGTCGCCAGCCGGAGTGTGCAGACGCACCTCCTCGCCCACCCTTGCCTTGATGAGCGCCCGCGCAACGGGAGCGACCCAACTTACCTCCCCACGCAGCGAGTCCACTTCATCCACCCCCTTGATGGTGATGGTGCGCTCTTCCCCATGCTGGTCGGCATAGGTCACCGTAGCGCCGAAGAAGATCTGCTCCGAACCGAAGTGCACCGAAGGGTCCACGACTTCAGCGCGTTCCAGACGCTTGGTGAGAAAACGAGTTCGCCTGTCAATTTCACGCAAGCGCTTCTTGCCGTACAGGTAGTCTCCGTTCTCACTGCGGTCGCCGTTGCTTGCCGCCCAATGGACCACCTCAACCACCTTTGGCCGTTCCTCGTCCAAGAGCTGCAGGAGTTCAGCTCGCAATGCTGAGAACCCTGCAGGAGTCATGTAGTTCCGAGTGCCCGCAGGCAACGGCAAGGCCGATTGGGCTTCGCTGTCTTCTTCGTCGTCGCTCTCAATCTCGCGCGTGAAGGCCTTGCTCATCGCATCAAACTCAATCAGTCCCCGCAAAGCAAAACCGGCCTGACCCTTGCAGGTCAAGCCGGTTGCGTTGTCTGGCGCGGCTGGCAGGATTCGAACCCACGACCCCTTGGTTCGTAGCCAAGTACTCTATCCAACTGAGCTACAGCCGCCTGTGTCCGTACCTCCCATGGAGGTACAAATCTCTTTGCAGTGGCGCGGCTGGCAGGATTCGAACCCACGACCCCTTGGTTCGTAGCCAAGTACTCTATCCAACTGAGCTACAGCCGCACAGCAAAGAGATGGGACTATAGCAGACGCTCAAGAGGTCACCGCACGCACTTTGGTTTTGCGTACATCCAACGAAGCGGAGAAGCCGCACTGGAGCGCTCAGTTCACCCGCGCAGCCTGCTCAATCGCAGCCAGCCGCTCATCCACTGAACCGGCATGTTCCGCCATGTCTGCCAAGCGCAGCCAAGTTCGACGACGCAGATCTGCACTCAGTCGAAGGTCCGCGGCGGCGGTCGTCAAGTGTTGCTTCGCCTTGCCCCACAACTGCAGTTCGGCCAGTGCATGGGCCATGACCAAGCCGACATGAGGGTCGCGCGGAAAGGCTTGGCACGCAGACTCCAAGCGCGCCAGCCAGTCAACACCCAAACCTTCAAGCGAAGCAAGCGTCGCCAGCGCCACGGCGGCTCGCTCTTCATCGCTCAACTGGCGCATTTCGTCCCAGCATGGGCGCAGGTAAAGGCGTGCATCCGCTACGGCACCGTGGGCCACCGAGCGGAGAGCAACACGCGCAACCACGTAGGGATCGCGACGTTCGGCATGCTCCAACTGCACCCAAGCCTGACGAAGTTGATCGGCATCGCGTGCGGCATCGAGCCATTCAAGGGCCAGGGAACGAACGAGGCTTTGACCGATCCCCGGAGCGAAGGCTTGATGCTTCGTCAGCAGTCTGGCACTCCGCAGCGCATCCAGGGTCTGACCGCTCAGCCGGGCAGCCTGCAAACGCAAACGCATGGCGTGGCTGCGCCGTGCAGTGCCAGGAGGCAGTTCGCCAAGCAAGCCCAGGGCGCGGTTCGCATCGCGATCTTCGAGCGCCCAACCGACCGCCTGCAGACGAGCAGCGTCGCGTTGTTCTCCGTCAAGGGCCTCCCGGAGCGCCGCGTCCCATTGATGTTGGCGCTGGACGCGGTCCTGTAGGCGGTGCGCTGCTTCCGCCGCCAGGAGGTGCGCCAGGGCCAGCGCACCACGGTCTGGCGAAGCCTCTCCCGTAGATTCCTGCAGACTTAGCAAGCGGTGCACGCTGCGTTGCGCTCGCGCGTACCGACCACCCCACAAGTGCACCAGCGCTTCCCGAAGCAAAGACTGCGCGCCTCGCTCTCGTTGTGCCTGGCGCCAAGCCTTGGCCTTGGTCGGAAGTGTGAGCAGGCTGCGCATTGCGTGCAAGGCCAAGAACATCAGCATGCAACCCGCCACGACCACCACCAGAAAAAGGTTCAGCGAAAGGTCGATACGCCAACCACCCCAGAACAGGCTGACCAGCCCGTCATTGCGCCCTAGCGTCAAAGCCGCCACCACGGCCACGCTGAAAAGCAGAGTGAGCCAGACGACGCCGCGCATCAACGCACCACGCCTGCGGCGGCCGCAAGCGCAGCCAAGCTGTCATCGGGGCGAGGCCAACTGATCGGGCGTACCTGCGCCTGTACTTGCTGAAGCAGTTCCATCGCCAGCTGCGCGCGGCGTTGACGGGTGTCAGCGTGACGCTGCACCGCTTGCAGCGTAGCCGCGAGGTCCAGTCTTGCGGCCTCGTGCTGCCGGGTGAGCAAAGCAAGCCGCGCATTGAGCAAACGCAGCTTCAGGTTCTCGCGCAGCAGGAAGGCCTGCTCGGGCGCCAGCAACATGGCTTCAGGTTGAGAAATGCGTGTAACGCGAATCAGGCCCTTGATCTCCTCCCAGATGCGCTCGCCCATCACTTGGCTGCCTTGCAGCCAGCGCGCCCAAGCGTCACTAGCTGCCTGCTCCACGGGCTCGACCTTGCTAGCACTGAGCCGCTCGCGTCGATGTGGCTCGCTGAGCAGCGGCAACTCGTCGATCAGGCGTGCCACCTCGTCCAGGCGCATGGCCAGCGTGCCCGGGTCGATTGCGTTCACGGCGCGCACACGGTCGAGGTCGCGCAGCAGCGCACGTCGAACGCCTTCCAAGCGTGGCTGCTTGTGGCGCTGCAGGCGCTCCTCCGCTTGTTTGAGTGCCGCGATCAATGGCTCAGCACTGCCCACGAGCACCATCTGCTGGCTCGCCAGGCGCAGGCTCGCCTCCAGGTCACTGACGATGTTTTCATCCCGAGATCGACTGAACGACTGAAGCAGTTCCTCAAGTTGGGCGCGCTGCAACGACACCTCAGCCAGTTTGGCGTCGAGCAACGTGTACTGGGCCGCCAGCTCACGAAGCTGCGCAGTGTTCGCAGCGGCACTTTGCTTGGCTTCCACAGCCACGCTCTGGCTGGTGGCTTGACGCTGCACCAGTTCCTTCTCCAAATCGCGCAAACGGTTGCTGCCTTGCCAAGCAAGAAACAGAGCGCCCAGCGTCAAACTCGCCAGCAAGACCCAGCCCAAGGCTGCCAGCGCGTTGCCAGGACCGACTGTCGAAACCTGAGCGCGAGCTTGTGAATTGCCTGATGAAAGTTCGGGGCCGGGTGCCTCTGAGACTGGGGCTGAAGGGGCGGATCCTGCGTCGTGGCTCATGCGGTCATTCTGGCGCACCAGTCCCGCCACGCCTGCGCCACGGCCAGCGGTTCGGCGCGCACCAAAGTGGCCTTCATTCCCAGGCGCTCGGCGGCTTCTACGATGCGTGGATGGGTGGCCAGAGCGGCCGGAGGATGGAGCGCCAGTTGGCGCGGACAGCGCTGCGCCAGGTGTGCCATGGCTTCACTGCTGCTGAAGAGCCAAAGGCCTGGATGCGCCAGCGCTGCGACCAGTTCCTCAGCCGAAAGACGGGGTGGCATGCGGTGGTATACGCCGATTGGGCGCAGCACGGCACCCACGTCCTGAAGGCGTTGCATCAACCAGTCGCGCCCGCCTTCGCCGCGCAGCCACAGCCAGCGACGCCCAGACCACGGGCCTGCCTCCTGCAGCAGCGGCCACAAGTGCTCGGAATCGAACAGCTTGGCATCATGCGGCGGACTGAGCACCCTGTGCGCGCCCGCCGCGCGAAGCGCGGCTGCGGTGCCGGGCCCCACGCAGGCGGCCAACGGCAGGCGCTCCCAGGGGCCGTCGCCCATGGCGGCCACGGCGGCAGGACTGGAAAAAAAAGCAGCGTCTGTCTCGGGCCAAGCGGCCCAGGCTGCGGCGCAGCCGGGCGGGTCGGGTTCAATATCGATCAACGGGCAACTGCGCACCTCCACGCCCAGCGCCTCCAACTGCCGCGCCCAGTCGACCGCCTGTGCCGCTGGACGCGTCAGCACCAGCGGGTGGGTCACGATGCGCCGGCCGCGCGGATGCCAGCGCTCAGTTGCTCGGCCACGGCCACACCCAGGCGCTCGGCAGCAGGCTGGTCGCCGACATCGGCACTGGCCTCAGCGCGCACCAGCCGACCATCCTCCAGGCCGAACGCGGCGCGCAACGCCAGGTGGCTGCCGCCCTGAGCCCACACCGCATGCGCCGCCAGCGGCACGCTGCAACTACCGCCCAGTTGGCGCGAAACCGCCCGCTCCGCTGCACAGGCCCATTGCGTGGGCTTATGCGCCAAGCGCTGCAAGAGCGTCTGCACATCGGTGCGTGAAGCGAGGGTCTCGATGCCCAATGCCCCTTGCCCCGCACACGGCAAGAGCTGCGGCAAGCGCGCGCGAATGCGCTCTGACATCCCTAGGCGCAGCAGACCCGCCGCAGCCAGCACGATGGCGTCGTACTGGCCTTCGTCGAGCTTGCGAAGGCGCGTCTGCAAATTGCCGCGCAGCGGCTCGATGCGCAGGTCAGGCCGCAGTGCCAGCAGCTGCGCCTGACGGCGCAGGCTGCTCGTACCCACCGTCGCGCCCTGCGGCAGCGCGTCCAGGTCCGCAAAGCGCGGGCTCACGAAGGCGTCCTTCGGGTCCTCACGCTCCAGTACCGCAGCCAGCGCGAAGCCCTCCGGAAGGTCCATCGGCACGTCCTTCAGCGAATGCACGGCCAGGTCGGCACGGCCCTGCTCCAGCGCCACCTCCAACTCCTTTACGAACAGACCCTTGCCGCCGATCTTCGACAGGCTGCGGTCCAGCACTTCGTCCCCACGGGTGGACAGGGGCAGGAGTTGCACGGTCACGCCGCACTCGGTTTGCAACCGTGCAGCCACATGTTCGGCCTGCCAGAGGGCCAGCGGGCTCTGGCGGGTGGCAATCGTCAAAGTCTGGGTCATGGCCGTCACTCTATCTGGGAGGCGAAGGCAGACCGAGCTCGCGAAGAAACCAATACCCCAGAAACCCTGTAACCCAATTACATTTCGGCATCACCCCATGCCACAGCCTTCGACCATGACGCGCCGCCGACCCCAAGACCTCGACACCGCCGCCAAGGACCAACCGCTGCGCGACGACATCCGCCTGCTCGGCCGCCTGCTGGGCGAGGTGATCCGCGAGCAAGAGGGCCGCGAGTCTTACGAACTGGTGGAACGCATCCGCCAGCTGAGCGTGGCCTGGCGTCGCGCCCAGGACGCCGCCGCCGGCCGGCAGATCGACAAACTGCTGAAGTCGCTGTCCAACGACCAGGCGGTGATGGTCATCCGCGCCTTCAGCTACTTCTCGCACTTGGCCAACATCGCCGAGGACCGCCACCATGTCCGCCGCCGCGAACATCACGAGCGCGAAGGCCACCGCCAACCCGGACAGCTGGCGTGGAGCTTCGACCAGCTCCACGAAGCCGGCGTGCGCCCGACCGAGGTGGTCGCCCTGCTCAAGCGCGCCTACATCGCCCCGGTGCTCACCGCCCACCCCACCGAGGTGCAACGCAAGAGCATCCTGGATGCCGAGCGCGCCGTAGCCGAGCTGATTGCCACCCGCGAGCACCTGGCTACTCCACGTGAACTCCAGCGCAACGAAGACCATCTGCGCGCCCGCGTCACCCAGCTCTGGCAGACGCGCATGCTGCGCTACTCCAAGCTCACGGTGGCAGACGAGATCGAGAACGCCCTCTCCTACTACCCGGCCACCTTCCTGCGCGAAATTCCTAGGCTCTACGAGGAGCTGGGCGAGCACCTGCCGGGCGCTGGTGCCGAGCTGCCCGCCTTTCTGCGCATGGGCCATTGGATCGGGGGCGATCGCGATGGCAACCCCAACGTCGGCGCGGGCACGATCCGCCAAGCGCTGAAGCGCCAGTGCGAGGTGGCGCTGCGCCATTACCTGACGGAGTTGCATGCGCTGGGCGCCGAGCTGAGCATGTCGTTGCGCCTGACCGGCGTCACGCCAGCCATGGAGCAGTTCATGGCACGCAGCGCCGACCACAACCCGCACCGCGACGACGAACCCTACCGCCGCGCCCTCACCGGCATGTACGCGCGCCTGGCCGCCTCGCTCCATGCCCTGACCGGCACCGAGGCATTGCGTCATGCCGTGGTGCCGCAGGATCCCTACTCCGACGCCGAGGCCTTCCTGGCCGACTTGCAGGTCATCGCCGATTCCCTGCGCGCCCATCACGCGCAGGCGCTCATCGCCCAGCGCTTGGCGCCCCTGATGCGCGCCGTGCAGGTGTTCGGCTTCCACTTGGCCACCTTGGACCTGCGCCAAAGCAGCGACCAGCACGAGGCCGTGGTGGCCGAGCTGCTCGCCGTCGCTCGCATCGAAGCCGCCTACGGCGAGCTCGATGAGATGCAGCGGCGGGCGCTGCTGCTTCGCCTGCTGCAGGAGGCCCGCCCGCTGCGCGTCGTCGGGGCCACCTACAGCGAGCGCACCCAAGGTGAGTTGGCGGTCTTCGAAGCCGCGCTGCAAGCCCAGCAGCAGTTCGGCCGCGACGCCATTCGGCACTACATCATTTCGCACACCGAGTCGGTTTCCGACCTGCTCGAAGTGCTGCTGCTGGCCAAGGAATTCGGACTGATGCGCGGCAGCCTGGGGCAGAGCGGCGCCCGCTGCAGCCTCATCGTCTCGCCGCTGTTCGAAACCATTGCCGACCTGCGCGAGGCCAGCCCCATCATGCGCAGCTTCTACGCCCTGCCCGGCGTGCGCGAGCTAGTGGCAGCCAGCGGCAACGAACAGGACGTGATGCTGGGCTACAGCGACAGCAACAAGGACGGCGGCACCTTCACCAGCAACTGGGAGCTGTACCGCGCCGAGCTGGCTCTGGTGGAGCTGTTCGACGAACTGCAAGGCCCGCGCCTGCGCCTCTTCCACGGCCGCGGCGGCACGGTGGGTCGCGGCGGCGGCCCGAGCTACCAGGCCATCCTGGCGCAGCCGCCGGGCACGGTGAACGGGCAGATCCGCCTGACCGAGCAGGGCGAGGTCATCGCCTCCAAGTACGCCCACCCCGAGATCGGACGTCGCAACCTCGAAACCCTGGTGGCGGCCACGCTCGAAGCCAGTCTTCTGCACCCCACCCAGAGCGCGCCCAAGGCCTTTCTGGACGCCGCCCAGCAACTCAGCGACGCCAGCTTCGGCGCCTACCGCGCGCTGGTCTATGAAACGCCGGGCTTTGCCGACTACTTTTTCTCGGCCACGCCCATCCGCGAGATCGCCGAGCTGAACATCGGCTCGCGCCCGGCCAAGCGCCCCGGCAGCGGCGGGGGTGCCAAGGCCATCGAAGGCCTGCGCGCCATCCCCTGGGGCTTCAGCTGGGGTCAGAGTCGCGTGGCACTGCCCGGCTGGTGCGGCTTCGGCTCGGGCGTGGCCGCCTTCCTCGCCGAGGACCCCGCCAAGCGCCTCGCCTTGCTGCGCAAGATGCACAAGCAATGGCCCTTCTTCCGCACCCTGCTCTCCAACCTGGACATGGTGCTGGCCAAGACCGACCTGCAGCTGGCTGCTCGCTACGTCGACCTCGTTGAGGACAAGAAGCTAGGCAAGCGCATCTTTGCCGCCATCTGCGCCGAGTACGAGGCCACCGCGCAGGCGCTGTCGCAGATCACCGGCGAGTCGGACCGTCTCGCTGCCAACCCCTCGCTGGCCCGCTCCATCGCGCACCGCTTCCCCTACATCGAGCCGCTCAACCACCTGCAGGTGGAACTGATGCGCCGCTACCGGGGTCTGCAACCTGGCGAGCGCGAGGAACAGCTGGAGCGCCTGCAGCGTGGCATCCACCTGAGCATCAACGGCATCGCGGCGGCCTTGCGCAACACGGGCTGAGGCCCCCAAGGACATGGGAGGGCGCGCGAAGGGCGTTACGGATGTTGCGCCCTAACATCCACGCGCCTCATCCAACCATGTCTTCAGGGAGTCCTCATGTTCAAACGCCTGGCCGTCCTCGGCCTGTGGCTGGCCTGCACCGCTCTGCACGCCGCCCCCTGGACCCCGCCGGCCCAGCCTGATGTCGACCAGATCCTGAAACAGGCCCGCGAGCTGTCGCGCCCGGGCGGCGACCCGGAGCAAGCGGCGGCCATGCACCGCTGGTACCACCAGCATGCGCTCGCCCATGCACCCTCGCACGGTGGGGTTCGGCTGTCCTTCGCGCTGAGCGACTGGCATGCCCTGGCCTTGCGCTACCCGCCGGCGCTGGCAGACATGCAGGCCGCCCGCGACCGCGCGGCCGAACGCTTGCGCGCCGGTGGCCCGAACCCGCGCGAGGCCATGAGCGATCTTGCAGCGCTCGATCAACAGCTGGCCGACCCGCGCGTCAGCGCCGAGCTCATGGCCTGGCTGGACGCCAACCGCCCGGCCGACGCGCGCAGCTTCGCTCCCTTGGCCATGGCGGCCGTGGTGGCGAGCGGTCAGCACGCCCTGGCTTTGCGCTACCTCGACCAGAACGCACTCGTGCGCAACAGCGAACGGCAGTTGCGGGGAATGACAGACAGTGCCGAACGCCTTCCCGAGACCCAGCGACCCGAGTTTCGCCAGGGGGTGGTGAGCTACCTTGATCGCCAAGCTGCCCCCGCCGTGGCCGCTTTGGCGCAAGCCGGGCGTGCGCAGGACGCGCAGCAGCTGCTTGATCGCTTGCAGGGCGTCCTTGGCCAGGACGCGCAGTTGCACCTTTGCCGCGACGGGCTGCGAGGCTTCGCGCCGCCCTTCCGCCGCTACTGAGCGACGCACGCGCTTCATAGGCGAAGGCGACGCGGGAATCTCCCAAGCGCCGCCGGCTGTCGCCGCTCTGAGCCGAGCCTATGCTGGCGCGGCTATTGCCGGAGACGCCCCTATGAGCCGCCTGTCCCTGCTGGATCTCGCCTTCTTCATCGCCGAGAACCCGGCCAGCCCCAAGCATGTCGGAGGCTTGCACATCCATCAGCGGCCCGCCGGCGCACCTGACGACTTCGCGCGCGCGCTGTACGAGGAATGGCTGACGCACAGCGCGGTGAAAGCACCGTTCAACCGCGTCATCGAGTTCCTTGGCGCGGGCCTGATGCCGAGCTGGCGCAGCGTCTCCAAGGTGGATCTGAAGCAGCATCTGCACTTCCACCGCCTACCGGCCCGCCACCGCGACCGCGAGGCGCTCTACGCCTTGGTGGCCGAGCTGCACGAGCCCATGCTCGAGCGCAAGCGCCCGCTGTGGGAAGTGCATGTCATCGACGGCCTGTGGGACGGGCAGTTCGCCGTGTACTACCGCATGCACCACGCCTATGCCGACGGCATCACCATGGCGCGCTGGGGCGCGGAGTCGCTCGCCACCCGCGCCGACGACCTGCAGCTGCGCCCCGTCTGGGCCACCGACCACACGCGGCGGCGCTCCGGTGGCAGTGGCGGCACCGGCTTGCGCAGCTTGAGCCTGGACCGCGCGCTGGTCGCCAAGACCTGGAAGCGCCTCACCGCCAATTCCCAGCGCGCCATCGGCGTCGGGCGGCTCACCGCCATGCTGCTGCTGGAGGCGATGAAGCTAACCAAGAACGCCATCGCCGTGCCCTTCATGGCCAGTGGCGAGACGCCCTTCACCGGCAAGGCCACGCCGGGCCGCCAGTTGGCCACGGCGGCCTTGCCCATGGCGCGCATTGCCGCCGTGCGCAAGGCGGCGCGCGCTACCTTGAACCATGTGGCCCTGACCTGCCTGGACGGCGCCATGCACCGCTACCTGGCCGAGGAGGGCATCGAGCTCGACCGCCCCATCACCATTCAGATGCCGGTGAGCCTGCGCAAGCCCGGCAGCAAGGCGGCGCAGAGCGACGCCGGCAACAAGATCGGCATCATCCTCGTCGACCTGGCCGAACCCACCGACGACGCGTACGTGCGCCTGCGCAACGTCGGCTACTCGCTGCGCAATGTGCGCAATCTGGTCGACTCGGTGACGCCCGAGGCGATCGAGACCTACACCATCCTCACCGGTGTGCTCGGCCAGTTGGCCGACATGATGAAGCTCAGCGAGCTGGTCACGCCCATGGGCAATTGCACGGTGTCGAACGTGCCCGGGCCCGAGGAGCGGCTCTACCTGAAGGGCGCGCCGCTGATGGAGATGCACCCGGTCAGCACCCTGCCGCCCACGCATCTGCTGAACATCACCCTGTTCAGCTATGCGGGGCAGCTGTACGTGGGCCTGGTGGCCACCGACACGCTGCCCAATCTGGGCCGGCTGGCCGAGCTGGTGGAGGACGAGTTCCGCGTGCTGGAGGCCGCGGTGTCCTGAACCACTCAGGGCGCAAAGAAGCCCAGGTCGCGCTGGCTGAAGTTGGCGATGTTGGGCACCACCGTGGCCAGCTCGGTGTCGCTCACCCCCATCCAGCGCGCCAGGGTGGCGGCCAGCTGATCCACGCTGGTGGTCGGCAACAGGCGGCCTTGGCCGACATCGCTCTGCCCGTTGTTGGCCAGCACCGGCATCTCGCCCCAGAAGCGGCCGCCCTGCACCGCGCCGCCCATCACCAGGTGATGGCTGCCCCAGCCATGGTCGCTGCCGTCGCCGTTGCTGGTCAGCGTGCGGCCGAAGTCGCTGGCGGTGAAGGTGGTCACGCGGTCGGCCACGCCCAGTTCCACCAGCGCGCTCTGGAACGAGGCCAGGCCGCTGCCCACCTGGCTCAGCAAGAGGGGGTGCTGGGCGGTGAGGAAGTCGTGGTTGTCAAAGCCGCCGAGCGACACGAAGAACACCTGGCGCTGCGCGCCCAGGGTGCTGCGGCCGGCGATCAGGCGCGCCACCATCTGCAGCTGGCGGTGCAGGCTGCTGCCGGCGGTGTCGAAGGGTGTGCTGAAGGGCAAGGTCGCCGGCAAGGCGGCTTTCACCATGCCTTCGGCGTTGATGGAGCGGGCCGTGACCCGGCTGTACTCAGCCTCCATCCAATGGCTGCTGGGCGCCGTGATGAGACTGCGCAGCGCCTGCGCGCAGGCCGTCGAGCCATACAGGGTGTTCTGGATGCCGTTGACGGGCACCGCCCCGCTGTTGCTCACCTGGTACTGCACCGCTTGCTGACCGCTCATGAAGACCGCGTTGCTGCTGGCGTTGATGCAGGTGAAGGTGCTGGTGCCGTTGGCATTGAGGAATAGGTCGCCGATAGCGCCCCCCCAGCCCTTGGTCGAGCCCTCGGCTCCGCTGCTCTGCCAGACCGATTGCTGATCGTTGTGGCTGAACAGCTTGGGCGGCAAGGGAACGGACTTGTTGGCGTACTGCGCCTTGGTGGTGGGCTGGATGAGCGTGCCCACATTGAGCAACCAGCCCAACTGACCGGCGTCGAACAGGGCCTTGAGCGGCTCCAGTTCAGGTGCCATGGCCAGTTGCGTGCCGCTGGCGCCTGGGCCGGCCAGGGCCACGCGTGGCGTGAGGGTGGTGGCCGTCAGCTGGTCTCGCGGCACAACCAGATTGCCGCCCCCTGCCCCGCCGCGCAGGGTCACCAGATTGGCATGGCCCGCGCTGTCCGCCGGCAAGAGGGTGGAGCCGTAGTCGTTGCCGCCGTAAAGGAACACGCAGACCAAGGCCTTGTAGCCACCGCTGGCGTCGGCCGCGGCGGCTTCACCGATGGCTGCGAGATTCATGGCCCACGGCGCTGCCGCACCGGCCAGGCCCAGTTGGGCGGAGCGGCGCAGGAATTCGCGGCGCTGCAGGAGGGGCAGTCGGCTGGGTTTCATCGTTGCACCAGGTATTCAGGGGCGGCCATCACCAGCAGCACGGCGGCGCGCACGCGCGCCAAGCGGTTGGCATCGGAGGTGGCGGCGATGCTGTTCACCGCCGTGGCCAGCGCCGCCACGGTGGCGCTGCTGAGCCCATTGGCGGCAAGCCGCAGATTGAGGTGCTGCAGCAGGGCCGTGGCGTCGTTGGCCAGGGCCAGTTCCGTCGCGTAATTGGGCGCGATGTCGCCATTGGCCAAGCCGTTCTGCACCACGCCCTGCATGTAGTTCAGGTAACCGGCCACGCTGCTCTCGTTGACCAACTGGAACTCAGGGGCAGTGACGCCGTTCAAGGCCAGTTCGTTGCCGGGCGGCACGTAGCCGGGGCGGAAGAAGTTGAACACCGATGGGCTGCGCGAGGGGCTTTGGCCGAGCCGCGTGCCGGGGTCGCTGAGGTCGCCGATGGCCCAGCGGCCCGAGGTGCTGCTGACCGCCCCGAAGGTCCGGGCCCACTGGATGAGGCGCTGGATGGGCTCCCGAAGGCGGCCACTGGCCGAGCCGGTGGGCGTGGCCCTTGCCTCGATGTCCAGCAGCACGGCGCGCAGCACGGCCTTCAGGTCGCCGCGCACGCCGCTGCCGTTGTCGTTGAAGGCGCTCGCCACGCGCGCCACGTAGGCAGGGCTTGGGTGGCTCAGCGTGAAGCGCTGGATGAGCTGGCGGCCGATGAAAGGGCCGACATTGGGGTCACGGAAAAGGATGTCCAGGGCCTGGCTTAGCGCCTGCGCCGGGCTCAGGCTGCCGGCGATGACGGTGCCCAGCACAATCTTGTCGCCCGCCTGGTACTGCGAGCCGTCGTTGCGCATCGGGCGCGTCGGATAGGCTGCATCAGACACGGCCGGCACGCCCGCCGTGCGGTCGTTGACCCAGCCCGTGAACACCCGCGCCAGCTGCGTGATGTCGGTCTGGCCGTAGGTCTCGATGGGCTTGCCCCCGCTGGTCTTGGGGCTGCCGTCGAGGTTCAGTTGCAGCAGGCCGATGGTGAACAGCTGCATCACCTCGCGGGCGTAGTTTTCGTCGGGCACGCGGCCGGTGCGCGGGTCTTCCTTGCGGTTGCCCTGCATGTTCAGGTAGGTGCCCATCGCGGTGCTCAGGGTCACGTCCTGCAGGAGGTCGCGGAAGTTGCCGAAGGCATGCTTCTCGAGCAAGTCCACGTAGTGCGCGATGGCCACATTGCGCCAGGCAATAGGCAGCCCGCCCATGCCCACCACCAGGATCTCGGAGAGCGCGAGCGTCATGCGCTGACGCACCACGTCGGGGCTGGCGATGAGCTTGCGCCAAATGCTGGCATCGGCCCCAGCAAAGCTGCTGACGTTGGCCTCGACCACGTAGCCGTTGTCGATCAGCCATTGCACGCGGCTCACGCCCTGCTGGGGCATGGCCAACTGCTCGTCCAGCCAGCCCGAATAGTTGCGCGCCTTGACGGCGGCAATGTCGTCCGCCGTGGCGGCAAACCCGGCCTGGGCCAAGAAGCGCGCGGCTTGCGCGTCGGTCGGCAGCACGGGCGCCGGCGGTGGAGCGGGAGGTGGGGGCGCTGGAGGAGGCGGAGCCGGTGCGGGATCGCCACCGCCTCCACCACCGCAGGCGCTCAGCAGCGAGGCCACGGCCAATCCGGGAAGCACAGGGCCGCCTGGCCCAGCTGCGCTCAACTGTCCGGTCGCTTCAAGCGAGGGCGGCGAGCTTGGCCATGAGGAAGGCTCAGCCGGAACGAGCGGTGCGGGCATGCTGTTCATGCCCGCACTCTAGAAGCCCTGTGTTGCCGACCGCATGACGCGGTGTAAAGGGATGCAAACGCCGCTGGCGCGGCCGTGATCAATGCAACGGGACACCTGTCTTGCTTTGCACGAACTCGCGCGTCACGCCGGGGGCCAGTTCCACGAGTTGGAGGCCGGCGGGCGTCACGTCCATCACCGCCAGGTCGGTGATGATGCGGTGCACCACGCCCACGCCGGTCAGCGGCAGCGTGCAGTTGGGCAGCAGCTTCATGTCCTCGCTGCCGTCCTTCTTCTTGGCCACATGCTCCATGAGCACGACCACACGCGGCACGCCGGCCACCAGGTCCATGGCGCCGCCCATGCCCTTGACCATCTTGCCGGGGATCATCCAGTTGGCCAGGTCGCCCTTTTCGCTGACCTGCATGGCGCCCAGGATGCTCAGGTTGATCTTGCCGCCACGGATCATGGCGAAGCTGTCGTGGCTGCCGAAGATGCTGGAGCCGGGCAGCGTGGTCACGGTCTGCTTGCCGGCATTGATGAGGTCGGCGTCCACCTCGTCCTCGCGTGGGAAAGGGCCGATGCCGAGCATGCCGTTCTCGCTCTGCAGCCACACCTCCATGCCAGCGGGCACATGGTTGGCCACCTGCGTGGGAATGCCGATGCCCAGGTTCACGTAGAAGCCGTCCTGCAGCTCTTGCGCGGCGCGCGCCGCCATTTCGTCTTGGGTCCAGGGCATGTCAGTTCCTCACGGTGCGCTTCTCGATGCGCTTTTCGGGATTCGGATTGACGACGATGCGGTGCACGTAGATGCCCGGCAGATGGATGTCGTCCGGCGCCAGTTCGCCCAGTTCGACGATGCGCTCCACCTCCACCACGCAGACCTTGCCGGCCATGGCCGCAGCAGGATTGAAGTTGCGCGCCGTCAGCCGGAAGCGCAGATTGCCCGAGGTATCGGCCACGTCGGCCTTGATGAGGCTCAGCTCGGGGCGCAGGCTGCGCTCCATCACGTAGGTGTGGCCGTCGAACTCGCGCAGTTCCTTGCCCTCGGCCACGATGGTGCCCACGCCGGTGCGGGTGTAGAAGGCCGGGATGCCAGCCCCACCGGCACGAAGCTTCTCGGCCAGCGTGCCTTGGGGGGTGAACTCCAGCTCCAGCTCGCCGGCCAGGTACTGGCGCTCGAACTCCTTGTTCTCGCCCACGTAGCTGGAGATCATCTTCTTGATCTGCCGCGTCTCCAGCAGTTTCCCGAGGCCAAAGCCGTCCACGCCGGCGTTGTTGCTGATGGCGGTGAGATTCTTCGCGCCGGTGTCGCGGAGCGCGTCGATCAGCGCTTCCGGGATGCCGCACAGACCGAAGCCGCCCACGGCGATCAGCTGATCGTCGTGAACGAGTCCGGCCAGCGCAGCCGCAGCGCTCGGGTAGAGCTTGGTCTTCATGCGGGCAGCCTGGTTGGAGTGAGATTGAGTGGAAGGATTCGAAACGCCCGGCAGCTTACGCGAAACTGGGCGTAATGCTGCAGTGCAGCACTGTCCGTTCTTTGGACGACGCAGTGGCTGAAAAATGGGCATCAGCGCAGGTTGGTAACGCTGCCTCCCTTGCGGCGAACGAAGCGGCGCCACCGGCGCGGCTGGTCTTCGAAGGAGCTGCCCCCAGGGGGCTGGGCGCATGGAGCGACCTCGCACGGTCCGAGCGCTCCAAAGCCGCCTGCAGCCCGCACAATCCCGCCCCTTCGCGCCCCCCTCTCCTGTCCCACCGTGTTCAAGTCCCTCACTGCCTACCACCTGCCCGCCGCCGCCCAGCCTGACCCGGAGCGCCTGGACGAGCAGTTGGCCGCCCTGCCCTTCAAGCCCTGCGGGCCGGTCGAGCCGATCAGCTTCGGCTTCGTGCCGCCGCGCGGTGGGGAGCACGGCCCGCTGGCCGAACGGGTGAACGGCCACCTGCTGCTGAAGCTGCAGTTCGAGCAGCGCCTGCTGCCTGGTTCGGTGGTGCGCGACCGCGTGGACGCTCTGGCGCAGAAGCTGGAACAGGAGAGCGGGCGCAAGCCGGGTGCCAAGCGGCGGCGCGAGCTGAAGGACGAAGCGCTGATCGACCTGCTGCCCCAGGCCTTCACCCGGCAGAGCAGCGTGCGGGTGTGGATCGCTCCGATGCTGGAGCTGCTGGTGGTAGACGCCACGGCCACCGCGCGCCTGGACGCCGCGCTGACCGCGCTGACCAAGGCCGTGCCGGGCCTGGCCCCTCAGCCCCTGCAGACCGCCGAAAGCCCGGCCGCCTGCATGAAGGCCTGGCTGGCTGACGGTGTAGCACCCGCAGGCTTCGGCATCGGCCGCGAGGCCGAACTGCGCAGCACCGACGTGCAGGCAGCCACCGTGCGCTACACCCGTCACGCGCTGGACGGCGAAGACCTGCAGCAGCACTTGGCTGCCGGCAAGGAGGTGCGCAAGTTGCAGCTCAACTGGAAGGACCGGCTGGACTTCGTGCTGGCCGAGAACGGGCAGCTGAGCAAGCTGAAGCTGGACGACGGCGTGTTCGAGGCCGATGGCGCCGAGCACAGCGAGCAGGACCCCTTCGACGGCGACGCGCTGCTGCTCACCGGCGAGCTCGCGCAGCTGCTGCCGGCCTTGTTCGAGGGCCTGGGCGGCCGCGTGGACGGCCTGGGCGCCGCGCCTGCTCAGCCAGCAAGCTCAGCGATTCCCTCGGCTCAAGCGCCCAATCGCCCCGCAGCCACCAGCGCCGCTGCCGCCCTGGCGGTGGCGAACAGCTTGCAGGACGGCGACGACGCGCCGCCCTGGTGAGCGACACCGGGCTCAGCCCGTTTTCTCCGCTCAAGCCGCCTGCCTCGCCCCGCCCAGGCGGGCCTCGGTGGCTTGCGCCTGCACAGCGCGAGGCGGGAGGGTCTTGAGGCGGTGGTCGCTCCACACCTGGCGCCATCGGCGCGCGCCGGGCAGGCCGTTCCACAGGCCCAGCGCGTGGCGCATGGCCAGGGCCCAGCCCTGCCCTTGCGCATGCAGGCGCTCCAGGTAGTCCATCCAGGCTTCTTCCAGGGCCTCACGGCTGAGGGCTCGCGCGGGCTCGCCGAAGAAGCGGGCGTCCCACTCGGCCAGGGACCAGGGTTCGTGGTAGGCGTGGCGACCGACCATCACGCCGTCCACGTGGCGCAGTTGCTCCTCGATGACCGCTTCGTCCCTGATGCCGCCATTGATGGCGATGGTCAGCTGCGGGAACTCTCGCTTGAGTCGATGCACCAATTCGTACCGCAATGGGGGGATGTCGCGGTTGTCCTTGGGCGAGAGGCCATCCAGCCAGGCGTTGCGGGCGTGGACGATGAAGACACTGCAGCCGGCTTCGGCGACGGTGCCGACGAAGTCGCGAACAAACTCGTAGCGCTCGATGCGGTCGATGCCGATGCGGTGCTTGACGGTGACGGGCAGCGAGGTGGCATCGCGCATGGCTTTCACGCAGTCGGCCACCAGCTGCGGCTCACCCATCAGGCAGGCGCCGAAGGCGCCGCGCTGCACGCGGGGGCTGGGGCATCCGCAGTTCAGGTTCACTTCGTCGTAGCCCCAGCTTTCGGCGAGCTTCGCGCATTGCGCCAGGTCGGCGGGCTCGCTGCCGCCCAGCTGCAGGGCTACGGGGTGCTCGCAGGCGTCGAAGTCGAGGTGGCGGGCCTGGTCCCCATGCAGGAGGGCGCCGGTGGTCACCATCTCCGTGTAGAGCAGCGTGCGGCGGCTGAGCAGGCGGTGCAGGAAGCGGCAGTGGCGATCGGTCCAGTCCATCATGGGTGCGACCGAGAGGCGCCAGGGCGAGAGTGCGTGGGGAGGCATGAGACGGGAAGAACGGCGGACGCAGGCTGGGACTAGCGCTTCAGCAGCTCGTGCAAGGCGGCCACCGGAATGGCGTAGCTGATGCCACTGGGCGCGCTGAGTGCGCCTTCGCGGCCGGAGCGCGCCAGGCTCATGCTGAGCACGCCGATGACCTGGCCGCTGTCGATGGCAAACACTGGGCCGCCGCTGTTTCCGGGGTAAGCCACGGCGTCCAACTGGTAGAGCGTGGTGCCAGCCTCGCGCAACTGGCGGATCGCGGCGGCGGTAAGCTGGCGGGCACTGTTCTGTGGGGGCACGAACTGGGTGACGGCACTCAGCACACCGCGGTGGGTGACATGGCTGAAGCCGAGCAAGCCGCCGATAGGAAAGCCGATGAGGGCGACATCGATGCCCTCCTGCGGCGTGGGCTCGGGCGGCGCCAGGGCGAGCGTGGGCACGGGGTTGCCTTCGAGGCGCAGGAGCGCAAGGTCGGTGGCGCGGGACACCGACTGCACACTGGCGGTGCGTTGCTCCCAGCGGCTGCCACCGCGCCACACTTGCACGACCAGTTGACGAACCACCCCTGCCGCTGCCGCGTTGGCTGCGGGCGAGCGCTCGCTTGGCAGCAGGGCATCCGGGAGCACATGGGCGGCGGTGACGACGCTGAGGCCGTCGCCGATCACGAACCCGCTGCCGCGGAACTGGAAGCGAGGGCTGTCCGTTTCGGCATGGGTGCCGACCAGCACCACGGCCGGCTTGGCGGCCTGCACGAGCTCGGGGAGGCTCGCCGCCGGCAGGGCGCTGGGCGCCAGCAAGGCAAGGGCCAGCAAGGCACGGCGCTGGGGCTGCGCCAAAGAGAAGCGCATCGTCAAACTTTGCCGAGCAGCTCCGTGACCTCAGCTTGGCCGGGGTAGCGGTCGCCCAGTTGCTTCACGGCCTGAAGCTCGTCGCGGGCGGCGTCCTTGCGGCCGGCAGCCAGCAGGCGGCGCGCCAAGTTGACCCGGTAGACGGCGTTGCTGTCGAACTGCAGGGCCTGACGCTGCGCAGCCAGCGCCGACTCGTGCTGGCCGGCGGCGGACAAGATGCCGGAGAGCGTGTCGTGCAGAGCCGCCTCACCTGGAGCGAAGCGCTGTGCATCACGCACAAGCTTTTCCGCGCGCTTGAGATCGCCCTGCTGCTGCAGGATCCAGGCGAGGTTGTTCATGACCAGGGGCTGCTCGGCGTAGATGGCCAGCGAACGCTCGTAATACGAACGGGCGCCGGCGTTGTCGCGCTGGTTCAGGGCCGAATCGCCCTGGTAGTTGAGCACCGCGTAGTCGCGCGGGTGGTCCTTCACCCAGTCGCGCGCGAAGCTGTCGGCTTCCGCCTTCTTGCCGCTGACATGCAGCACGCGCAGCAACTTGGCCGGCACATCGGGCAAGGTCGCGTTGCGCGCCAGAGCGCGCCGGTAGGCCGACTCGGCCACGCCCCACTGCTGCTGCTGGTACTCGAGGTCGCCCTCGGTGGCGGCGGCATGCGCTTCCAGACCTGGGATGGCGGCTATGTCCTTCACCAGGCGGCGGGCCTGCTCGACATTGCCGAGTTCGGCCTCGACGAGCACCAGCAAACGCTGCGCAGGGCCGTGGTTGGCGCGCAGGGACACGGCTTTCTTCAGGTGCGCCAGCGCCTCGCGCGGGCGTTCGCGCTGACGCTCCAGTTCGGCCAATCTCACCAGGGGCTCGGGACTGCTGGGGCGCAGATCGGCCAGCTGCTCCAGGGTCTTGGCGGCCAGCACCCATTCGCGGCTGCGCAACTGGAGTTCGGCCAGTTGCTCGACCAGGGCTGCCTCGGTGGGCAGTGCGGCCACCGATTGCTGAGCGGTGGCGAGGGCATCGGCGAGTCGACCTTGGCGTAACTGTGCGGTGGCCAAGGCCTGCCGCACGCGCGCCAGCTGCGGTTGCTGCTTGACCAGTTCCTTGAGCTCGGCTTCGATGGTGGCGGGCGCTTCGCCGGCTTGCTCGCGCAGGTTCAGCCAGGCCAGACGCGTCACGGCGTTGTCGGGGTCAGCCTTGACGACCGCAGCGACGCGCTGCACGGCCCGCTCGGGCTGCTTGGCGGCGAGGTCCTGACGAGCCAGGAAGAGCGCAGCAGGCAGGTACTTGGGGTCGCGCTTGAGGGCTTCGTGCAAGGCCGCATCGGACTCCTGCAACTTGCCCTGCGCACGCAGCACCTGGGCGCGCAGCATGGGGGCCAAGCCCTTGCCGGGGCTCTTGTGTTCAATGGCGTCGATGGCCTCGAGCGCCGCGTTCACATCGCCCTTGCGGATGAAGGTGTGCACCAGCGCGAGATCGGCTACCGGGCTTTCGAAGCTGGTGGACAGCTCGCGCAACTCGGCCAAGCCACGGGCTTCCTGGCTCTTGTTGTTGAGCTGGCCCAATGCGAGCAGCGTACGGCTGCGCATGTCTTTGGGGTCAAGAGCGGCGGCCTGGCGGAAGTAATCCTCGGCGCGGCGGGTTTCCCCGAGGAGCAGGTGGGCCTCACCGGCCAGCGCAAGCACGCGGGGGTGCTTCTCGGGCAGTTCGAGCATGGGTTGCAGGGCTTGCAGCGCGCGGGGCGCATCCTGCAGACGCAGGTAGGTCTGGGTGAGCAGCAGTCGGGCTCGCCAGCCGGAGCCGGGCAGCGCCAGCGCACGAGCCAAGTGCGATTCGGCCTCGGCATAGCGCTCGCGAAGGTACTCGATCTGTCCAGCCAGCAGCGCGATGCGACCGTCCTCGGGGGCGATCTTTAGCAGGGCCTGCACTTGCTCGTGCGCGGGATCCAGGCGACCACGCTCCATCTCCATCGTGGCCGATAGGAACTGCAGCACGGGCGGCTTGCCGACCTGGCCATTGGCGACCTTGAGGGCCGCTTCGGCTGCCACCAGGTCGGGCATGCCAAGCAAATGGCTGATGAGGGCCTGATGCGCCTCCAGCGACTTGGGCGCGGCGGCGACAGCCTTCTCGTAGGCGCTGCGCGCGGCGGCCGGGTCCTTCTTGTGCACCACTTGCAGATCGCCCAAGAGACGCCAGGCATCGGCCGATTGGGCGGCGCGTGCGACCAGGGCTTCGGCACGGCGCATGGCGCCGTCCATGTCACCGGCGCCGGCTTCCATGCGCGCCGTATCGACTTCGGCGCTGGTGTGACCGGGGACCAGCTTCAGGGCCCTGTCCAGCGCAGCGCGGGCCTCGGTGGGCTTGTCAAGCCGCTGCTGCGCGCGTGACAGCAACACCAGCAGGTCGGCCTGCGCCTTAGGGTCTTGCAGTTCGGTGGCCGCATAGCGCTCGATGAGCTTGCGGGACTCGCGGCCCTCCAGCAGCGCGCGCGCATGCACCGGCACCAGTTCGGCCTGCGGGTAGCCGGCCGAAGCGGCCTTGTCGAGCTCGACCAAGGCCGCCACGGGGTTGTTCGCGTCCAGCAGCAGGCGGCCCAGCAGGAAGCGCGCTTCGGCCGAGGTGCCGTCCTTCTGCAGCGCATTCTTCAAATGGATCTGCGCGGCCTTGGCATCGCCGGCGGCGAGGGACTCCTTGGCCTTGCCGATCAGTTCAGGGGCGCTGCCGCCACCGCCGCATGCGGCCAGGCCCAAAGCCAGGGAGCAGGCAAGCGCCAAGGTGCTGGTGCGAAGGGTGTTCACGGGATTCCTCGGGAAGCAGGTGGGCAGCGCGACGCCAGGCTCACTTGATCTGCAGCTTGGCCATCAAATCATAGAGAGTGGGCCGACTGATGCCGAGCAACTCGGCGGCGCGGACGATGTTGCCATCCACCCGCGCCAGTGCTGCCACCACCGCCTTGCGCTCGGCCTGCTCGCGCACGGTGCGCAGGTCCAGGTCTTCGAGGGCCTCGCCATCGAAGCGCAGACCGAGGTCTTCGGCGGTGATGCGATCCAGGTCGGCCATGATGACCGCGCGCTTGATGACGTTCTGCAGTTCGCGCACATTGCCCGGCCAGCGGTGCTGCTCGATGGCACGCAGCGCGTCGTCGGCCAGGGTGAGGCCCTTGCGACGCTGTTCGCTGGCGAAGCGCTTGACGAAGGCATGGGCAAGAAGCACCGCGTCGCCCTCGCGCTCGCGCAGCGGTGGGATGTCGACGACGATTTCAGCGAGGCGGAAATAAAGGTCTTCGCGGAAGCGGCCTTCGCTGATGAGCTGGCGCAGGTTCTGGTGCGTGGCGCCGACCACGCGCACGTCCACCGGGATCTCCTGCCGGCCGCCCAGGCGCTCGATGGAGCGTTCTTGAAGGAAGCGCAACAGCTTGGCCTGCAGCGACATCGGCAAGTCGCCGATTTCGTCCAGCATCAGCGTGCCTCCGTGGGCGACCTCGATCTTCCCTGGTGTGGACTTCGCGGCCCCGGTGAAAGCCCCCTTCTCGTAGCCGAAGAGTTCGCTTTCGAGCAGGTTCTCGGGGATGGCGGCGCAGTTGATGGCGATGAAGCGCCCTTTGCGGCCCGCGGCGTCGTGCAGGCCCTGGGCAAGCACTTCCTTGCCCGTGCCAGATTCGCCGAGCAGCAATACGGTGGCGTCGGCACGGGCGACTTTCTCGATGGTGCGGCAAACGCGCTGCATACCAGCGTCGCGGGTGATGAGGCCGGCCAGTGCGCCTTCCTGGTTGCTGGCCAGGCGGCGGTTTTCGTCCTGCAACTCGCGCAGTCGCATGGCGCGGTCGACGGTCAGCGCAAGCACGTCAGGGTCTACCGGCTTGGCAAGAAAGTCGTACGCGCCCATGCGCACCGCGCGCAATGCGTTGGCCTGGCCGTTCTGGCCGGTGAGCACGATGACTTTTACGTAGGGGTCGATCTCGAGCAGACGCTCGAGCAAGCGAAAGCCCTCCGTGACGCCGTCCTGGTCAGGGGGGAGGCCGAGATCCATGGTCACCACACCCGGCGAGTGTTTGCGAAATTGCAGCAGCGCGGCATTGGCATCGCTGGCCGTGGCGGCCTCGTAACGGTCTAGCGACCAGCGCAGTTGCTTCTGCAATGCCAAGTCGTCCTCCACGATCAACAGGGCCGGGGCGCGGGATTCACTCATGAGGGACGGAGGTTTCGGTGTGAATATGGAAGAGCGGCAGCAGGAACGTGACAGCACTGCCCTGACCGGGCTCGCTCTGCACCTCCATCTTGCCGCCGAGTTCTTGTACGTACTGCAGGCTCTCGTAGGCGCCGATTCCCATGCCTTGCTGCTTCGTCGTCTGGAAGGGTTTGAAGAGGCGCTCACGAATGAACTCGGCGCTCATGCCACAGCCTTGATCCCTGACTTGCAGTTTCGCGTAGCTGCCAAAGCGCTCAAGCAGCAGTTCCACTGCTTGGGTTTCGTCACTGGCATCGAAGGCGTTCTGCACGGCATGGCCGATGACGCGCTCGACTCGCGCCTCGTGGCCCCGGGTGGAAAGGGGCTGCTCGATCTGCAACTCCAACCGCCGCCCACGCTGCGCTGCCTCGGCTTGCAGGCGTTGTGCGATGACCTGCAGTGGCACGCCACTGGCCCCGCTGGCCGGTCGGTCGCCTTCGCGCAGCTGAGTCATCAGTTGGCGCATCTTCTCCAGCGCGTTCTCCACGGTGTCCATCATGTCGCGACGGAACTCGGGGTTGTCGCCATGCCGCTCGGCATTGCGCATCATCAGCGAGAGTTGGGTGACGATGTTCTTCAGGTCATGAACGACGAAGGCCGACATGCGGTTGAAGGCCTCAAACTTGCGGGCCTCCAGAAGTTGCTCCGTTGCCCGATGCATGGCCAGATAGCCACTGGCTTGCGACGCGGCGGAACGCAGCAGATCCAACACCTCCCAGTTCAAGGGGAATGGCGTGCGTGGTTGCGCAAGCACGACCCAGCCTTGCAAGGCCCCGCCGGTCACCAACGGCACAACAAGCCAGGCATCGCGGTCATCCAACAGCACCTGAGGCACCGGCACCACACCGCTGGGGCTTCGACGCTCGGCGTTCAAATCGACGATCCAAGACTTCTCGGCGAGCAAGCGCGCAAAGGCGGAGTCTTCGGGCTCGCGCCAGGAAAAACGGTCGTAGTTCCAGTGCGCAACTTGGACATGGCCGTCGCTGCCAGAGCGCCAGAGCGCGCCTCCCGGGCTCTCCACCAAGTGTGCGAGCGCGCGAAGCACCGAGCGGGCAGGATCACCTTCGCCGGCACGGTCGGTCATCGCCGCGGTGAAACGCAGCCACTCCTGCCGGTAGTCGTAGCGGTAGCGCAAGAAATGCTTGCTCAGCCACACCCGCAACCGGGCTCGCATGGAAGCCGACATCAGGATGACCGCGAGCGACAAGGCTGCGCCCACAGCCAGCAGCAACTGCAGGGCAAGACCCCACTCTCCACCCGTGTAGCGCAACCAGTAGCCGAGCGCAGCCACCAAGAGCAGATAACTGCCGGCGAGCAACAGCGCGGCGGAGTGGAAAGCGGCGTCGCGTGAGAGGCCAAAGCGCGATGGCATCCCGCGCCCACGCACACCCGCGACGAAGAGCAGGGGTAGCCCCAAGGCATGCACCACGGGCCTCAGCGCGACGGCCTGTGCATCCTCGCCTGACAGCAGCACGGATTCAGCGAACAGGTACAGGTCAAAGCCGTACATCGCCGCAAGGCCTAGGCAGAGCGGCTTGACATTCCAGCGGTTGTCCTCGGGTGTGCTGCGGTAAAGCTGCTCCAGAAGCACCAAACCGAGCACCGAAAGACCGAGCCCGGCATATGGGGCGGCGAGCGCGGTCCATCTTCGGGGGAACCAGCGGGCCTCACCGCCCAGCATGAGCAATAGGGCCAGCAGCGCAACAACCGGCACCAGCCAACGCAGCACCCGTCGGTGGCTGTCAGACTGTTCCAAACCCAGCAGCAGGAACAGTGACGCAAGCCATGCCAACTGACGCAGACCGTCAAGCAACAGCGTGGCTGCGCCCACTTCTTCAAATTGACGGAGCCCCCCCCACTGCACCGCCCAGGCCGCCGAAAGCAAACTGGCCACGGTGAACGCGGCCCAAACCCGGCGGAGCGAATCGGGAGAACGCCCCATGGCACGGGGCAGCAGCCACAAGGCGAGCAGCAGGTACGCGCCGCCTGCCAGCCATGCCAGCAAGCTCATCGAGGTCTCCGCACGAACCGTCTCTGTTTCATCGTTGTCCCAAAGCAAAGCGGCGTGCAATGCACGCCGCCTTTGCCTCAGGGCGAGGACTCTTCAACGCGCGCCACGCCCTGTCAGCACCACAGCCACTGTCTCCAACAGAATCAGCATATCCAGGAACAACGAGTGGTTCTTGACGTAGTACAGGTCGTACTGCAACTTGGCTGCGGCGTCTTCCACGGTTGAACCGTAGTCGTAACGCACCTGAGCCCATCCCGTCACTCCGGGCTTGACGCTGTGACGCACCGCAAAGAACGGAATCTTCTCGACCAACTCATCCACAAAATATTGGCGCTCGGGACGAGGACCCACCATGCTCATTTCGCCAGCCAGCACGTTGAAAAGTTGTGGCAACTCATCAATGCGGGTGCGACGAATGAAGCGCCCCACACGGGTGACGCGGTCGTCGTTCTTGGTAGCCCAACGTGGCTTGCCATCTTTCTCGGCATCGGTCCGCATGCTTCGAAACTTGATGACGTTGAACGGCGCGCCGTTCAATCCCACGCGCTCCTGGCGATAGAACACAGGACCGCGCGACTCCAACTTCACCGCCAGCGCGGCAAGCAGCATGATCGGTGCGCTGATCACCAGAAGAAGCAGCGAAACCAGGACGTCAGACACGCGCTTGACGGCAGTCCGAACAGCCCCTTGATTGAAGCCGTCGCCAAACACAAGCCATCCTGGATTCACATGCTTGAGGCTGATTTGGTGCAAGTTCTTCTCAAAGTGCGTCGCGATGTCGACCACGCGAATGCCGAACACCTTGCAGTCCAGCAGATCCCGCAGCGGCATGTTGCCGCCGCGACGCTCAGAAAGGGCCACCACGATTTCATCCACGCCCATGCGAAGGGCCGTATCGGACAAACCGCCTTCCAAAGCCACCAACTCGGCTCGCGGCACGGAGATTTCGCTTTCTGAGCCGCCAGGGACAAAGCCCACGATGCGAGCATGGGGATCCGCTGCACGCAAGCTGGCAGCCACCGATTGGGCAGCAGGGCCGGCGCCGAGGATCAGGATCTTGCTCGCCCCACGCGAGGGATTCGCCACGTGCGAGGCGTAAACCCGGTGCAACACCACCACGCCCACGGCCACCATCGTCGCTGCAAGCGTCAGATGTCGCGCGGGCAAGCCTGCGGAGGGCAACAGCGTAACCAGCGCATACGTGATGGGCAAAGCCAATAGCAAAGCCAACAAGGCTCGTGCGCAGGTTTCACTGAGCGTTCGCTTGGGCGCCGTTTGGTAGAAGCCAGTGGCGCTATTGATCAGGAACACAAACCCTGCGAGCGACAGGCCGTGTGCGGCAGTCACGGGCAGCCAAACGAACTCAGACCCACCAACCGCCAAGGAGGCAAGCACCAGCACAGCAACGATCAAGCCGACGTCAAATCCCACCTGCATCACGGTGCGCCTGTGCAGATAGTGATTGAAGATTCTCAACATGCTTGTCCCCGTTGCTTCGCCACCGACCGGTGCAGGTTCGTGCGCGCTGTTGGCCGCGCTGCTCTTGTCCGTCTTCAGCATTGCGGGCGGCATGATGCCCCCAGCTTTGCGCCTTGAAAGCCCCCTGTTTGGGTGCCCGAGGCCTTGGATCAGGGCACCCAAAAGTTGCTTTGGACGGGAAACAAAATTGTCTATGCGGACCAGAGCCTTGCCAGCCGATGTCATTGCCAAGCCGTGAAAGGTCACCGCTTCGAGCAATAAAAAGGCCCGCCGAAGCGGGCCTTAACTTGTCAGGTGACTCGGTCAGCGAACGACAGCCAATTCCGCGCGCTTGCCACCACGGTAGGTGTACAAGGTCAGTGCACCGTTCTTGATGTCGCCCTTGTTGTCGAAGGCAATCGTGCCCGTCACGCCTTTGTAACCAGCTGTCTTTGCCAGAACCGGCAGGTATTTGGCGGGCTCAGGCGAGTTGGCCTTGACCATCGCGTCGGCCATCACCATGAGCGCGTCGTAGACGTATGGCGCATACACCTGCACCTCAGCCTTGTTGCGCTCCTTGAAGCGAACCTTGAAGTCTTCCATGCTCTTCTTGGCCGCGCCTTCCACCCCGCCGGCCTCGGCGCAGTAAACCTGATCGTCGGCCATCGCGCCTTGGGCCAAGTCAGGCAAGCCCGAAGAGCAAATGCCGTCACCGCCCACGAACTTGGCGTTGATACCCAGTTGCTTCATCTGGCGAAGCATCGGGCCGGCGACGGCATCCATACCGCCAAAAAATACGATATCGGGGCTCTTGCCCTTCAAGGTGGTCAGGATGGCTGTGAAGTCAGTGGCCTTGTCGTTCGTGAACTCACGCGCGACCACTTTGCCGCCTGCACCCTTGACGCCCTTCTCGAACTCATTGGCAACGCCCATGCCATACGCGGTACGGTCATCAATGACCGCAATGGACTTGCCCTTCAGCGTACCTACCGAGTATTTGCCCAACGTGCCGCCCAAGTGCACGTCGTCGGCCACCACGCGGAAAGTAGTTTTGAACCCTTGACGTGTGAACTGAGGATTCGTCGCAGAGGGACTGATCTGAGGAATGCCAGCATCGCTGTAGACACGCGAAGCGGGAATTGAAGTGCCCGAGTTCAGGTGACCGATCACGCCATGAACCTTGGAGTCGACCAGTTTCTGGGCGGCTGCCGTACCTTGCTTCGGATCCCCCGCATCATCTTCCGCAAACAACTTGAAGACGGCCTTCTTGCCCCCGATCTTCACGCCCTTGGCATTCAGATCCTCCACGGCCATGCGGGCGCCCAGTTCGTTGTCCTTTCCAAGGTGAGCAATTTGCCCACTGGTCGGACCAACATGGCCGATGCGGACTTCAATGGTTTCCTGCGCCCAGGTCGACTGGGCACCGAGGGCCAGCGCGGCCGCCATCACCACCGAATTCAGCTTGATCTGCATGAGACAACTCCTCTTTGTGGAAAAAATTGCGGCCGCACGCCGGCCGAGGCGCCGGGACAATACCCCGATTCCCGAGGCAGCCCGATCAGGGCAAACGTGGACCACCCAATGGCAGCGGAGCCGTTTGGTTCGTTTGGTCTGAAGCCAGCGATGCCAGCAAGCGAGGCATCAATGCGTCCAGCAATTGCTGTTCAAGCTGCGGCTGCACTTCCTGCAACGCCGCGCGAACCAGATTCGGCAAACGCTGCACGAGCATTTCCTGGAGCTTGGCCTCTGCCTCGGGTTCCGGCAGCACGATGTCTGTCAGGACCGGCAGCTTGCTGATATCCGGCCCGTTCATGCGCCCCCAACTTGCACGGCTTCGGTGAGCCAACCTGCCGCTTGGCAGCGACGGTAGCGAGCCCTTGCCGCTTGCCGCTCCTCAAATTCGGTACCAAACACATCGAACACCCGTTTGGCTTGGAGGCCCTCGAGTTTCAAATCAGTCCCCAAGTTCAGAACCAGGTCAACCGGGAAGCTCGTCTGCGGTTCCTCGCCAAGCTGCACTCTGCTGCGACGCAACACCGCCTCGCTCGAGGACTGTGTTGCATGTGCGATGAACCCTGGCACCAGCCAGAGCCGATCGCTGAGTCGTTGCAGTGAATCGCCGTTACCGTACACGCGAACCACCTCACCACGGTCTTGCGCCTTGCTCAACAGCTTGGCCGCGACGGAAAGGGTGTCGCCTGCACAAGCGTAGAACCGCACGAGATCCATGGCGTGCTCGATGCCAGATTCAACCCGCCTGGCTGAGCAGGAAGTGCGTCAGCAAGCCAACCGGGCGGCCGGTCGCCCCCTTAGCGGCGCCCCCCTTCCAGGCCGTGCCGGCGATGTCCAAGTGACCCCAGCGATATGTTCCGGCGTAGCGCTGAAGGAACTTTGCCGCCGTGATGGAGCCTCCGGCCCGCGAACCGATGTTGGCCATGTCGGCGAAGTTGGACTTCAACATTTCGTCATAGTCGTCGTCCAAGGGCATGCGCCAGCACGGATCCAGAGCCAAGTCCCCAGCGGTGCTTAGCGATGCTGCGAGCTCGTCGTCGCTGGCGTACATGCCACTGCGCACGCCACCCAGCGCAATCACGCAGGCCCCGGTCAGCGTGGCCACGTCAACCACCACCGCGGGCTTGAAGCGTTCGGCATAGGTGAGCGCGTCGCAAAGGATCAATCGCCCCTCTGCATCGGTGTTCAAAATCTCGATGGTCTGACCGCTCATCGAGGTCACCACATCACCCGGCTTCACTGCTCGTCCGCTCGGCATGTTCTCGCAAGCAGGAATGAGGGCCACCACGTTCAGCTTGGGCTTGAGTTCCACGATAGCGCGCATCGCCCCAAACACGCTCGCCGCGCCGCCCATGTCGAACTTCATCTCGTCCATTTCGGCGCCTGGCTTCAGCGATATTCCACCGGTATCGAAGGTGATGCCCTTGCCCACCAGCACCACAGGCGCCTTGCCACGTGCTGCGCCGTCATAGCGCATGACGATGAATCGCAGGGGCTCGTCGGAGCCCTGGGCCACCGCCAGGAACGAGCCCATGCCCAGCTTTTCAACTGCTCGGCGGTCCAGCACCTCGACCTTCAGGCCATGCTGCTTGCCGAGCTCACGAGCCTGATCTGCCAAGTGGCTGGGCGTGCAATGGTTGCCTGGGCGATTGGCGAGCTCTCGCGCCAACGTCACGCCGCTGGCCACCGCCACGCCAAGGGCCAAGCCTTTGCGCGCAGCAGTGGCGTCGGCCTTGTCGACCAGCAAGGTGATGCGCTCAACCATCGGCTCCTTGCTGGCGCTGGGCTTGGTGGTTCGGTACAGATACCCTGCGTCGGAGGCAGCCAGGATGGCGTGCTCGACGTGCCCGGCTTCCAGTGCGCCGAAACCCACCAACGCGACCGCCACATGGCGCACGGCGCGCCCCTTGCACTGCGCCAGCCCGCTGGTGACGGCCGCACGGGCCGCCTTCAGACTGGTCTTGCCAGAGGCAGCTAGCACCAGACGCGGCGCCTTGATGCCAGCGACACCATGCAAGAGAAGTGCCTTGCCAGCCTTGAGGTCGAAGTCGGACAGTTTCTGTGCCTGTTTGATCGCCTGGGTCAGCGAGGGATCCAGTTGCGCAGGCAGGTTGTCTCCAGCCACCACCAAGATCAGCGCATCGGCTGAGGTGGCGCCCAGTTTGTCCAGGGAAATGGTTTGAATGCGGGCGTCCATAATTCCAGTGCTGAATATGAACGCGGCATGTTATTCGATCGAACGTTTCGCAGTGAGTTGTCACGGGCCTTTGGCGTCACGCTGATCGTCCTGCTCACCATCGTCCTGACGATGGTGCTGATCAAGACCCTGAGCCTTGCCGCTGGGGGGCGTATTGCCCCTCAGGATGTACTGCGCCTGCTGGGTTTCACCACGGTGGGCTATCTGCCCATCGCACTGACTTTGGCCTTGTTCGTCGCCGTGGTGGCCACGCTCGGGCGCCTGTACCGCGACTCGGAGATGGCCGTCTGGCATGCCTGCGGCGTGCCACTGCGGCATTTCATTGGGCCGGTGATGCGCGCGATCTGGCCAGTTCTCCTGGGTGTGGTCGCCATGGTGATGTTCGTTTGGCCCTGGGCCAACGAACAGTCCGCAGCGCTCAAGGACCGCTATGAGCGTCGCAGTGACCTGTCGCGAGTCGCGCCCGGTCAGTTTCAAAGTTCGCGTGACGGAAGCAAGGTCTTCTTCATCGAACGCGACGATGCCAGCGGACCGTTGGTGGGCCGCAGTGTCTTCATCCTCAGCCAGGGAGAAAAGCGGGAATCAGTGACTACCGCCGCCGAAGGTGAGATTGTTTGGAATGGCGACGACCGTGTGCTTTCGCTGCGCAACGGCCAGCGCGCTGACACCGAATTGAGCGGTCACACGCACAACTTGGCGCGGTTCGATGAGTACCGCGTGGTTGCAGATCGACATGCCGCTCGCAGTCTGGATGAGTTGCCTCCCAAGGCAATGAGCACCCTAGAGCTGATGCGATCCCCACAGCCCCGCCATCAGGCCGAGTTGGCATGGCGCCTAGGCATGGTCATCGGGGCCGCGAACTACGCCCTGCTAGGCATCGGCCTGTCCGCCAGCAACCCTCGGCGACCAAACAGTTGGTCGCTGCTGATGGCCCTGTTGGTGTTCATCGTTTACTTCAACCTCACCACCTACAGCCGGACCTGGGTGGAGCGCGAGCGCTTCAATGTGACGGGGGCACTGCTGCTCGTACACGGCCCGGCGCTATGGATCGGCTTGGCACTTCTGTTCTGGCGAGACGAGGCCATCCGCTTGACCAGCCGCTTGCGCCTCAAGGGAACGCCCGCATGAGGACGGTTCGGCGCCTGCTCTACCGCGACATCTTGGTGGCCGTGGCCTTTGTCACCTTGGCCTTCATGTCGCTCTTCTTTTTCATCAGCTTCGTCGAGGAGTTGGAGCGACTGCGGCGTGGCGCCCCAGCATGGCATGCCGCGCTCTTGGCTGCGCTGGAACTGCCCACTCACCTGTACGACGTATTTCCGATCATGGTCCTGATCGGCAGCGTCTTCACCCTGGCGCGGCTTGCACAGACCTCCGAGTTCACCATCCTGCGCACTGGCGGATTGGGGCCTGGCCGGGCGCTTGGCCTGCTCAGCTTGCTGGCGACGGGGTTTGCGGCTTTCACCTTTGTCGTGGGGGATTGGCTAGTTCCGTTGGCCGACCAGCAGGCAGAGCGAGCGCGTGCCTCCTGGTCCGGCGGCGTGGTGCAGCGCGCTGGCGGCGCCTGGTTGAAGGACAAGCTGGTCGATGCAGAGGGGCAGGGGCGCTGGTTCACTGTCAATGTGCAGGGCGCGAGCCTGGACGGACGGGTGAAAGGCGTCCGCCTGTTCGAATTTGATGCGCAAGGTCGGTTGGTGCAGCGCTGGTTGGCGGCCGAAGGCCGCGTGACCGGTGATGGCGAGTGGCAACTCCAGAAGGTGGAACGCACCCATTGGCCGACCGCTGGCAGCATCAAGTCGGAGGTTCAGGCCGATCAACTGTCCGCGTTGACCTGGCGCAGCAATCTGAGTCTCGGCGTCGTCAATGCCGCCCTGCTCAAGGCCAGCAACATGTCCACGCTGGAGCTCTTCCGTTACACCCGGCACCTGGCTCAGCAAGAGCAGGCCGCCCAGCGCTACGAGATTCAGTTCTGGCGCAAAGCGCTCTACCCCTTCGCATGCTTCGTGATGGCTGCCTTGGCTTTGCCCTTCGCCTACCTGCACGCTCGCAATGGAGGCATCAGTGCGCGGGTCTTCGGCGGCATCATGCTTGGCATCAGTTTTGTCTTGCTCGACTATTTGACAGGCCACCTGGGTACCCTGCAGAACTGGACTCCTTGGGTGGTGGCCTTGGCACCAAGCCTTCTGTACCTCGGCATATCCATGAGCGCCTTTGCATGGCTGGTTCGCTACCGATGAACAAGAAGCGAGGCGTTGTCCTCCTGGCCCACGGCGCGCGCAATGCTGCTTGGGCAGCTCCTTTCGAGCGCCTCGCGGCGAGCTTGCAACGCCCAAGTCGTCCCGTGTGCCTGGCGTTTCTCGAATTCATGAAACCCGACCTTCCCGGCGCTGCATCTCAGCTCGCGAAACAGGGCTGCACACACCTGCAGCTGCTGCCCTGCTTCCTGGCTGGTGCTGGGCATGTGCTGCGCGACCTGCCAATGTCGCTCGAGCATGCCAACCATCTGAATCCCGGGTTGAAGTGGACGGTTCTACCGGCTCTCGGCGAGCAGCCGGACTTCCAGCAAGCCCTGGCTGAGGTCTGTGAGCAGATTCTGGAGCGGGGGGAATGAACCTGCAGCAGTTCCGCTACGTGGCCGAAGCCGCACGGCGAGGCCTGAACTTGACCGAGACCGCCAAGGCACTGCACACCTCACAGCCTGGGGTCTCGAAGGCCATTCTGGAGCTCGAAGAGGAGCTCGGAGTCGACATCTTTTCCCGCCACGGCAAACGCCTGCGCCGCATCACCGAGCCCGGCCAAGCCATCCTTCGCTCCATCGATCTCATCCTGCGCGAAGTTGCAAACCTCAAGCGCATCGGCGAAGAGTTCTCGAGGCAAGACAGCGGGCGATTTTCCATCGCCACCACACACACGCAGGCACGTTACGTGCTGCCGCCCGTGTTGGCACGCCTGCGTCAGCAGTTCCCCAAGCTGCAGCTCAGCCTGCACCAGGGCAACCCCCGACAGGTGGCGCAAATGTTGATCGACGAAAGCGCAGTGGTCGGTCTCGCCACGGAGTCCCTGGACGAGTTCGAGGAACTGGTGACGCTGCCGTGGTACGAATGGCAGCATGTGCTGGTGATGCCCTCACATCATCCGCTGGCTGTAGTGCCGCATGTCAGTCTGGAACATCTGGCGGCTGAGCCGCTGATCAGCTATCACCCTGCCTTCACGGGCCGCAGTCGCATCGACCGCGCCTTTGCCGCTCGACACCTGGAACCACAGATCGTGCTCGAAGCGATCGATGCGGACGTCATCAAGACTTACGTGAGAAGCGGCCTAGGTTTGGGTCTGGTCGCCGAAATGGCCGTGCGCGATGAGCCACCCCAGGGCGGTGAGCTGGTTTGGCGCCCACTCGGACACCTGTTCGGACAGAACACTGCACGCATTGCCTTCAAGCGCGGGGTTTACCTGCGCAATCACGTGACAGCCTTTGCCGAGTTGCTCTCAGACCGTCTGAGCCCCGCCTTGCTCAAGCGAGCGCTGTCCGGCGGAAGCAGCCATTACGAGGTCTGATCGGGCAACACGCTCGGCGGATTCGCTGCGCCACTGGGGTTCCAAGCCATCGACGAGGTCGTCGGCCAAGCTCCTGCATCTCCCATGCGCAACTGCAGTTGCTGTGCTTCGCGGGCTGCCACCTCGGCCAATTGCGCAAACTGGCGGATTGGTTCTAGCTGTGCTTCGGGCATCAGCGTCCGCAAGTAGAGGTTGCCGCGCTGAGTCAGCATCACAAAGGGGTGCGCCGCCGGTACCAACTCTTGGGAGGCCACAGCCAAGGCTTCGCCCAACGCACCTCCCACCCACAGGCTGGCCAGTTGCTGCGTGACCCCGCACGCGCTGAATCGTGACCTCGCCACGCGCGACTTCCACTGTTCCGCCTTGCTGAACATCACCAGCCAGCGCATTTCCTCCGGCGTGTCGGTGTCGACCCGGGTCTGCAAAGTGTCGGTGTAGGCCTCGAAGACGATGCGTTCGAGCGCATCCATCAAGTGCCGCTCAATCAGCATGACCTGAAGATCAGCGGGAAGCTTCAGCTCCCAGCGCAACCGCAACTCAGGCCCAGTGATGTACTCGCGCTGAGGCTGCCCCCATTCGATTCGAAGCGCGCCCAGGCCTTGGCCAGGGTCATCAATGGCGAAGCCCTCGCCTTCATCCGTCAGCTTGAACTCCCCACCGCGTGAGCCCGCCCAATCAGCGATCGGCTTCCAAAGCGCCGCGCTGGCGCGAAGCTTCATCCAGTGCTTGACCTGTTTGATTACCATGAGCCGCGGCGCCAGACCAAAGGAGAGAACATGCTGGAAGTCTATTCTTGGCCCACACCGAACGGGCACAAGGTGCACATCATGTTGGAAGAGTGCGCTTTGCCGTATCGCATGCATGCCATCGACATCGGCGCTGGCGCCCAGTTCGATGCCAACTTCTTGCGCATCAGTCCCAACAACAAGATCCCTGCCCTGGTGGATCCAGACGGTCCTGATGGCGAACCGATTTCGCTCTTCGAATCGGGCGCCATCCTGCTGTACCTAGCCGGCAAGACCGGGCGCTTTCTGCCCGAGACCACACGCGGCCGCTACGAGGTCTTGCAATGGCTGATGTTCCAGATGGGCGGCGTCGGCCCCATGCTGGGTCAGGCCCACCACTTCCGCCTGTACGCTCCTGAAAAGGTTCCCTACGCAATCGACCGCTACACGAAGGAAGCCAAGCGCCTCTACGGTGTCATCAACAAGCGTTTGGGTGCGAGCCGGTACCTAGGCGGCGACGACTTCTCCATCGCCGACATCGCCACCTGGCCGTGGCTGCGATCCTGGAAGAACCAAGGCGTCGAGTTGGGCGAGTACCCGCACCTCAAGGGCTGGTTCGACGAAATAGACGCGCGGCCCGCAGTACGCCGGGGCGTGGCAGTCCTGGCGGACCAGCGCAAGCCCATCGTCAACGACGACAAGGCCCGCGAGGTGCTATTCGGCGATCGCCAAATGCGGCAGCGCTGACAGGCACTGGCCCGACGGGAGGGACTCGAACCCCCGACCTGCTGCTTAGAAGGCAGCTGCTCTATCCGGTTGAGCTACCGTCGGCCGTAGAGAAAGCAAAGAGGCCCGCAGCGCGGGCCCCCGTCATTGTGCAGCGTCGCCTCAGGCGAGCATTACGTTGATGATGGCGTTGCCGATGCCCATCAGCGCGGCGCCTGAGATCAGACCGGCACAGATTGGCTCCAGGCCCTCGACCCAGATGTTGTGGCCCTTGGTGCCCGGCGTCTTGTGCTTCTTTCCCATCAGCCAGAACAGCAGTGCGCCGACGAACATCGCCAGCACCGACTCGGGCGGCAGCACCACACCGAGGCCGATGGCCACGGCGGACAGGCCGAACTTGCCCTTGCTCTTGATGCGCAGCACTTCGATGACCACGGCAGCCACGGCTGCCAGGCCCATCGAGATCAGTGCCGAGGTCGGCAGGCCCTTCAGGCCCTTGGCGATGATCTCGGCAACGCCCTTCCACTGCAGCGCGGCCGGCATGGCGAACTGGTCGCTGACGATGGTGCCGACCGAGCGCACGCCGTTGGCGTCCGGCTGCAGGAAGAGCAGGAAGAACAGCGGCACGCAGAACACCACGCCGGCCAGGTTGCCGATCACATGGCCGATGGCCTGGTGGCGCGGCTTGCCACCCAGCATGTAGCCGGGCTTGATATCCGAAAGCAGGTTGGCCGCGTTCGACGCGATCTCCGAGGTCATGGCAGCCGGCAGCAGGTTAGAGCCTGGGTTGCTGCGGTCAATTGCGCCCATCGTGAATTGGGTGATCTTGGCCATCGAGCCGGTCGGGGTCCAGGAAGTCAGCGCCATCGAGTTCGTGCAGATCAGGGTCAGCACGAAGATCAGCGGCAGCGAAACCAGCGCGATCCAGAACGGCACGCCAAAGAACAGGTGCGTCACATAGGAGCCGAGCACCGAGAACACCGGCACGCCGATGTAGCTGATCCAAAGCGGCACTTCGATGTGCTTGAGCACGTCGGTTCCGGCTGCAGCGCCCTTCTTCTTACCGGCGAAGGCCTTGAAAGCGGCGGTGAAAATCTCTGGCTTCGCGGCCAGGCTGACCAGTGCGCCGACGACCATCATGGTGACGCCCCACCACAGAGACCACTGGTTGACGATTTCCGAGCGGCTCAGCGCGATCAAGCTGCCGTCGGCCGCCACGCGCGGCGCGATGTCGCCGGCCTGGATCATCATCGGCGCGAGCACGACGAAATTGATGAAGGCGCCCAGCAAGCAGGAGGTGGCCACGGCGATGCCCATCAGGCCGCCGACGCCGATCATGGCGGCGTCCAGCGTGACGCGCAGGCCAAGCTGGCGGACATCGGTCCCGAGAATCGTTGGGATCATGCCCTCGACCTTGCTGGCCCATTGGTAGTAGTAGTGGTCCAGGCGTTCGTGCAGATGCCAGGGTTCCTTCAAGCCGGCCCATTTGTCCATGGCCAGCAGCTTGAACTGCACCAGCTTCATCCAGCCGTCGCTGACGATGGCCTGGTAGATCGCCGTGGCGCCACCGACGATGCCCAGCAGCTTGGCCTTGAACACGCCGTCGGCGCCTTCGCCGTGGTACAGGGAGTCGAGCACGACGCCGCAGGCGCGGCCTTCAGGGAACGGCGCCTGGTCCTCATTGATGAACTTGCGCTTCATCGGAAACGCCAGCAGCACACCGATGGCCGAGACGATGAAGATCCAGACCATCAGCTGCCACCAGGTCGGGATGACGCCTGTGACCAGCATGTAGGCGACCAAGCTGGAGTACAGCGGCGAGACGACGTAGCCAGCTGCGGTGGCGATCGACTGCGTGCAGTTGTTTTCCAAGATCGTGTAGTCCCGGGCCATGCCGCTGCCTGCAATGGCCCGGAACAACGCGAAGGCAAGGATCACCGAAGTGAGGCCAACGCCGATGCCAATGCCGGTCTTGGCGCCGATGTACATGCCGGTGGCCGACAGGATGCCGCCAAGCAGGAAGCCGGTCAGGCCCGAGCGCAGCGTCAATTGCGCCATGTCTCCCTGGTAGACGTTCTCCAGCCACCAGCGGTCTTTCTGCTCGCGGCTCCAGGTCTGGACTTGTTCATCCGTGAGGTGCAAAAGCGCCATGGTTTCGGCTCCAGATATGCCAAGGGGGGCCTTGTGGGCCCCCCAAGCGTGGGAAAGATATGAATTTGGTCGGGGCGAGACGATTCGAACGTCCGACCCTCTGCTCCCAAAGCAGATGCGCTACCAGACTGCGCTACGCCCCGACGAAAGAGCCGCATTGTAGGCTCGCGAATGACAGGGGCTTGCACCGGGCTGCACGCACTGACCCTTGTGCAAGAATGATCTGGCCTTCACCTGCGGGGCGAGCCGCCTTCCGGCGCACTCCATTTTTCAGCCAGGAACCCCATGAGCAGCGAATTGATCAAGCATGTATCCGACGCCTCGTTCGAGGGCGACGTGATTCAGTCAGGCACCCCGGTGCTGGTGGACTATTGGGCCGAATGGTGCGGCCCCTGCAAGATGATTGCCCCGATCCTGGATGAAGTCTCCAAGGATTACCAGGGCAAGGTGCAGATTGCCAAGATGAACGTGGACGAGAACCGCGAAGTGCCAGCGAAGTTCGGCATTCGTGGGATCCCGACGTTGATGCTCTTCAAGGACGGCCAATTGGCCGCCACCAAGGTCGGCGCGCTTTCCAAAGCGCAGTTGACGCAGTTCCTCGACGCCAACCTGTAAACTGTGCGTCCGCCGAGCCCCGCCGGGGCTCGGCCAGCCGCCCCACCTCCTGTGGGAGCCGGCAGACCTCCCCCTCTGACTTATCGCCCCCAGGCTGCGGCCATGCCGTCCGCAGCACCGGCGCCGCCCCCATGCATCTTTCCGAACTGAAGGATCTGCACGTCTCCGCCCTCATCCGCATGGGCGAGGAACTGGAGATCGAGAACGCCAACCGCATGCGCAAGCAGGAGTTGATGTTCGCCATCATGAAGAAGCGCGCCAAGGGCGGCGAGCAGGTCTTCGGCGACGGCGTGCTCGAGGTCCTGCCGGACGGCTTCGGGTTCCTACGCGCGCCGGACGCCAGTTACATGGCGAGCACGGACGACATCTACCTCTCCCCCAGCCAAGTGCGCCGCTTCAATCTGCACACCGGCGACATGGTGGAAGGCGAGGTGCGGGTCCCCAAAGACGGCGAGCGCTACTTCGCGCTGGTCAAGGTTGACCGCATCAACGGCCTGCCGCCCGAGGACAGCAAGAACAAGATCATGTTCGAGAACCTGACGCCCTTGTTCCCCAAGGAACAGTTCAGGCTGGAGCGTGAGAATTTCAAAGGCGACGAGAACATCACCGCCCGAATCATTGATCTCATCGCGCCCATCGGAAAAGGCCAGCGCGCTCTGCTGGTGGCCCAGCCCAAGACCGGCAAGACGATGATGATGCAGCAATTGGCTCATGCCATCAGCGCCAATCACCCCGACGCACACCTGATGGTGTTGCTGGTAGACGAACGCCCCGAGGAAGTGACCGAGATGGTCCGCACCGTGCGCGGCGAGGTTGTCAGTTCCACCTTCGACGAACCCGCCGCTCGGCATGTTCAGGTGGCTGAGATGGTCATTGAGCGTGCCAAGCGCTTGGTCGAGTTGAAAAAGGATGTGGTCATCCTGCTTGACTCCATCACCCGCCTGGCTCGCGCCTACAACAACGTGCTGCCCAGTTCAGGCAAGGTGCTGACCGGTGGTGTGGACGCCAACGCCCTGCAGCGCCCCAAGCGCTTCTTCGGCGCCGCGCGCAATGTCGAGGAAGGCGGCTCGCTGACCATCATCGGAACGGCCCTGATCGACACCGGCTCGAAGATGGACGAAGTCATCTACGAGGAGTTCAAAGGCACCGGCAACTGCGAAATCCATCTGGATCGCCGAATGGCCGAGAAGCGCGTCTACCCGTCCATCCTCATCAACAAGAGCGGTACGCGCCGCGAAGAGTTGCTTCTCAAGCCCGAAATCCTTCAGAAGAGCTGGATCCTGCGCAAGCTGCTCTACCCGATGGACGAAATCGAGGCGATGGAGTTCTTGCTCGACAAGATGAAGGCGACGAAGAACAACATGGACTTCTTCGACCTCATGCGAAAGGGCGGCTGAACGAGGACTGTGAACGGCAGCCAGTCTTTGGTCTGCCGCTATACTCGTCGGCTTTTCCGCACCACCCTGGCAAGTACGCCGACCCGAGTCGTCAGCGCGGCTACCACCTCCCAAGAGGCTCCTCATGAAACAAGGCATTCACCCGAACTACCGCGAAGTCTGCTTCGTGGACCTGTCCAACGGCTTCAAGTTCGTCACCCGCTCCACGGTGTCGACCAAGGAAAGCATCAAGATGGACGATGGCCGCGAACTGCCGCTGGTCAAGCTGGAAACCACCAGCGAGACGCACCCGTTCTACACCGGCACACAAAAGAGCGTGGACAGCCTGGGCGGTCGCGTCGAGAAGTTCCGCAACAAGTTTGCGCACCTCAAGAAGTAATCCTTTTGGGTCCCCACAGAAAGCAGCCCGCGGGCTGCTTTTTTGTTGCCCGATGATGAGACCATGAACCGCCCCAATCCCGCCATCGTGTCGCAGGCTGGCGCGCGCCCCTTGCCGCGCTGGGCACTGCTCCTGGTGTGTGCGGCCTACCTGCTGCCGGGCCAGATAGGCCGAGATGCATGGCGACATGCGGATTTGGTGGCTTTCGGATTCATGGACGCGCTGGCGCAAGGTCGCAGTCCATGGCACAGCCCACTGCTCGCACAACTGCCGCCTCCAGACGGAGCGTTGCTGCCCTATTGGCTGGGCGCGGGATTCATCAAGACCCTGCCCTTCCTGAGTGCGGAGTTGGCCGCGCGGCTGCCTTTCGTGGCCCTGTTAGCAGCCGTACTGGGTCTGGTCTGGTATGCGGCTTTCCATCTTGCGCGCACCGAGGCTGCGCAGCCAGTGAGCTTCGCCTTCGGCGGCGAAGCGGCGACGCTGGATTACGCACGCGCCATGGCCGACTGTGCGGTGCTGGCCCTGATGGCCTGCCTCGGCTTGCTGCAACTCGGGCATGAGACGACACCAGAACTCGTGCAGTTGTTCGGTGTCGCCCTCTGGTTGTATGCCTTGGCAAGCGCCCCTTTCAAGCTGGCCCGCGCACAGGCCTTGTCAGCGTTCGGTCTCGTCACGCTGGCACTCAGCGGTGCCGCGCAGTTCGCCGTGTTGCTGGGCGCGGGCGGCTGGCTGGTCAGCCAGCATTCACGCCTGGAGGGCGTCCGACACCTCCGTTGGGGTTTGATCGCGGGTCTGGGTCTGACTGCGGCACTGGCGACCGTGCTCGATCTTTGGCAGTGGCGAGCACAGGCTCCCGACTGGATCAGCATTCTGCGTCTGATCGCATGGTTCACCTGGCCCTGCGCCGCGCTGGCGCTGTGGACTGTGTGGCGCTGGCGCGCCTTCCTCACGCACCGACACGTTGCCGTGCCCCTCACACTGGCCGTCGCTGGATTGAGTACGGCGTTCGCGATGGGGGGCAATGAGCGCGCCCTGCTGTTGGCCTTGCCCGGCTTGGCTTTGTTGGCCGCCTTTGCGCTTCCCACCTTGAACCGCAGCCTGTCGGCGATGGTCGACTGGTTCTCGGTGTTCTTCTTCAGCGCCGCCGCGTTGGCGCTCTGGCTTTACTACGTCTCGCTGCATACGCAAGCGCTGCCTCGAATGACACGCAGCCTGCAGCGCCTACTCTCCCCAGAGTTCGCGCCTGCATTCGACCCTTGGGCCTTGCTCATAGCCGCAAGCGCCACCGTGGCTTGGCTGCTCTTGGTGCGTTGGCGCACCAGTCGTCAAAGGCACGCGCTCTGGCGCAGCTTGGTGCTGCCAGCTGGAGGCACGGTGGTGGTGTGGTTGCTCTTGATGACCCTTCTGCTGCCGGCTCTGGATGAGGCCCGCAGCAATCGCTCCCTGCTCAGCGCCTTGCGTCATCAGTTGCCGCCGCAACTCGACTGCGTGGCTGTGCCAGCCCAGAACCTCTCGCTAGCGGCAACGCTGGAGGCGCAAGGTGGATGGCGTGTCCGAGCCGACCAGCCCTTGGCCAGCAGCGCCTGCGCTTGGGCGCTGGCGCCGGTTCCACTGGAACGGGCGACGGACATGCCGGCCGGCTGGCGGCTGCACGCGATCTTGAGCCGACCCGGCGAGCGCAGCGGCCGCTACCAACTGCTGCGTCGCTTCTGAGCGCTCTCAGCGCAGCGTGGCCGCCAATCGTTCGGCGCTGCGTTGGGCCAGGTCGGCGTCCGCCGCCTCGACCATCACGCGCACCAGCGGTTCGGTGCCGGAAGGGCGAATCAACACCCGTCCCTGTGCGCCCAATTCAAGCTGCACGGCCGCCTGCTCAGCTTCCAGTCGCTTGTTCGACTTCCAGTCTTGGCCGGGCTGCAGCCGCACATTGATGAGGCTCTGAGGGAAGAGCTGCATGTCGGCCAGTTGCTCGGCCACCGAGCGTCCGCTGCGAACCACGGAGAGCAGCACCAACAGGCTGCTGACGATGCCGTCGCCCGTCGTGTGCTTGTCCAGCGCCAGCAGATGCCCGGAGCCTTCGCCGCCAAGCTGCCAGCCACGCCCCACCAGCTCTTCGAGTACGTAGCGATCGCCCACCTTGGCGCGCACGAAGCCTACGCCCTGGCGGCGGAGCGCGACCTCAACCGCCATATTGGTCATCAAGGTGCCTACCGCCCCTGGGACGGCCAGCCCTTGCTGCAGGCGGTCTTGCACCATCAGGTACAGCAGTTCGTCACCGTTGAACAGACGGCCCGCCGCATCCACGATTTGCAGGCGGTCGGCGTCGCCATCCAACGCCACCCCGTAATGAGCGCCGTGCTGCGCAACGGCTGCCTTCAAGGCCTGCGGCGATGTGGCACCGCAGCCCTCGTTGATGTTGAAGCCGTCGGGGCTGCAGCCAATGGCGATGACTTCAGCGCCGAGTTCATGAAAGACGTCGGGCGCCACGTGATACGCGGCCCCATGCGCGGCATCGACCACAATTTTCATGCCCTTGAGGCTTAGCTCGGTGCCGAAACAGGCCTTGCAGAACTCCACGTAACGTCCGCGCGCATCGGCCAGCTTGCGCGCCTTGCCCAGTTCGCGGCTGCCTGCATAGACCGGGGGCTGGGCGAGTGCCGCCTCAACCTCCAACTCCCAGGCATCGGGCAGCTTCTCGCCCTTGGCCGAAAAGAACTTGATGCCGTTGTCCTGGAAAGGGTTGTGGCTGGCACTGATGACCACACCGAGCGCTTGCCGCTGTGCACGGGTGAGGTAGGCCACGCCTGGGGTTGGCAGCGGCCCGGTGAGCATGACGTCCACCCCTACGGACACCAAGCCTGCCTCCATGGCCGACTCCAGCATGTAGCCTGAGATGCGGGTGTCCTTGCCGATCAAGACCGACGGACGCTTGTGATCGCGCCGCAGCACCTGGCCCACGGCCTGGCCCAAACGCAAGGCGAAATCGGCGGTGATGGGCGACTGGCCCACCGTGCCGCGAATGCCGTCGGTTCCGAAGTACTGGCGACTCATCGTGTTCTCGGGTTCGGTTCAGGGGCGCGCATTCTCCATCGCGCGCCACACGCTCAGCACCTGCACAGTGGCCGATACGTCGTGCACACGCAGCAGTCGCGCGCCAGCCCGGACGGCGGCCAATGCCGCCGCCAGGCTTGCAGGGAGGCGCTCGGTCACCGGCGCCCCGCTGATCCAGCCCAGCGTGCTCTTGCGAGACCAGCCGGCCAGCCAGGGATGGCGGGGCGAGTGCATCGCCAAAGTTGCCTGCAGCGCCAGGTTCTGCGCTGCTGTCTTGGCAAAGCCGAAGCCAGGGTCGAGCAGGATGCGATGGCTGGCCACGCCCAGCGCGTGAAGCTTGGTTGCCCGCTCTTCAAGGAAGTCAAGCACCTCCGCCCCGACATCCTCGTAATCGGTCAGCTGCTGCATGGAGGCGGGCTCACCGCGCATATGCATCAGGATCACACCGGCGTCGGGGTATGAGGCGAGCAAGCTTTCCGCGCCAGGCGCGCGCAGGGCGGTGATGTCGTTGATGGCGTCTGCGCCAAGATCCAGCGCGCGCTGCATGACTCCCGTCTTGCAGGTGTCCACACTGACCGGGACGCCCAACTTCAACACGCCACGGAGCACCGGGGCCAGTCGAGCCCATTCGTCGACTTCGCCGACCCGCGCGGCCCCTGGCCGGCTGGACTCGGCGCCCAGATCCAGCATGTCGGCCCCCTCCCGCAGCAGGGTTTCCGCATGGCGCAAGGCCGCAGCTTCATCACCGTGCCGTCCGCCGTCGGAGAAGGAATCTGGCGTCAGATTCACGATCCCCATCACGCGCGGCCGTGAGAGGTCCAGCCTGAATCGTGTGGTGTGCCAGTGCATGCGCGAAAACGGGGCCTCGCAGGCCCCGTGCCGATGGGTGACGACCTCAGGCGGTTGCCGTGGCGCTGTCGCCGGTGACGGCGGTAGGGCCGCTGCTGTCGCCGCCGCCGCTGGGCGGCGAGGACTCGCGCGGCGGCCTTGGCGGCCGGCCCTGCATGATGTCCTCGACCTGCTCGCCATCGATGGTTTCCCATTCGAGCAGTGCCTTGGCCATCGCGTGCATCTTGTCGCTGTGATCCTCGATCAGCTTGCGAGCGATCGCGTACTGCTCATCGATGATCTTGCGCACCTCGGCGTCCACCTTGCGCATGGTCTCTTCGCTGATGTTCTTCGTCTGCGTGACCGATCGACCGAGGAACACCTCGCCCTCGTTCTCCGCGTAGACCATCGGCCCCAGGCTGTCGGTCATGCCGTAGCGCATCACCATGTCACGCGCGATCTGCGTGGCGCGCTCGAAATCGTTGCTGGCACCGGTGGTCATCTGGTTCATGAACACCTCTTCCGCGATGCGCCCACCAAACAGCATCGCGATCATGCTCTGCATGCGGATCTTGTCGGTGCTGTAGCGGTCCTTTTCCGGCAGGCTCACCGTCACGCCCAGGGCGCGGCCACGCGGGATGATGGTCACCTTGTGCACCGGGTCGAGCTTGGGGAGCAGCTTCCCGATCAGCGCGTGGCCGCTCTCGTGGTAGGCGGTGTTGCGGCGCTCTTCCTCGTCCATGACCATGGACTTGCGCTCGGCGCCCATCATGATCTTGTCCTTGGCGCGCTCGAAATCGATCATCTCCACGGTGCGGCCGTTGCGCCGGGCGGCGAACAGTGCCGCCTCGTTGACCAAGTTGGCCAAATCAGCGCCGGAGAAGCCCGGCGTACCACGGGCCAGGATCTCTGCCTTCACGTCCGAGCCGATCGGCACCTTGCGCATGTGCACATTCAGGATCTGCTCACGCCCACGGATGTCCGGCAGGGTCACATACACCTGGCGGTCGAAGCGACCGGGGCGCAGCAAGGCTGGGTCCAGGATGTCCGGACGGTTGGTCGCCGCCATCACGATGACACCGAGGTTGGTCTCGAAGCCGTCCATCTCCACGAGCATCTGGTTCAGCGTCTGCTCGCGCTCGTCGTTGCCGCCGCCCAGGCCGGCACCGCGGTGGCGGCCGACGGCGTCGATCTCGTCGATGAAGATGATGCACGGGGCATTTTTCTTCGCCTGCTCGAACATGTCGCGTACGCGGGCCGCGCCGACACCGACGAACATTTCGACAAAGTCAGAGCCGGAAATCGTGAAGAAAGGCACCTTGGCCTCACCCGCAATCGCCTTGGCCAGCAAAGTCTTGCCGGTTCCCGGGGGGCCGACCAACAGCACGCCGCGCGGAATGCGGCCGCCCAGCTTCTGAAACTTTTGCGGGTCCTTCAGGAAGTCGACGAGCTCCTTGACCTCTTCCTTGGCCTCGTCACACCCGGCGACATCAGCAAAGGTGGTCGAGTTGTTGTTCTCGTCCAGCATGCGCGCCTTGCTCTTGCCGAAGCTGAAGGCGCCACCCTTGCCGCCACCCTGCATCTGGCGCATGAAGTACACCCACACGCCGATCAGCAGCAGCATTGGGCCCCAGGAGATCAGGATGCTCATCAGCAGCGAGGGCTCTTCGCGCTTCTTGACCTGGAACTTGACGTTGTGATTGCGCAGGTCACCAATCAGGCCCCGATCCAGATAGGTGCCACTGGTGATCACGGTCCGACCATCGGTGGTCTGTGCGGTGATCTCGGCGCCACCCGGCCCATCCTGGATGGTGACGTTGGCGATGCGGCCATTGGCGATCTCATCCAGCAACTCTGAATAGCCGATGGTGTCGCTGCGGCCGGCAGCGCGGTCGAACTGCTTGAAGACCGTGAACATCACGAGCAGGATCACTGCCCAGACGGCGACCTTCGAAAACCAGGGGTTGTTCACTACGAGTCCTTCCTCACCGGCGCCCAGGGGCGGAGCGCCACGCCGGTGCACATGGAGTGCATTCTAGGAAGCTCAAGCCCCGCTGACCTTGGGCGAGCGCAAACGCCGTCCAACCAGGAAGGTTTCCGCCGACTTGTCGCGGCTGGCCTTGGGCTTGATGGGCTTCACCACATGGAAGGCGCGCTTGAAGCCCTCGGTGATCTGGCTGTAGCCACTGCCGTGGAACACCTTGCAAACCAGGGCACCTCCAGGCTTCATGTGGGTTTCTGCAAACAGAATGGCCAGTTCCACCAAATGGGCGATGCGCGCCGCATCCGCGGACTCGATGCCGGACAGATTGGGCGCCATGTCGGAAACCACCAGGTCGACTGGCTTGCCTCCCAGCATGTCCGCCAGTTTGGCCGCCACAGCTTCATCCCGGAAGTCGCCCTGCAGGAACTCCACCCCCTCGATCGGCTCGAAATCGAGCAGGTCGAGCGCCAAGATACGACCGTTCAGTCCCCCAACCGCCGCTCCGCCCTGCCCGGCCACCTTGGGCGCAAAGCGCCGGCGAAGGTACTGGCTCCAAGCGCCAGGCGCCGCGCCCAAGTCCACCACGACCTGGCCCGGCTGCACCAAGCCGAGCTGCTCGTCGATCTCCTTGAGCTTGTACGCCGCCCGCGAGCGATAGCCCTCGCGCTGAGCCAGCTTGACATAGGGATCGTTGACGTGGTCGTTCAGCCAGGCCTTGTTGACCTTCTTGCTTTTGGTGTCGATCTTCATAATGCCCTCATGACAGCTCTGATTCTGAACAGCGCGCAGCGCCGTGACCTGCGTGCCCAGGCCCATCACCTCGATCCGGTGGTGATGATCGGCGGTGACGGCTTAAGCGCCGCCGTGATCAAGGAAACCGACGCCGCGCTCAAGGCCCATGGCCTGATCAAGGTGCGGGCTTCTTTGGACGATCGTGCTGCCCGCGAAGTGGCTTATGTGCAACTGTGCAACGAACTTGATGCCGCGCCGGTGCAGCACATCGGCAAGCTCTTCATCCTATGGCGCCCCATCCCGGAAAAGGTGGTGGAGCGCGCTGAAGATGCCAAGCCGGGCCCACGCATCGTCAAGGTCGTGAAGGCCGCCAAGAGCAAGAACCATCGGCCGCAGGTGACCAAGGTCAAGCTGCTGGGCAATCAGCGCATCAGCCCGGGAGGTCTGGTCAAGCGCGCCAAGCCGAAGCAGAAGAGCGCGAAAAAGTCGTGACCCAGGCCAGGGCCAGGGCGCACAGCGTCTTGGCCGCGAAGGCCGCCATCGACAGCCCGTGCAACAGGCCGAAGTGCGGCGTGCCACGGGCGTCTTTCATCAGGGCCTGCAGTACTTCATGGCCGCCGACCACAGCGAATAGGGCCAGAGCCGGCAGAAGCAGGCCTGCGCTGAATCGCAGCCGACCCGGCGTGGCCTCACGCTGCAGGCGCTGTTCCAGCAGCAAAAGCAGCACACAAACCAGCATGCTGATGCGCGCGTCCCAATGAAAGAGCCGCGTCACGTAGGCGCCGGCCTCGGGCCTGGCCAAGGTGGCGAAGGCGTTGGGCGCCGCCAGCAAGGCCACCGTCAGCAGCTGGCCAGCCCACAACCAAGTCAGCGCGGCGCGAACCTTAGACGTAGCGCACCTCGAGCACTTCGTAGGCCCGGTCACCGCCCGGTGCCTTGTAGCTGGCTACATCGCCGGCTTCCTTGCCGATCAGCGCGCGCGCAATCGGAGAGCTCACCGAGATGCGACCGGTCTTCAGATCGGCTTCGTCTTCACCGACGATCTGGTAGGTCACTTCGTTGCCGCTGTCCTCGTCGCTCAGCACCACCGTGGCGCCAAACACCACGCGGCCGCCCGCGTCCAGGCTGCTCGGGTCAATGACCTGGGCCATCGAGAGCTTGCTGTCCAGCTCCAGGATGCGGCCTTCGATGAAGCCCTGCCTGTCCTTGGCAGCGTCGTACTCGGCGTTCTCGCTCAGGTCGCCCTGGGCGCGGGCCTCGGCGATGGCCTGGATGACGGCCGGCCGCTCGATGGTCTTCAGCCGGTGCAGTTCTTCGCGCAACAACTCGGCGCCGCGCTTGGTGAGAGGGATGGTGTTCATGGGTATCAGCTCAAAACGAAGCCGCCGCCCCGGGTCATGACCTGGAGCGGCGGCGATTGGTTGAGCCGGATTTTAGGCGAGCTCGGCGTGCAACTCCTGCAAGGACCGCACGAGCAGGCCGTCCTGGTGTTTCATGCCTTGAACAGCTGCTTCGCAACCAGCCATGGTGGTGTAGTACGTGACCCGCGCTGCCAGCGCCGCCTGACGGATGTAGCGGCTGTCGGCAATGGCGGTGCGGGTCTCGTCCACCGTGGTGAACACGAGCTGGATCTCTCCGCCCTTGATTGCGTCGGCGATGTTTGGGCGGCCTTCTTTGATCTTGTTCATCGAACGCGCCGGCACCCCAGCTGCCTGGATGGCCGCGGCTGTGCCTCGCGTGGCGATGATGCCGAACCCAAGCGCGTGCAACTCCTTGGCGCAGGCGATGGCCCGCGCCTTGTCGCTGTTTTTCACCGTGATCAGCACATTGCCGCTACGCGGCAAGCGCGATCCGGCACCGAGTTGGCTCTTCAGCATCGCTTCACCGAAGCTGCGCGCAGCGCCCATCACCTCGCCAGTCGAACGCATCTCCGGGCTCAGGATGGGATCAACCCCCGGGAACTTGTTGAAGGGGAACACCGCTTCCTTGACGCTGAAATACGGAGGCGTGACCTCGCGAGGCTTTTCGCCATTCAGTCCCTTTTGATCTTTCAACGGCGTGCCTGCCATGCAGCGCGCGGCGATCTTCGCCAAGGGCTGGCCGGTGGCCTTGGATACAAAAGGCACAGTCCGTGAGGCACGCGGGTTCACCTCCAGCACATACACCGTACAGGCGGCGAGGCCCTTGGTGACATCACCCTGGATGGCGAACTGCACGTTCATGAGGCCCACCACCTTGAGCGCTTTGGCCATGGCGGCGGTCTGGCGCCGCAGTTCGTCCTTGAGGTCATCGGCGAGCGTGTAAGGAGGCAGCGAACACGCCGAGTCCCCGCTGTGGATGCCCGCCGCCTCGATGTGCTCCATGATCCCGCCGATCATGACGTCTACGCCGTCGCTGATGCAGTCGACGTCGACCTCGACGGCGTCTTCCAGAAAGCGGTCAAGCAGCACCGGGGACTTGTCGGACACACGCACGGCCTCCCGCATGTAGCGCTCCAAGTCCTTGTCGCCGTGCACGATCTCCATCGCGCGACCGCCCAGTACGTAGCTGGGACGCACCACAAGCGGATAGCCGATCTCGTTGGCCAGGGCCAGCGCGGCATCCTCCGTGCGCGCAGTGCGGTTGGGAGGCTGCTTCAGGCCGAGCGCGTGCAGAAGCTGCTGGAAGCGTTCGCGGTCTTCGGCAATGTCGATGCTGTCTGGCGTGGTGCCGATGATGGGCACGCCGGCACGCTCCAGGTCCAGCGCCAGCTTCAGCGGCGTCTGGCCGCCGTACTGCACGATCACGCCGACCGGCTTCTCCTTGGCGACGATCTCTAGCACGTCCTCCAGGGTCACCGGCTCGAAGTACAGACGGTCGCTGGTGTCGTAGTCGGTCGAGACGGTCTCCGGGTTGCAGTTGACCATGATGGTCTCGTAGCCGTCCTCGCGCATCGCCATCGCCGCGTGCACGCAGCAGTAGTCGAACTCGATGCCTTGGCCGATGCGGTTCGGACCGCCGCCCAGCACCATGATCTTCCTCTTGTTGCTGGGCTCGGCCTCGCATTCCTCGTCGTAGGTCGAGTAGAGGTAGGCGGTCTCGGTGGCGAACTCCGCGGCGCAGGTGTCGACGCGCTTGTAGACCGGGCGAATGGCCAACTCATGGCGGCGCTCGCGCACCGCATGCTGGTTGGTGCCCAGCAAGGCGGCGAGGCGCTTGTCGCTGAAACCCATCTGCTTGTAGGCACGCAGTTCCGGCGCGCTCAAGTCAAACAGGGCACGACCTTGCAGGGCTTGTTCGGCGGCGACGATCTCGGCGATCTCGCGCAGGAACCAAGGGTCAATGGACGTCTCACGCTGGATTTCCTCGAATCCGACGCCGAGGCGGAAGGCGTCGGCCAGGTAGAGGATGCGGTCCGGCCGCGCTTCGCCGATCTGCTCCAAGACCTCTTCACGGTCCGTGCTCTTGGGCGTCAAGCCGTCGATGCCGGTCTCCAAGCCGCGAAGCGCCTTCTGGAAGCTTTCCTGGAAGCTGCGGCCCATGGCCATCACTTCGCCCACCGATTTCATTTGCGTCGTCAAGCGCGTGTCGGCCATCGGGAACTTCTCGAAGGCGAAGCGCGGGATCTTGGTCACGACGTAGTCGATGCTGGGCTCGAAGGAGGCCGGCGTGGCCCCACCCGTGATGTCGTTCTTCAACTCATCCAGCAGGTAGCCCACTGCCAGCTTGGCCGCCACCTTGGCGATGGGGAAGCCAGTGGCTTTCGACGCCAGTGCCGACGAGCGGCTGACGCGCGGGTTCATCTCAATGACGATGATCCGACCGTTCGCCGGATTGACCGAGAACTGCACGTTGGAGCCGCCAGTGTCCACGCCAATCTCGCGCAGGATGGCGATGGACGCGTTGCGCAGGCGCTGGTACTCGCGGTCGCTCAGGGTCTGTGCCGGCGCGACGGTGATGCTGTCACCGGTGTGGATGCCCATCGGGTCGAGGTTTTCGATCGAGCAGACGATGATGCAGTTGTCCGCCTTGTCGCGGACGACTTCCATCTCGTACTCCTTCCAGCCGAGCAGCGACTCCTCGATCAGCAACTCCTTGGTTGGGCTCAAATCGAGACCGCGCTTGCAGATTTCCTCGAACTCCTCGGGGTTGTAGGCGATGCCACCCCCGCTACCACCCAGGGTGAAGCTGGGCCGGATGACCATCGGGAATCCATTGCCACCGATCTCGTTCTGGATGCGGCGCTGCACCGCCCAGGCTTCTTCCAGCGAGTGCGCAATGCCCGACTTGGCCGACTCCAGGCCGATCTTGGTCATCGCATCCTTGAACTTCTGGCGGTCTTCGGCCTTTTCGATCGCCACTTCGTTGGCGCCGATCATCTCCACGCCGTACTTGGCGAGCACGCCCTCGCGGTGCAGATCCAGCGCGCAGTTCAGCGCGGTCTGACCGCCCATGGTGGGCAGCACGGCATCGGGCCGCTCCTTGGCGATGATCTTCTCCACCACCTGCCAGGTGATGGGCTCGATGTAGGTCGCATCGGCCGTCTCCGGGTCGGTCATGATGGTCGCCGGATTGCTGTTGACCAGGATGACGCGGTAGCCCTCCTCGCGCAGGGCCTTGCAGGCCTGGGCGCCGGAGTAATCGAATTCGCAGGCCTGCCCGATGACGATGGGGCCGGCGCCGATGATCAGGATGCTTTTCAGGTCTTGGCGCTTAGGCACTCTTCTTCTCCATCATCGAAACAAAGCGATCAAACAGATAGCCGATGTCGTGAGGACCAGGGCTGGCTTCCGGGTGACCCTGGAAGCTGAACGCCGGCACGTCGGTGCGGGCAATCCCCTGCAGGCTGCCGTCGAACAGGCTCACATGCGTGGCGCGCAGGGTGGACGGCAAGGTGTCGGCATCGGCCGCAAAACCGTGGTTCTGGCTGGTGATGCTGACACGGCCGCTGTCCAGGTCTTTCACTGGGTGGTTGGCACCGTGATGGCCGAACTTCATCTTGTAGGTCTTGGCTCCACTGGCCAGCGCCAGGATCTGGTGGCCGAGGCAGATGCCAAACAAGGGGAAGCCGGCGGCGATGAGTTCCTGCGTGGCTCGGATCGCGTAATCGCAGGGCTCCGGGTCGCCGGGGCCGTTCGAGAGGAACACGCCGTTGGGCGCCAGTTCCTTCACGCGACTGGCTGGCGTTTGCGCCGGCACCACGGTAACGCGGCAGCCGCGGCTGGTGAGCATGCGCAAGATGTTGCGCTTGACGCCAAAGTCGTAGGCGACCACGTGCAGCGGACGCGCGGCCGGCATCGGGAAGCCCTGGCCGATCTGCCATTCGCCGTCCTGCCACTCGCTCTCTTCACGCTGACTGACCACCTTGGCCAGGTCCATGCCAGCCATGCTGGGCGCGCCCTGGGCGGCCGCGAGCGCCTGTTCCCAATGGGCTTGGGTGACTTCGGTTCCATCCGCCAAAGCCAGCACGCAAGCGTTCTGTGCGCCCTTGCTGCGCAGGATCCGGGTCAGGCGCCGGGTGTCGATGCCCGCAATGCCCACGCAGCCCTGAGCCGCCAGGTAGTCCTGCAGGCGCTGGGTGCTACGGAAATTGCTGGGTTCAGCGGGCACCTGCCGCACCACCAGGCCGGCGGCCTGGATGCGAGGGGACTCCTCGTCCTCAGTGCTGACGCCATAGTTGCCGATGTGCGGATAGGTCAGGGTGACGATCTGCCGGCAATAGCTCGGGTCGGTCAGGATCTCCTGGTAGCCCGTCAGCGAAGTGTTGAACACCAACTCGCCGACCGTCTGACCCAACGCGCCGATGGCGTGTCCAAGGAAACGCGAACCGTCAGCAAGCACCAGCAGCGCAGGGCTGGCATGAGAGGAAGTCAATAGCAAATGGCGGCTCCGGTTGAGCGCGCCCCGCCTGGCTTCAGGAATGACTGCGGCCTCTGCTGGGGTTTCGAGTGAAGTTCAGTTCGAGGCGCGCTGTGTTCAGGGTAAACCTGAGGAGTGTAGCCGGACGGGCCGCATCATCCACACACGTGGCGGCCAGCCAAGCCCTTGAAACGCGAAGGGCATGGCCCCAGTTAGCGAAGGCATTCCTAGAATGCGCCCCGTCTCTTCAACCACTCGGAGTCCCTGGATGAATCATCCGATGCACGCGATGTATGGCGGCACCGTTCTTGACGCCGCTGCGCGCAACAAAGTGCTGCGCAATACCTATGCGCTGCTGGCGGTTTCTCTCATTCCCACAGTGCTGGGCGCATGGGTCGGTGTCAGCACCGGCGTCATCGCCAGTCTTGGCATGGGCATGAGCCTGATCCTTTTCCTTGGCATTTCCTTCGGCTTCATGTGGGCCATTGAGAAGAACAAGAACAGTGCGTCGGGCGTTTATTTGTTGCTGGGCTTCACGTTCTTCATGGGCCTGATGCTGTCCCGTCTCGTCGGCCAGGTGCTGGGCCTTTCGAATGGTGGCAAGTTGATCGGCGTCGCCTTTGCCGGCACGGCAGCGGTGTTCGCCGCCATGGCCATGCTGGCCACGGTGGTGAAACGCGACCTGTCGTCGATGGGCAAGTTCCTGACGGTGGGTGCTGTGATTCTGTTGGTGGCCGTCGTCGCCAACATCTTCCTGCAATCCAGCGCCTTGATGCTGACCATCATCGTCGCCATGCTTGGCTTGTTCAGCGCCTTCCTGCTCTATGACCTGAAGCGCATCATGGACGGCGGCGAGACGAATTACGTGAGCGCCACCTTGGCGGTGTATCTGGACTTGTACAACATCTTCCAGAGCCTGCTGTCGCTGCTTGGTATCTTCGGAGGCGAGCGCGATTAAGTCTCGCCCCCTAAGCAAGAAGGCGCCCCTGGGGCGCCTTTTTTCATGTCCGCTCGAACACTGCGATGGACTCGACGTGCGCCGTGTGCGGAAACATGTTCACCACGCCGGCTGCGGTGCAGCGATAACCCGCCAAATGAACCAGCAAGCCCGCATCGCGCGCCAGCGTAGCCGGGTTGCAACTCACATAGACGATGCGACGAGGCGGCGTCCAACCCGGGGCTAGGCTCGGATCCTGCACAGCATCAGCAACAGCCTTGGCAAGCGCAATAGCACCCTCCCGCGGTGGATCCACCAGCCAACGGGCTGCCGAGCCATAGGAAGCCAAGTCGGCCGGCGCGAGTTCAAAGAGATTGCGCGCCGCGAAGCTGGCATTCGCGACACCGTTGTGCACGGCGTTCTCGCGCGAACGAGCCACCAAGGCTTCGCTTCCTTCGATGCCCAGCACCTCGTCTGCCTGCATTGCCAAGGGCAAGGTGAAGTTGCCCAGGCCGCAGAACCAGTCGATGACACGCTCACCGGGCCGAACGTCCAGCAAGCGAAGAGCCTGTTGAACCAACAATCGGTTGATGTCGTGGTTGACTTGGGTGAAGTCGGTCGGCTTGAAGGGCATCTCGACGCCAAACTCGGGCAGCCGGTAGCTCAACGGTGTGCCACCTTCATCGAGCAGCTTGACGCTGTCGGGCCCTTTGGGCTGCAACCACCATTGCACGCCATGCTGCGCGGCAAAGTCGCGAAGGCGCTGTTGGTCGTTGATGGAGAGCGGCTCTAGATTGCGCAGCACCAGCGCGCAGACTTCGTCTCCCATGGCCAATTCGATTTGCGGAAGGCGCTCTCGCGCTTCCATGGCGCCAATGAGATCCCGCAACGGCAGCAGCAACTGGCTGACCTTGGCAGGCAGCACGGCGCAACTGCGCATATCGGCCACATAGCGACTCTTTCGTTCGTGGAAGCCGATCAGCACCACGCCCTTCTTGGCCACATAGCGCACCGACAGCCGAGCGCGGCGTCGATATCCCCAAGCGCTGCCGCCCATGGGACGCAGCACACGCTCGGGCTTCACTTTGCCGAGGTGCTGCAGGTTGTCCTCCAACACGCGCTGCTTGATGGCGATCTGAGCATCGGCGTGAAGATGCTGCATCTTGCAGCCGCCACAGGCACCGGCATGGAGACCGAAGTGAGGGCAACCGGGCTGCACACGCTGCGAACTCTCCCGGCCCATGGCCGTGATCTGGCCCTGCTCCCAGTTGTTCTTGCTGCGCTGCACCTTCACCTGCACCCACTCGGTGGGCAGCGCACCTTCGATGAAGACCACCTTGCCGTCTTCGCGCCGGGCCACGCCCTGCGCCTCCAGGTCGAGCGACTCGACCGTCAACCATTGTTCTTGCATGCGGGAATTATCCCGGCGGCCTAGGAGGGCGCGCCACGACTCAAGCCATCGCGAACCAAAACGCGCCTAGCGCTGTGGCAACAGCCGCGCCGGATCGACGGGCTTGCCCTTTCGCCGAATCTCGAAATGCAGCTTGACCTGGTCGGTGTCGCTGCTTCCCATCTCGGCGATCGGCTGACCGCGTTTGACGACTTGGTCCTCTCGCACCAGCAAGGCCTGGTTGTGCGCGTAGGCGCTCAAAAAGGTGTCGTTGTGCTTGATGATGACCATGTTGCCGTAGCCGCGCAGGCCGGAGCCGGCATACATGACCCGCCCGTCGGCCGCGGCCAGCACCGCATCACCGGCCTTGCCCGCTATGGCCAGCCCTTTGTTGCGCTGTTCATCAAACCCTGCCTGCACCGCACCCTGGGCAGGCCAGGCCCAGGCCAAATCCGGTTCGGCACCCGCGCTGGTCGACGCAATCGGACTCGCAGCAGCCGCTGGCGCGGTGGCCCGCGCGTCAGGCTTGGCTTCGGTCTTGGCTTCCACCTTGGTTTCCAGCGGCTTCGATTCCACCCTTGCTGCGGCAACGGGCTTGCTTTGGACGGCCTCTCCGGCACCGGGAGGCGCCAGGCGCAGCACTTGGCCCACTTCCAGCAGGTTGGGGTTGTCCAAACCGTTCCAGCGAGCCAGATCGCGCCAGCCCAAGCCCTGATCGAGCGCGATGCGAATCAAGGTATCACCCGGCTTGACCGTGTAGCTTGGAGCCCGTGCAGGCTCCGCAATGGGAGCCGGCTTGGCCTCGACCGGCTGCACCAAAGGGGCCGGTGGCGCTGGTATCGTCGTCCGCTCTTCCACAGGTGCGCGATGCGGAGGCGCCACCGAGCAAGCGCCAAGTACCAGCAAAGTAAGGGCGACAGCCAAGCGGCTGGCGAGGGCAAAGCGTTGCGTCGCAATCATGCGTGTTTGCTTCAGGAAAGGGTGCCACGCACCGTGCGCACAGGCGGGTTCGGTGCCGCCTTATTCGAGACCCGATCTTAGTGGGACGAAGGCCACTGCCTCCAGTCGCTGACGTCGGTAGAACGTTCGCCCTTGGTTCGTCTCGTGATCCACCACCAGCAGTGCTTGGGCGCCCTCCTCGCTCACCGGCGCAACCAGGCGCCCGCCGGGCGCAAGCCAGTCCAACCAAGCCTGGGGCAAGTGCTCTCCTCCAGCCGCAGCGATGATGCTGTCAAAGGGGCCGATGGCCAGCCCTGTGCGGCTGCCATCGTCGTGCAGGAGTTGGAGCGGCAGTCGGGGATGGTGCTCGCGCTGCCAAGCGCGCAGCCGTTCACTGGACTGCACATGCAGCCCGGCAATGCGCTCCACACTGACCAAGGCGCGAGACAGGGCGCACAGAACCGCCGCCTGGTACCCGCAACCGGTTCCAATTTCTAGCACCCGGCCAAGGTGCCCCTGCCCGCGTGCGGTGTGCCCTTCGCTGAGCAATTGAAGCATTCGCGCCACCACCGAAGGCTTGGAAATGGTCTGCCCATGTCCGATGGGCAAGGCGGTATCTTCGTAGGCCTGAGGTGCCAGCGCCGGGTCGACGAAGCGATGCCGCGGCACCTGACTCAGGGCACGCAGCACAGGCTCTGAGGCAAGGCCGGTCAAGCGTGCCACCATGCGCTGGCGAACCACTGGGGAATCGAGCCCCACGCCTTGAGGCTGGCGCATGCGTGCTGCATCTTGCGTGGCCTGCGCCAGCATGCGTTGCGGGCGCAACAGCGGCGGTCGGCTCAAGCCCCGCCCCGCTGAAGGCGACGGGTCCACTCTGGCAACGCAGCGTGGTGAGTCAAGTCAACCTGCAGAGGCGTGATCGAAACCTTGCCTTGCGCCACTGCCTGGAAGTCCGTTCCCTCGTCTTCCAAGCGCGCTTCGCCGGGCGGACCAATCCAGTACACCAAATCACCGCGGGGATTGCGTTGCGCAAATGAGGCAGCGTTCGCGTGGCGCCGACCCAGACGCGTCAGCACGCGAGGCAGGCTGGGGGCGTCCGGGCGGTTGGGGATGTTGACGTTCAGTAAAAAGGCGGGTCCCAAGGGCTGGGCGAGCAATTCATCCAAAAGACTTCGTACGGTCAGCCCGGCGGCGTCCAACTCGTGCCAATCGCGATCAGCTTGCGAGAACGCCACAGCAGGGATGTCGAACAAATAGGCCTCGGTGGCAGCGGCCACCGTTCCTGAATAAATGGTGTCGTCGCCCAAATTGGCGCCGTTGTTGATGCCCGAAAGCACCAGTTGCGGTCGCCATCCCTCGAACAAAGGTGCTGTCAAGGCCAGGTGCACGCAATCGGATGGAGTGCCATTCACCACAAAGAAGCCGTTGTAGGCCTGATGAACTGACAAAGGCCGGTGAAGTGACAAGGAGTTGGATGTGCCACTGGCGTTTTGTTCGGGCGCGATGACCTTGATGTCCCCGAGTCCCTCACAAGCTCTTACGAGCGCGGCCAGCCCTGGAGCGAGGTAACCATCGTCGTTGGCAATGAGAATGCGCATGCGAGCATTCTAGGAAGGCCAGCCCCGCGTCCTGGGGGAGCCGTCGGCGGATGCACACCCGGCCTCCGTTAGCATGACGCCACGAATGGCAGCGCGTATATGACCGTCAAAGTCCTGATCCTCGAAGACAACCCGGTGGCACGCAGTTTTCTCTGCCGTGTCGTGCGCGAGAGCTTCAGCGACCAACTGCAGATCGTGGAAGCGGCCGACTTGGAGAGCGCGCGGCGTGAAGTGGGACTCCACGGTCATTCTCACCAGAACGGCTTCAAGCTGATGTTGGTCGATCTGGAACTTCCAGATGGCAATGGCATGGAACTGCTGAGTGAACTCTCAGGCAGCCCGGCCCTGAAGATCGTGACGACGCTCTATTCCGATGACGACCACCTCTTCCCGGCACTCCAGTGCGGCGCGGACGGTTACCTTCTCAAGGAGGACCGCTTCGAGGTGTTGGTGGAAGAATTGCAGCGCATCGTTCGTGGTCAGCCACCGCTGTCCCCGGCCATCGCGCGACGTTTGCTCAGTCACTTCAGACCAGGGTCCAGCGGTGAGAGCGGCCCGATGGCGCTGAACAGCGGTTTCGGTGCCTTCTCGAGTAGCGGCTTCATGGGCTCGCGGCCGGTGCCTCTGGATGTCATGGCCGGCGAAACCATCCGCCTCTCGCCGCGCGAGAACGAAGTGCTCACCTACCTAAGCAAGGGATTCACGATCAAGGAGATCGCGAACCTGATGGGCATCAAGTGGTACACGGTGAACGATCACATCAAGTCGATTTACAAGAAGCTCAATGTCAGCAGCCGCGCGGAAGCTGCGGTGGTGGCCAGCAAGCAGGGTTTGGTCTAAAGAGCGCTGCTGAAAGCAAAAGGGCGCCTGCTAAGGCGCCCTTTGCTTATGTCCTGCTGGGGTGGCTGATGGGACTCGAACCCACGACGACCAGAATCACAATCTGGGACTCTACCAACTGAGCTACAGCCACCGTAGAGAGCCGCGCAGTATAGCGCAGCTCGCCTAGTTGTCAGGAACCGCTCGAGGCAGTCACTGGACGCGCAGCATTCTGCTTCACCTTGTGACTGCGCTTGAGAGCATCCAGATACGCACGCGCTTCGGCGGCAGCCCATGCTTGGGCGACTTGCTTGGCGGCCACGTCCGGCGGAATCAAGTCGGCCTCGCGATCGCCCAATTGCTCCAACCTGACCAGCCAGTAACCGGCGCTGCCCTGGTCAACACCTACCAAGGCCGGCAACTTGTCGCTCGGCGCACGAAGCACGGCCTCGAGCACGGGTTGCGGCAAGCCTTCAGGCTTTGCGCGAGAAATCCATTGGGTTTCTGCAAAGCCGTCATCTCCACCTGCCACGCCCTTGCCCAGACGCTCGGCGCCCGCCTTCTTCGCGAGCTCGGCCGCACGATGAGCTCGCAGTTGCTGTCGCACGGCCTCCTTGACTTCTGCCAGGGGTGGTGCAGCCGCCGGCTGATGGTTCAGGACACGCGCAGAAACCATTTGATTGGCCGCCGTCTCGACGGCGTCCGTGTTGCGCTTGTTGCGAAGGGTCTCGGCGCTGAACACGGCTTCGATGAGCTTGGCCGAGGTCAGCGGCCCCGCGTCTTGCCCGGGCGCAGGTTGGCGTTGCACCGTTGCGCGTTGAATGGTCAGACCCAGCTTCTTCGCTGCGGGCTCCAGCGAATCTGGTTGCTCGAACACCGTAGTACTGAAAGACTCAGCCAGCTCCTGATACCGCTGACGAGCCAGTTGCGTGCGCTGGCTCTCCTCTATCTCAGCACGGACGGCTTCAAAGGGCCGCACCTCGCCACCACGCGTGGCTTCCAACTTGATGATGTGCCAGCCAAACTCCGAGCGCACAGGTGGGCTGATTTCACCTGCCTTGAGCGCATAGACGGCGTCTTCAAAAGGCTTGACCATCGCCCCGCGCGCAAAAAAGTCGAGGTCGCCACCGTTGGCCGCTGAGCCTTCATCCTGCGAGTGCTGGCGCGCGAGTTCGGCGAATTTCTCGGGTGCCTTGCGCAACTCGGTGAGCAGCGACTCAGCCTTGGCCTTTTGATCCCCATCCTTCGACGGATCCTCGACCTTCAGCAGAATGTGACGTGCACGTCGCTCCTCGGCCTGGTTGTAGCGCGAGGCGTTCTGTTCGTAGAAAGCACGCAAATCAGCCTCAGACACGGTCACTGCGGCTTTGAGCGCCTGCACCTCAAGCACCAGATACTCGATCTGCGCAGATTCCGGGCGCTGCCATTGCTCCTGGATCTCGGGTTTTTGGTAGTGGGCGGTCAACTCGTCGTCCGAGACTTGCACCTGAGCCAGGAAGGCCGACGGGTTGAAATGCTGCACGCGCACCGCACGACGCTGCAACAAAGCATCGAAAGCCAGACCGCCCGAGACGGTGGGCAGATGCCCCGAGGCTTGCTGCAACGGCGACAGCACCTGGCGGGCGCGAAGGTCTTCCCGATAGCGCTGGATGAAGCCTTCCTCAGTCATACCCTGAGCAGCCAGCACCGCCTTGTTCACAGCGCCGGTCGGCGTGCGCGCGATTTCCAGCTGAGGATCGCGCTCAAAGCGAGACTTCAGCCGTTCGTTCGACACTTCCAGATGCTGGCTTTGTGCGGCTACAGCCAGCAGGCGCTGTTGAATCAGCCCATCCAATGCTTCTTGCTTGGCCTGCGGGCTGTCGAGGAGCTTGGCATCGACGTCCGGTTGCTGCTGGCGAACGCGCTCGCTGGCTTGCCGATGCGCCATGTCCCACTCCGCCTGAGTGATGCGCTGCCCGCCCACCGTGGCTGCCGCATTGGCCGATCCATCGATGAAGCCGCTGTAGCCCGAGACTCCGACAAACACGAAGGAGGGCAGGATGAGCAACAGCAAGCCCAGCATCAGCCATTTGTTGTGCGTGCGAACGAACTCAAACATTCAGCGAACCTTGAAACGTGCAAAAGGCGAACCGGGGTTCGCCTTGGGGGGAAAGTTTTGGTGGGTGCTGACGGGGTCGAACCGCCGACCTGCGCCTTGTAAGGGCGCCGCTCTGCCAACTGAGCTAAGCACCCAAGTTCATCAGTTCAGATGATCCTTGAGCGCCTTGCCAGGCTTGAACTTCGGCACCTTGGCGGCCTTGATCTTGATCGGCTCCTTGGTCTTGGGGTTCAGGCCGGTGCGAGCCTTGCGCTTGGTGACGCTGAAGCTGCCAAAACCCAGCAGGGAGACCGTGCCCCCCTTCTTCAGTGTGGTCTTCACGCCGCTGATGATGGCTTCCAATGCGCGGCCGGCATCGGCCTTGCTCAGGTCGGTTTGCTTGGCGATGTGCTCGATCAACTCGGTCTTGTTCATACCCTCAGTGCTCCTGGATATTTGATGGCCGGCCTGCTTGGCCAGCGGGGCGCGGATTCTAGGGCCCGCTGGCCCCCGCGTGGAGCGACTGTGCGAGGACTGGCCAGCTGATGCCTCAGCGCGCCTTAGCGAGCCTTGGCGCGAATCTCCGGCAGCGCCTTCTGCAAGTAGTACACCATCGACCACACGGTCAGCACCACCGCGCACACCAGCAGCACGGTGCCCCACACCTGCGTGTTCAGGAGTCCGAACAGCATGCCATCGAACAGCAGAAAGGGGATGGCCACCATCTGCGCCGTGGTCTTGAGCTTGCCCAGCATGTGCACTGCCACTGAACGCGTGGCACCGATTTGCGCCATCCACTCGCGCAGCGCCGATATCGCGATCTCCCTGCCAATGATGACCAGTGCAAAAAGCGCATTCACGCGCCCGAGTTCCAGCAAGACCAGCAGCGACGCACACACCAGGAACTTGTCGGCCACCGGATCGAGGAAGGCCCCGAAGGCAGAGGTCTGGTTGAGCTTTCGCGCCAAGTAGCCGTCCAGCCAGTCCGTCAGCGCCACGGCCACGAAGAGCACAGTGGCGATCAGGTTGCGCTCGGGCTCGCTAACGGGCAGGTGGAACACCCCGACGATGAGCGGAATGGCGACGATGCGCGCCCAGGTCAGCAGCGTGGGGATGGTCAGGAACATGGTGTCATTCTGGCTGGCGCAGCATCACTCCAGCGTTCGCGGCTTGAAGCGCTTGTCGTAATCGAACAGAAAACTCTCGGTGAACACCCAAGGCTGCTTCAAAGCCTGCACCGAACCAAAAGGCGCAGCACGGCGGACCGCATCGATGGCCATCTGCACCGTCTCTCGCGCTTGATGGGGCTCGCGAAGCACGATCACGCGGCGAACGCTGCCGTCTGCCTGCAGCTCGATCTGCAACACCGGCACGGCCAGTAACACTTGGGGTGCGCGGCTCTCGTAGCTTTCCTCCGGGTGCGTGGCCACCAGACGCCTCGCCATCTGGCGCTTGAGTTCATCGTGGCTGCGCACCGGCGCAGCCGGGCCCAGCTTGACCCGACGGGGCACACGCGCTGCCGCGGTCTGAGCGGGCGGCGCAGGAGTTGCCTCAGCTGGCATTGGCTTGGTCGGCAGGGGAGCTGGCGCCGGCGCCGGCAACGGGGAAGCCATTGGCGGCGGCGAGGGTGGCCGCGGAACGGCGCAGCCAGCCAGCAGCATCACGCTAGCGAAACGAGCGATAGATGATCTGAGCGAGTTCACGGGACACCCCCTTAACCGAACACAGTTCCTCGACGCTGGCGGCCTGCACACCACGCACTCCACCGAATCGTTGCAAAAGCGCCGCTCTCTTGCGAGGCCCTATTCCGGCGATGTCCTCCAGCCGCGAACCCTGCATGCGCGCCTTGGCCCGCCGAACGCGCATGCCGGTAATGGCAAAGCGGTGTGCCTCGTCGCGAATCTGGGCCACCAGCATCAACGCCGCCGACGTGGCCGGCAGGCTGAGTTTGGCCCGCCCATCGGCGAACACAAGCTCTTCCAGGCCCACCTTGCGGCCTTCACCTTTTTCCACACCGACGAGCCGGGAGAGATCGGCGCCCAGGCCCTCGAACACCTCGCGAGCAACGCTCACCTGGCCCTTGCCGCCGTCGATGAGCACCACATCCGGCCAGGCCAGTTCGGCGTTCTCGGCCAACTTGCCGTAGCGCCGGCTCAACACATCACGCATCGCCGCGTAGTCATCGCCCGGCGTGATGCCCTCGATGTTGTAGCGGCGGTACTGCGCGCTCTGCATGTCATGCTCGCGGTAGACCACACAGCTGGCCACCGTGGCTTCGCCTGCCGTATGGCTGATGTCGAAGCACTCGATGCTCAGCCGCGACAGATCTTCCAGTTCCAGTCCCAACACCTCGGCCAATGCGGCCGTGCGCGCTGCCTTGGAACCTTCATCGGCCAGCAGGCGCTGCAGGGCCAGCTCGGCGCCCTGCACGGCCATATCCAGCCAAATGCGGCGAGCTCCGCGCGGCGCCGGTTGCAGCACCACTTTGCGCCCCGCCTGTTCACTGAGCAAGGGCTCCCACTCGGCGGATGGTGCGTGCGACACGATGATCTGCGCTGGGACCGCAGCTTCAAGGTAGTGCTGGGCCAGAAAGGCATCCAGGACTTGGCGATGCGCATGAGACTCGCCATCCTTTTCTCCACCCGGGTTCTCGACCGCATCCTCGGCCGTCTCTTCTGCGTGAGCCAGGGCCAGCGTTTCCTGCACTTGGCTGGGGAAGAGCGCGCGGTCGCCCAGGTGTCGACCGCCACGCACCATGGCCAAGTTCACGCAGGCGCGTCCACCCTTCACCAGCACCGCCACGATGTCCGCGTCGGCCTCTACGCTGCTCGTGCTGCTGGCCTCCACCGCCTGCTGCTGCAGCACGGCCGAGAGCGCCGCGATCTGGTCCCGCACCAGCGCCGCCTGCTCGTAGGCCAATTGCTCGGCATGCGCGGCCATGCGCTCCTGCAACTCGCGCAGCACGCCGTCGGCCTGACCGCGCAGAAAGGCTTCGGCCGAGCGCAGATCGTTGGCGTAATCCTCGGCGCTGATCGCGTTCACGCAGGGTGCCGAGCAGCGTTTGATCTGATGCAACAGGCAAGGCCGGCTGCGATGTGAGAACACCGCGTCCTCGCAAGTGCGCAACTGAAACACGCGTTGCAGCAGCTCGATCGTCTGGCGCACGGCGCCGCCGTTGGGGTACGGGCCGAAGTAGCGCCCCTGCCGGTCCACGCTGCCGCGGAAGTACACGACCCGCGGGAAGGCATGCGCGCTGAAGCGAAGGTACGGATAGCTCTTGTCGTCTCGGAAGAGGATGTTGAAGCGCGGCTGCAGGGTCTTGATCAGCGTGTTTTCGAGCAGCAGGGCCTCGGCCTCGGTGCGTACCACGGTCGTTTCCAGCCGGGCAATGCGCGCCACCATCATCCCGGTGCGCGTGCCTGCATGGTCACGCTGGAAGTAGCTCGAAACTCGGCGCTTGAGCAGCTTGGCCTTGCCCACGTAGAGCAATTGGTCGCGGGCATCGAAGAAGCGGTAGACGCCCGGCAAGGCAGGCAGCAAAGCCACCTCGGCCAGCAGGCGCTCGCGCATCGGCGCAGCCAACTCCGCCAGCCCCTGATCTGCCGCTCGCTGGGCCTTATCGACCTGCTCGCGCTCAGCCTGCCAATGGGCGAGTGCCTCGTCGGCTTGCTGCAAGGAAGGGTCGGTGCTTGGCATCGGCGGCAATTCTCAGCGAGCCGGCGTGTCAGGCCCCTCCAGCTCGGGAACGGCGCCGAGCCAGGCCCCGCCAGCGGGTTTCAGCCGCTGGTGCCAGTAGCGACGCTGCTGCTCGCGCCAACATCCCAAGGACGAGGGCGGCTCGCGGCTCTGCCAGTCCAGTGCACCGCAGGCAGCGCTGCTCAGCAGAGGAATGCCGAGCAGGCGCAAGCGCGTCTGCACGGCCAGCGCCGGGTGGCCGTGGCGGCTGCGGTAGCCGGCCTGCGCGAAGGCCAGGCTCGGTTGCAAGGCGGCCAGGAATTCCGGTGCCGAGGAACCCGCGCTGCCATGGTGCGCCAGCAGCAGCAGATTCACGGGCTCAAGCGCCGGGACCAGCGCAAGCTCCTGCGCTCGCCCGATGTCCGCCGCCAGCAGCGCGCTGCCCCCCGCACTGGCGCGAACCTCAAGCACGCAGCCGTTCTCGTTGCCCGTGCGAGCGGGTGTGGCGGGCGGGGGATGAATCAGCGTGAAGCGCACACCATCCCAGTCCCAGCGCTGTCCCGCTTCACAGAGTGCATGGCCGCGCAGCCGCGGGTCCGGAGGCGCCAGGCTGCGCAGCACCGGCAGGCCCGCACGCAGGCT
>JAFLDE010000050.1 GCA_017302655.1 Burkholderiales bacterium
CGCTCGCTACCAAAAGCTGAAATGGCCTGACAAAGAATTCAGCGAAGGGCAGTTCATACCATACGCAGGGCGTATATTTGACGAGAAAGAACTTGTCAACCTGGTAGACGCATCACTTGATTTCTGGGGGCTGGGGCTTCCTGTTGGAGTTCAAGGACCCGGACGGCAACGCCAAGCAATGGGCCATGCCCGCCGCGCTGCTGGCTGGAGAGGGCAGCGAGTGGGCCGGCCGCCTGCGCGACATGGGCTTGCACATGGCCCCGGGCACCAAGACCCGCAACCTGCTGGCCCGCTACATCGACACCCGCAACCCGCCTGAGCGCGTGACCTGCACCGACCGGGTAGGGTGGCACGGCGCCGGGGTGTACGTGCTGCCCACGCGGTGCATTACGCCGCAAGCGGTGGCCACTGCGGCTGAGGCTGCCGCGCCTGGTGCTGACTTTGAAGGCGAGGGCATCGAGCCTGGCCGCGCGCCGCGCCGCTTCGTGTTCCAGAGCGAAGCGGGCATGGATAACACCTTTCACGTGCGGGGCGAGTTGGCCGACTGGCAACGGCACGTCGCGGCGCCGGCTGCGGGTAACTCGCGCCTGGTGTTCGCCATCTGCGCCGCGCTGGCCGGGCCGCTGCTGCACCTGGCCAAGTTGGAGAGCGGGGGCTTTCACTTCCGGGGCGCATCCAGCCAGGGCAAGACCACGGCCCTGCGCGTGGCCGCCTCGGTGTTCGGCCGGCCGAGCTTCATGCAGCGCTGGCGCACCACGGACAACGCCTTGGAGGCCATCGCGGTGCAGCACTGCGATTCGCTGCTGATCCTGGATGAGTTCGGGCAGCTTGACCCCAAGGTGGCGGGCGAGTGCGCCTACCTGCTGGCCAACGAGCAGGAGAAGGGCCGAGGCACCCGCGCCGGCCTGGCCAGGCGGCGGCGGACCTGGCGCCTGCTGTTCCTCTCAAGCGGCGAGGTGGGCTTGTCCGACCACATGGCCGAGGCCGGCAAGCGCACGCGCGCCGGGCAGGAAGTGCGCATGGTGGACATTCCCTTGGACGCTGGCCTGGGCATGGGCGGCCTGGAACAGATCCACGGCGCCGAGTCGCCCGGCGCCTTCGTGGAGCAGCTCACCCGCGCCTGCGCCACGCACTACGGCACGGCCGGCCGCGCGCTGATCGAGTGGGCCGCCGCGCATTTCGGCGAGCTGCCCGGCCAGCTACGCGAGCAGATCGAGCGCCACCGCGACGACTTCACGCCGGCACACGCCGCTGAGCAGGTGCGCCGCGTGGCCACCCGCTTTGCGCTGGTGGCAGCGGCCGGCGAGCTGGCCAGCGGCGCAGGCTTAACGGGCTGGCGCCAGGGCGAGGCCGCAGCGGCGGCGCGCGCTTGCTTCAATGCCTGGTTGGCAGCCCGTGGCCACGTGGAGAACGGCGAGGAAGTGGCGATGCTGCGCCAGGTGCGGCACTTCCTGGAAAAGAATGGGGAGCTGCTGTTCAAGCCGCTGCACCGAACGACCGATGACAGAGCGCCCAATACGCCCATGCGATGCGGCTTCCGCCGCCTGGTGAACAAGGACGGCGAACCCATCAAGCAGGATGCCGCCCAAAGCTGGGCCGAGGAAGGTGTGAACCGCGAGGACCGAGCTGCGGCTCATTCAAACGTGGAATTCCTTGTGCTGCCTGAGGCCTTCGGGCGCGAGGTGTGCAAGGGCTTCGACCCCCAGGCTGTGGCCAGGGTGCTGCGCGCAGCCGGCGTGCTCATCACCGAGAAGGATCGCCTCACCAACAAGGTGCGCATTCCGGGCTTGAGTCTCAAGCCCGTCAGGGTGTTTCACATCACCTCGGCCATCTTCGAGGGCGAGTGAGCGCGGGCCAACGCCAAGAGCGGACCCTCTACCCCAGGGGCTGACTGGCGGGCTTGCTGGCGTAAAGTCGCGGCCCTGAGCCAGCGGCGTGGTGCCGATGAGCCTGAAGGAGAGTTCTGTGAAGAAGCCCGCGCAAGCAAGTCCGGTCGCTGGTGATTCCATCGCCTCAGTCGGCCCGGCTCAAAGTGTCCGCCTCTCCGATCCCGCTATGGCGGAATCCGTGTCGGAGCTGAAGAACCGCCTTCGCAACGACCCTGGCTTTGCTCGGCGCATGCTGCGCGAAGCTGGCATCCTGAACCGCGATGGGCGTTTGACCAAAGCCTTCGGCGGCTGAACGCCGCATGTGGGGCCTGTACAAGACCCAACCTTCTTTCGTGCTTGGGTTCCACGGCTGCGATGAAGAGACCGGTCGTGCCGTAATCGCGGGCGAGCGGGACTTGAAGCCCAGCGAGAACGCCTATGACTGGCTGGGAAATGGCGTGTACTTTTGGGAAGGCAGCCCGCAGCGCGCCTGGGAATGGGCGCAGAGCGTGCACAAGCGCCGGCCCCAGTTCTTGAAATCGCCCTTCGTGGTCGGTGCCGTGATCGACCTCGGCCAGTGCTTCAACCTCACGGACCTTGGTGCGGCGGCCGAGCTGCGCATGGCCTTTGACCTGTACAAGGCCGCCATCCAGAAGGAGGGCCTTTCCATGCCCGAGAACAAAGGCGGCACCCGCGACCGCTTGCTTCGCTACCTGGATCGCGCCGTCATCGAGTTCATGCACCAGATGCGCGCCCAGGCGCCGGGACAGGGCGGCAAGCCCCTGGCACCTTATGACACCGCCCGAGCGCCCTTCCTGGAAGGCGACGACCTGTACCCAGGAGCTGGCCTCAAGGCTGCCAGCCACATTCAGATCGCGGTGCGCAACCCGGACTGCATCAAGGGCTACTTCCTGCCTCGCAAGTCCTGAGGTCTGTTCCCGGTCCTGAACGCCACCGGGAACAGAGAAACGGCCGAACGGGAACAGCATTGACTTTTTGAATCAATGGCTTACTGAGGCTGTTCCCGTTGTTCCCGCTGTTCCCGGTGCAAAAGCGGTGAACCTGAGTTTTATTCCGCAGTCGCGCCGCGTCGCGGCCCTTGTTGCCAGTCGTTCGCATGTTCCAACGAGGCCGCTTGTGCTGACCCGGCGAGCCCCTAGCGGGCACCTCGTGCGGGTAACTTTGCGGGTAACTCGTGGTCAAAACGCCTCATCTTCATAGGAGAGTGTGACTCACGGGCGGCCTACCACTGACTTGCTGCCGCACTGCGCTCCGCAGTCTGTCGCGCGGCATTTCGAGCCGAACGCCGGTTCGATATTCGCCGTCGGGGCGTCGATCGGGCTCGGCTGCACTCAGGCGGCAGACCCTTGTCAATAGCCCCCTTGTCCAAGTGTTTCGCTTAGGGCACAGCATCAAAAAAGTCGCGCCGGCTCGCTGCCTAGAATGAATTTCACGGCTCACACGGGCCACTTGCAGAGGTAGTTCGACGATGTCTTCGATGAAGCTGATTGGCTCCACCACCAGTCCATTCGCGCGCAAGGTGCGCATCGTGTTGGCGGAGAAGAAGCTTGATTACCAGTTCGTGCTGGAAGACGTCTGGGCCAACGACGCGATCCTCAAGATGAACCCGCTGGGCAAAGTGCCCTGTCTGGTGATGGAGGGGCAGGACTCGATCAGCGGGGCGATGTTCGACTCGCGCGTCATCGCCGAGTACCTGGACGGTCTCTCGCCCGTGGGCAAGCTCATCCCGGCCAGCGGCCGCGAACGCGCCGAGGTGCGCACCTGGGAGGCGCTGGCCGATGGCGTGCTGGACGCCGCCATCCTGATTCGCCTGGAACGCACCTGGCCCGGGCGCACCGATGCGCAGCGGTCCAGCCTGTGGTGCGACCGTCAGATGGACAAGGTCAAGCACGGATTGGCGGCCATGGCCTCGGGTCTGGGCGACAAGGTCTGGTGTGCGGGCAACCATTTCACGCTGGCCGATATCGCGGTCGGCTGCTGCCTGGGTTGGTTGAGCTTCCGCTTCCCTGAATTGGATTGGCGCGATGAACACCCTAACCTGCAGCGCTTGCAGGACAAGCTGATGCAGCGAGCCTCCTTTGCAGAGACGGCACCCTTTGTCTGAATGGTGAATGGGCTGAGCAGCGCGCTCAACCCAGCGGCGCCAAGCGCGGCAGCTGGCGCAACAACTGGCCTACGCGCCGCTCCACTTCCTCGACCTCCAGGCGCCAAGCCTGCGCAATCTCGCGCGGCAGGTAGCCATGGGCTAGCAGCGAGAGCAGCGCCTGCTGCGCCACGCTGAGCAAGCGGCGCCAGCCGGCACCCTGCGCATCGCGCGCCATGGCGGGCTGCGCGGCTTGATCGAGTGGAAGGCGCGGTGCGCCGAGTCGTCGCAGCACTTCGCGCGCAATGCTGGGGTTGAGGCGGTGGCGGCCTTGCAGGGCAGCGTCGAGCAGCGGGGCCAGCGCTTGCGGGCCGCCCGGTTCGGGCAGGAAGTCGCGCACGCCGTGCAGCAGGTTGTCGAACAGCAGCGGGCCTTCGGTCTGACTCGTCCACATCAGCACCGGAATCTGCAGTTGCTCTTCTTCCAGTCGCACCAGCAGGCGCAGCAGCGGGCCATCTAGCAGGCGCTCGTCGGCGAGCAACAGGTCGGGCTGCAGCAGGGGCAGGCGTTCGAGCGCGTCGCGGCCGCGTTGCGCGCTGCCGGCCAGCTCCCAGCCCTGGCAAGCCAGCAGGGCGGACTTGCTGCGCTGCAGGGCGTCGGGGTGGGCGCGCAGCAGGAAGGCGGAAGGCATGAATTCGGGCACGTACTGCGAGGGCCGAAATTCTGCCCAGTGGCGCCAACCGTGGGCCTCCCCGGCTTCAGGGGGTTGAAGGCGGATCGGCGTGCATTCCTTCCGGAGGGATGGGCGCTTCCTAGAATCGGCGCCCCTTTCCCACATTGAGAGCTTCATGGGCCTGAAGTCCGCATTGGCGCCAGTTGGGCGCCTCCTGGTTCGCCTTTGGGGCTGGCTGGACAGCAGCCGCCGCTTCGTGTTCAACCTGATCTGGCTGCTCATCCTGGTTGCCCTCGTCAGCGCTGTGCTGCGCAGCGGACCCAAGCCGTTGGAGGACAAGACCACCCTGGTGCTGAATCTGCAGGGCCGGCTGGTGGAGCAGCATGCTGGCGATGCACGTGAGCGCGCCATGGCCGAACTGCAAGGGCAGTCCACCGCCAGCGTGCAGCTGCGCGATGTGTTCAAGGTGCTGGAGGCCGCGGCCAAGGACAGCAAGATCAGCCAGGTGCTGCTCGACCTGAGCGCCTACCAAGGCGCCGGGCCGGCGAACCAGGGCGAGCTTGTCGCTGCGCTGGAGCGCTTCCGCAAGGACTCCGGTGGCAAGAAGCTGCTGGCCTATGGCGAAGGCTACGAGCAGCGCGGCTACCAGGTGGCCTCTGCGGCCGATGCCATCTACATGCACCCCATGGGCGCCGTCGTGCCGATGGGCTATGGGCGTTTCCGCAACTACTACAAGGATCTGTTCGAGCGGGTCGGCGTGAGTGCCAACGTGCTGCGCGTCGGCAAGTACAAGAACTTCGGCGAGCCGTATTTCGCCAACGGCCCCAGCGAGGCCACGCTGGAGAGCGAGGCCTACCTGTACGGTGAGCTTTGGCAGCGCTACAGCGACGGCGTGGAGGCGGCACGCAAGATGGACAAGGGCGCGCTGAAGGCCTACATCGACACCTTGCCCGAGCGCGCCTCGGCACTCAAGGGTGACTTCGCCAAGCTGGCGCTGGAAGCCAAGCTGGTGGACGGCGTGAAGACGCGCGACGAGATGCGCGCCCTGCTCATCGAGGGCGGCGCCAAGGACGAGAAGGGGCACAGCTTCCGTCGCGTCGAGTTCAAGGACTACCTGGCCCGCGTGCAGGCCGACGCGCCTTCGGTGGCCGACGCGCCCCTGGCGGTGGTGGTGGCCGAAGGCGGCATCAGCGACGGCAGCGCCGCGCCCGGTTCCGTGGGGGGCGATAGCACCGCGGCCTTGATTCGCGAGGCACGCGAGAACGACAAGGTCAAGGCCTTGGTGCTGCGCGTCAACTCGCCTGGCGGCAGCGCGCTGGCCAGCGAGATCATCCGCCGCGAGCTCGAGCTGACGCGCAAGGCCGGCAAGCCCGTGGTGGTCAGCATGGGCGACGTCGCGGCCAGCGGCGGCTACTGGATCAGCATGAGCGCCGACACGGTGATGGCCGACCCTGTCACCATCACCGGCTCCATCGGCGTGTTCGGCATGTTGCCCACCGCCGACAAACTGCTGGCCAAGCTGCCGGTGCATGTGGGCGGTTATGGCACCACCTGGCTCACCGGTGCCGGCGACCCGCGCCGGCCCTTCGACCCGCGCGTGGGCCAGGCCATCCAGGCCGGCATCGCCTACATCTACGACGAGTTCACGACCAAGGCCGCCGCTGCCCGAAAGACCACGCCGGAGGCCATCGACGCCGTGGCGCAGGGCCGCGTGTGGACCGGTGCGCAGGCGCTGGAGCGCAAGCTGATTGACCGCACGGGCAGCTTTGCCGACGCGGTTGCAGAGGCCGCCAAGCTGGCCAAGCTGGAGGGGCAGCCCAAGCTGCGCTACGTCGAGAAGGAACCGGGCCGCTTGGCGCGCATGCTTGAACAGTTCGGCGGCGACACGGCGGTGGCCGGTGCCGCCTGGGTGCGCCACGTGCTGGCCGCGAGCCATTGGCCGGCGCCGCTGCAACAGGCGCAGCGTGAGCTGCTCTGGCTCAGCGAAGCCAAGCCCCAGGCCGGCCACTTGGCCACACTGCATGTTCACTGCCTGTGTGAAGCGCCCTGAATGAAGCCTCTCGGCACCGAACAGACCCTGGCTTTTGAGGAACCGCTGCTACTCCGCAGCGGTGCGAGCTTCGGGCCCTACGAGCTGAAGGTCGAGACCTACGGCCAACTGAACGATGCCCGCAGCAACGCAGTGCTGGTCTGCCATGCGCTCAACGCCAGCCACCATGTCGCCGGCCTGGACGCACAGGGCAAGCTTGGGTGGTGGGACAACCTGATCGGCCCCGGCAAGGCGCTGGACACCGATCGGTTCTTTGTGATCGGCGTCAACAACCTCGGCTCCTGTTTTGGCTCCACCGGCCCGATGCACACCAACCCGGCCACGGGGCGTGCCTGGGGCGGAGACTTTCCGCTGGTCTGCGTGGAGGACTGGGTGGCCGCGCAGGCGCGCGTGCTGGATCGGCTGGGCGTGCAACGCCTTGCGGCGGTGCTCGGGGGCTCGCTGGGTGGCATGCAGGCGCTGAGCTGGGCGATGCGCCTGCCTGAGCGGCTCGCGCATTGCATCGCCATCGCCACGGCACCCTCGCTGTCGGCGCAGAACCTGGCTTTCAACGAGGTGGCACGCAATGCCATCGTCTCCGACCCCGACTTCCATGGCGGCCACTTCTACGACCAGCAAACGCTGCCTCAGGCGGGCCTGCGGGTGGCACGCATGCTCGGACATATCACTTACCTGAGCGACGACGTGATGGAAAGCAAGTTCGGCCGTGAGCGCGGCGAGTCGAACGCCTTCCAGATCGAGAGCTATCTGCGCCATCAGGGCGACAAGTTCGCCGGTTACTTCGACGCCAACAGCTACCTGCTGATCCAGCGCGCGCTGGACCAGTTCGACCCCGCGGCCGAACACGGCGGCGACCTCACACGCGCCTTCCAACCTGCGCGCTGCAAATTCCTGCTCGCCAGCTTCAGTACCGACTGGCGCTTTTCGCCCGCCCGCTCGCGCGAGATCGTGCAGGCCCTGCTCGACAACGGCCTGGAGGTCTCCTACGCCGAGATCGACGCCCCGCACGGGCACGACGCCTTCCTGCTCGACGACCCCCGCTACCACGGCCTGCTTCGCCACCGTTTCGCGCAGATTGCCCGGGAGGTGGGGGCATGAAGGCCATCCTGGATCTCATCGCACCTGGCTCGCGCGTGCTCGACCTTGGCTGCGGCAGCGGCGCGCTCTTGCACGAACTGGTCACCGCCAAGGGCTGCAGCGGCTACGGCATCGAACTCGACGACGCGAACCTGCTCGCCTGTGCCGAGCGCGGCGTCAACGTGCTGCAACTCGACCTGGAGCGCGGCCTGTCGATGTTCAAGGACCACTCCTTCGACGTGGTGCTGCAGTTGCAGACCCTGCAGCAGGTGCGCCACGCCGAGGCCATGCTGCGCGAGACCGTGCGCGTGGGACGGCGCGGCGTGGTCAGCTTCCCGAACTTCGCGCACTGGCCCAACCGCCTCCAGGTGTTGGCCGGACGGATGCCGGTCACGCGCACGCTGCCCTACCAGTGGTACGACACGCCGAACATCCGCGTGGGCACCCACGCGGACTTCGCGCTGCTTTGCGATCGCTTGGGGATTCGCGTGCTGGAGAGCTTTGGTTTGCGTGACGGCCAGCGCGTGGATCGCTGGCCCAACGCGCTGGCGCCCGTGGCGCTGTTCGTCATCGAGAAGGCTTGAGGCGGTAGTTGGTCATGCCCAGTCGCCGCACCGCCACCGCCTGGATCGCAAGCGGGCCGTTGGCCGCTCGGGCGGAGCCCCGTCTGGCCAGGTCACCAAGCCCGGGGAGACCCCTCTTGGCGCTGGTCAACCCGCTTGGAGGGATCACGCGGCTGGAACAGGAGCGGGTGGCCGGAGCCATTCCGGATTTTTTCCGGGAACTGGCCAAGCGTGCGGGCATGCCACTGCACCTGGAGCTCTTGCCCCGCGCGCGCGTTGTGGCGCAATGGCAGGACGGCGGGGCCGACCTCGTCGTCGGCACGCGTCCGCGCCAGATGAACCCGCACGCCGACTTCGTGCCCATCGTGCGCCTTCGCGTGATGTTGGTCTTCGATCGCCGTCAGGCGTCGGCGGCGCCGCAGGACACGCTGGCCTTGGTGGAGCGCAGCGACTGGCGCGGCTTGATGGTCCGTGGCGCTGCCTTGACCGACGCCATCCAGGGGCTGGTGGATCGACTGGAAGCCCGCAAGCGCCTTTGGCTCGTGCGCGACTGGACGACCGTGCTGCGCATGTTGCTGGCCGAGCGCGCCGAGTTCACGCTGTTCTCGCCCACCTTGATGCATGGCGAAAGCTCGTGGATGGACCGCGAGGCCCGTGAACGACTGGTGGCGCGACCCTTGAGCGATGTGAAGCCCCATGAGATCGGCGTCCACCTTTCTTCGCGGCTGGCGCCCGAGGTGCGAGCCCAGCTGGTGCACCACACTTCCGCCATGGCCCGCGATGGCACGCTACGGCGCCTGCTCTTGCGTGACCACCCCCCGGAGCTGCTGGCGCAAGATCTGCAATTCCTCGATTCCTCGGAGATTTCCCCATGATTGGCTACGTCACCTTCGGCACCAACGACATGGCGCGTGCCACCGCCTTCTACGACGCGCTGTTCGCCGAAATCGGCATCCCGCGCCTGATGGAGTTTCCCAATGGCCTGTGCTGGGGGCCGGCGATGGATAAGCCGGCGCTGGGCGTGCTGCGCACCTTTGACGGCCAGCCCGCCACGGCCGGCAACGGCACCATGGTGGCGCTGGTGATGGACAGCACCGAGCGGGTGCAGCAACTGCACGCCAAGGCACTGGCCCTGGGCGGCCGCAACGAGGGCGATCCAGGCCCACGCGGCCCTGGCTTCTACGCGGCCTACTTCCGTGACCTCGACGGCAACAAGCTCAACGCCTTCTGCATGACCGCGGGCTGAACTGCGCGGGCCTCGCCCCGCAGTTCCCGGCATCGCGGCCGCCGCCGCCTGCCTAGACTCGGGCGCATGACCGTCCGGCGCCGCCTTTTTTTGCTGCTCCTGCCACTGGGTTTGGCCGCCTGCTCCAGCGCGGTGCGCACGCCGCCGCTGGTCTTGAGCGACTGGCAGGCGCTGCAATGGCGCAGCTTCGTCGACGACAAGCTCAAGGGGCAGATCGAGCTCGGTGAGGTGCAAGGCGGTGACGCACAAGCGCAGGGCTGGATGCGTCAGGCCCTCGCCTGGGCCTGGGGCACGCCCACCCGTGACCAGACCGTGCAGGACGCATTGGAAGACCAATTGCGCACGCTGCGCCTGCTGGCATCGGCCGCGCAGACCGCGCGCTACCGGCTGGACGTGCAGTTGCTGCGCGTGGAGGCCGAGGGCCTGTTGCTGAGCGCCCAGGCGCAGGCTGAGGTGGTCTACCGCCTGCGCGAGCGCGGCGACGCAGGGCGACTGATCTACGAGCGCCGCGTGCGAAGTGAAGGCCAGGCGGGTTGGCTGGACCACGGGCTGGCAAGCGACCGCCAGCGCCTCGCCAAGGAAGCGGCGCTGCGCAGCAGCTTGGCCCTGCTGGCGCGTGATCTGGTGTCGCTGCGCGTCTGAGGCCTCAAGAATCAGTACTAACCCGACCCTTGATCATGGGGCTTTCAGGGGTTTGTGCTAGGGAGGCTCGGCGACAGGGCGCTCCGCGTAAAGCAGTGTTTCCGCAGAATCAGCTCCGCGGAGACCGTGGTGCCCTGAAAGTGACGGGTGACCAATTTCCAACCATCAACCGAGTCAGCCTCATGAACCGTATTCGCTTGCATGCCGTCGCTTTGGCGGCCACCCTCTCCCTCACCGCTGGCGCGGTGCAGGCCTACCAGAACACCGCCGGTGGCAGCACCTTCATGCTGCGGGCTGAGGCGATCCTGCCCGAACCGGGCAGCCCTTCCGCGCTGATCGTTGCCGGCGACCCGAATGGCGTGCCGCCGGACAGCCCGACTCTGCGCATTGATCCCAACGTGCCCACCTCCCCCTGGAGCGGCGTGGTCAGCATCAACATCCGCTATTCCACCGGCACGGTGGGCAGCGCTTCGTCCTTCATTTGCTCGGGCGCCTTCGTGTCGCCCATCCACATCGTCACCGCCGCGCATTGCATCGACACCGGTGCCGGCAACGGAACCGGCACCCCGATCGTCATCGGCGACCGCTTGGCGGGCGTGGCCGGCGTGGGTGACGTGCGCGCTGTGTTCAACACCCCCGGCACGCCTGGTGCTGCAGGCACCTTCACACTGGGCAGCGCGGTCAGCGTAGCCATGCACTCGAATTACAAGGGCTTTGGCGTCTGCCCCGCAGCGGTGACCAACCCGAGCGAGTTTTGCATCAATGACGACATCGCCGTCATCACCATGGCGCAGGCAGCGCCGGAGTGGGTGAAGATCTACAGCGCCAGCACCGTCATGCCGGGCATGGGCACCGCCATCACGCACGTGGGCTTCGGCACCACTGGCAACGGTGTGACCGGCCACACGGCCAATTCGTCGAGCTTCTTCATCAAGCGCACCGGCGCCGGCCACGCTGACCGTCCGTTGGACGAGTTGGACGACGAGCAGAACTTCAGCGGCGTCGCCGAAATTTGGTCCTCGGACTTTGACGGCGGTGGCAAGGACACCCACTGCTCGCTGTTCGGCGTCTGCTCGCCGGGCCTGGCCAACAATGTCGAAACCACCCTGGGTGGCGGCGATTCGGGTGGCCCGTCCTTCGCTCAAGACGCGCAAGGCAACTGGCTGCTGGTCGGCAACAACACCTTCGGTCGCCGTTTCTCGGCCACCGATGTGAGCGGCAGCTTCGGCACCGCCTACGGCGGCATGATCCTCGGCGCCTACCAGGACTTCCTGGAGACCGCCACCAACGGCCAGATCAACTTCGTGACCCCGTCGGCCATCCCTGAGCCGGGCACCTACGCCATGATGGCGCTGGGCCTGCTGGGCTTGGGCGCCGTGGCGCGCCGCCGCAAGGCCTGATCGCGCTTCGAGGTCCTTCCGCCTCAGAAGGGCGCCCCGTGGGGCGCCCTTTTTCTTGGTGGGGCTCCGTAGAATCCCGCCCCTTTCGCCCCGCCACGCTGGTATTGCCATGGAACTCTCCGCCCTCACCGCCCTCAGCCCTCTGGACGGACGCTATGCCGGGCGCATGGGCCTGCTTCGGGGCCTGCTGTCGGAGTTCGGCCTCATCCACCGGCGGGTGCAGGTGGAGATCGAGTGGTTCATCGCGCTGTCCGACGCCGGCTTGCCCGAGTTCCCGCCGCTGGCCGCAGGCGCGCGCGACTTCCTGCGCGGGCTCGTCGAGCGCTTCAGCCCTGCCGACGCGCAGGCTGTGAAGGACATCGAGAAGACCACCAACCACGACGTCAAGGCGGTCGAGTACTGGATCAAGCAGCAGTTTGAGCAAGCCACGCAGTGGCCGGAACTGGCGGCACAGGGCGAGTTCGTGCACTTCGCCTGCACCAGCGAGGACATCAACAACACCAGCCATGGCCTGATGCTGGGCAGCGCGCGCCAACAGGTGATGCTGCCTGCGCTCGATGGCATCACCCAGCACCTGCAGGCCATGGCGCACCAGCTGGCCGGCGTGCCCATGCTCAGCCGCACCCACGGCCAGACAGCCAGCCCGACGACGGTGGGCAAGGAGCTGGCGAACGTGGTGGCCCGCTTGCAGCGCGGCCGTGCACGCATTGCCGAGGTGGCGCTGCTGGCCAAGATGAACGGCGCCGTGGGCAACTACAACGCCCACTTGAGTGCCTACCCGGACGTCGACTGGGAGGCGTTCAGCCGCAACGTCATCGAGACGCAACTGGGCCTGGTCTTCAACCCCTACACCATCCAGATCGAGCCGCACGACGCCATGGCCGAGCTGTTCGACGCCTTCACGCGCGTGAACACGGTGTTGATCGACCTCTCACGCGACATCTGGGGCTACGTCTCGCTGGGCTACTTCAAGCAGCGCACCAAGGCAGGGGAGGTGGGATCCTCGACCATGCCGCACAAGGTGAACCCGATCGACTTCGAGAACGCCGAAGGCAACTTCGGCCTGGCCACTGCGCTGCTGGCGCACCTGAGCCAGAAGCTGCCGATCAGCCGCTGGCAGCGCGACCTGACTGATTCGACCGTGCTGCGCAACATGGGCGTGGCCCTGGGCTACACCCTGCTGGGCTATGACTCGCTGGCCAAGGGCCTGGGCAAGCTGGAAGTGAACGCTGCCCGTCTGGCCGAGGACCTGGACGCGGCCTGGGAGGTGCTGGCCGAGCCGGTGCAGACGGTGATGCGCCGCTACGGCCTGCCCAAACCCTACGAGCAACTCAAGGACTTCACGCGCGACAAGCCGATGACCCGCGAGCTGATGCAGGCGTTCATTCAAGGCCTCGCCATTCCCGAGCACGCCAAGCAGGCGCTGTTGGCACTGACGCCCAGCCACTACACCGGCAAGGCCGCCGAGCTGGCCGCCCGGGTTTGAGCCACAGCCGCCCGGTCTACTCCACGGAGCTGGGGCGCCTCTGCCCCGGTTGCGGCAAGGCGGTGGCGGCCTGCCTTTGCGGGCAGCGCTCGGCCCAGGCGCTGGGGGATGGCCAGGTGCGGGTGCGCCGCGAAACGGGTGGCCGCGGCGGCAAGACGGTGACCACGGTGCGTGGCCTGCCTCTGGCCGAGACCGAGCTCCAGCAACTGGCCAAGCAACTGAAAGCCACCTGTGGCAGCGGCGGTACCTGCAAGGACGGGGTCGTTGAAATCCAGGGCGACCAGGTCGAACGCGTGATGCACTGGCTGAGCGCCAAGGGCTACAAACCCAAGCGCGCTGGCGGCTGAATCTACTCGCCGCCCAGCACGATCTCGCGCGGCTTGCCCTGTTCGTCAATGGCCACGAAGGTGAGCTGCGCCTCGGTCACCTTGACCACCTGCGGATGGCTGGGGTCGCGCTCGGCGAACACCTCCACCTGCACGGTGATCGAGGTGCGCCCGATGCGCAGCACGTGGGCATAGAAGCTCAGCAGGTCGCCCACGCTGACCGCTTGCTTGAAGATGAACTCCTTGACCGATACGGTGGTGATGCGCCCGCGAGAGATGCGCTGCGGCAGCACAGAGCCGGCCAAGTCCACCTGCGCCATGATCCAGCCCCCAAAGATGTCGCCGTTGGCGTTGGCATCGGCTGGCATGGGGATCACGCGCAGCACCAACTCGCGCTCGGTGGGCACCTGATGCCGGTTCATGAAGGGGCTGGCCAGTTCGCTCATGACGGCGTTGTAGCAGCTTCGAAGGCCGCGCGGTCGCGGCCCTGCTGCTTGGCCTCGTAAAGCAGGGCATCGGCGCGCTGGTAAAGCGCCTGGCCGCTGTCGCCGGGGCGTGCCATCGCACAACCCAGGCTGACTGTGAGGCGGCCATTCGGCGCGTCGGCATGGGGAATGCGCAGATCCCTCACGCGTGCCAGCAAGGCCTCGCAGTGGCGCTGCACGGCGGCGGCATCGGCGCCGTAAAGCAGCAGCGCCAACTCCTCGCCGCCTAGCCGCGCGGCAAGGTCGAGCGGCCGGGCGGCGGCAGCGGCCAATTCGCCAGCGATTTGCTGCAGCGCGTCGTCGCCGGCAGGGTGGCCGTAGAGGTCATTGAAGCGCTTGAACCAGTCCACGTCCAGCAGCACCAGAGCCAAGGGCTGCGAGTCGCGCCGTGCCGCGCGCAGCAGGCGCTCCAACTCGCGGCCGAAGAGGCGGCGATTGGCGAGGTTGGTGAGGTAGTCGTGCGTGGCTTGCCAGCCCAGTTCAGCCTGCAGCAGGAACTGCTGGCGCTGGGCGTGCTCGCGGAAGTAGGCGCCGAATCCCGCCAGCAGGGCCGTCACCGCCGCCAGCCAGCAGAAGTAGAGGTAATGCGACAGCATGGCGCCTGAAAGCGTCAGCAAGCCGACGCCGGCGATGCCGAAAACGGACACCGCAGCCAGTGCTGCGGTCTGGCGCACCGTGAGGCCCAGGGGCAGGAACAGGCTCGCCACCAGCAGCAGCAACACCTCCATCAGGACAGGGATCTGCAGGCGCAGATAGCAGGTCGTGCCGAAGGCACCGCCCCATTCGACGAGCAAGGCGCCAATGACCAGGAGCGTGCGATTGCCGCGGCTGCTGCGCTGCACCCACAACCAGGCGGTGCAGAGCACCAGGAAGGTGAGAACACCCAGGCGAGTGGCCCGCAACTGATCCCACAGCACCAGCTGTCGCGGGTCGAGCAACTCGGGGCGCACGCGCAAGGCATCGGCCATGGCAAAGCCTGCCCAGATGGTCAACGACAGCCATGCGATCACACGCAAGCGCCGCTCCAAATCACGGGTCAGTTCGGCACGGAACTCGGCCTCCAGCGCCGGTTCGAAACGCAGCCAGCGAAAGCCCTGGCGCAACTGGCGCGCGTGTGGCGAAGCCGCCGGATGGCCGGCCAGTGCGTTGAGCAGGGAGTCCGAAGGGTCCATGGTTGGCGTAACCGATTGTGAGCCCCCGCACAATGCGCCCCCTCGCCATGCACCGCAGCCACACCCTTCCCGAAAGCCCGAACGCCACCGCCAAGCCGGCGCCACGCCGTGATGGCGATGTGCTCCGGCGCCTGCTGCCCTACTTCTGGCAGTACCGCTGGCGAGTGGGTCTGGCGCTGCTGCTGATGCTCGCGGCCAAGCTGGCCACGGTGGGCGTGCCGCTCTTGCTCAAGGAGCTGGTGGACCGCCTGGATGGTGCTCAGGCCAACCCGCTGTTCGTGCTGCCGGTCGGTCTGCTGCTCGCCTACGGCCTGCTGCGCTTGGCCAATTCGCTGTTCACCGAGTTGCGCGAACTGGTGTTCGCCAAGGCCACCGAGGGCGCGGCGCGGCAGATCTCGCTGCAGGTGTTCCGCCACTTGCATGAACTGTCGCTGCGCTTCCACCTTGAGCGGCAGACCGGGGGCATGACGCGCGACATCGAGCGAGGCACACGCGCCGTGCACTCGCTGATCAGCTTTTCGCTCTACAGCATCCTGCCCACCTTCATCGAGGTGGTGCTGGTGCTCGGCCTGCTTGGCGCGCGCTTCGACTGGGCGTTCGTCGCCATCACCGGCTCGGCGCTGGTGTTCTACGTGTGCTTCACCATCGTCATCACCGAGTGGCGAACCCAGTTCCGCCGCCAGCTCAACGAAATCGACTCGGCCACTCACACCCAGGCCATCGACTCGCTGCTGAACTACGAGACGGTGAAGTACTTCGGCGCCGAGGACTTCGAGGCACGGCGTTACGACGCGCAGCTGGAGCGCCTGCGCCGCGCGCAGCTGAAGAGCCAGGGCACCTTGGCGCTGCTCAACACGGGCCAGCAGCTGGTCATCGCCGTGGCGCTGGTGGCCATGCTGTGGCGCGCCACCGAAGGGGTGGCCGCGGGCCGGCTGAGCCTGGGTGACCTGGTGATGATCAACGCCTTCATGATCCAGCTCTACATCCCGCTCAACTTCCTGGGCGTGCTGTACCGGGAGATCAAGCAGGCGCTGACCGACCTGGACAAGATGTTCACGCTTCTGGAGCGGCGCAAGGAGGTGGCAGACCTTCCGCAGGCGCCGGCGCTGGTCGTGAGCGGTGGGTGCGTGCAGTTCGACGACGTGCACTTCGCCTACGACCCGGCGCGGCCGGTGCTGCGCGGCGTCAGCTTCACCGTGGAGCCCGGTCAGAGGGTGGCGGTGGTGGGGCCTAGCGGTGCGGGCAAGAGCACCCTGGCGCGCCTGCTATTCCGCTTTTACGACGTGCAGCAAGGCGCGATCCGCATCGACGGCCAGGACCTGCGCAGCATCACGCAGCAAAGCCTCCGCGCCCAGCTGGGCATCGTGCCGCAGGACGCCGTGCTCTTCAACGACAGCCTGGCCTACAACATCGGCTATGCCAAGGAAGGAGCGAGCCGCGAGGAGATCGAGGCTGCGGCGCGCGCCGCGCAATTGGAAGCCTTCATCGCGAGCACGCCCATGGGCTACGAGACGCGCGTGGGCGAGCGGGGGCTGAAGCTCAGCGGCGGGGAAAAGCAGCGCGTGGCCATCGCTCGCACACTCCTGAAGAACCCGCCCATCCTGGTCTTCGACGAGGCGACCTCGGCGCTGGACTCGCACAATGAGCGTGCCATCCAGGCCCAGCTCGACCAAGTGGGGCGCAACAAGACGGTGCTGGTGATTGCGCACCGCCTCTCCACCGTCGTCGAGGCCGACCAGATCCTGGTCATGGACGGCGGTCAGATCGTCGAGCGCGGCCGGCACGCCGAGCTGCTCGCGCTCGGCGGTGCCTATGCCCGACTCTGGAAACTGCAAGTCGATGGAAACCAAGTGGCTTGAAGACTTCGTGAGCTTGGCCGAAACGCGAAGCTTTTCGCGGTCGGCGCAGGCGCGGCATGTCACCCAACCGGCGTTCAGCCGGCGCATCCAGTCCCTGGAAGCCTGGGCCGGCATGGACCTGGTGGACCGAAGCTCCTACCCGACCCGGCTCACGCCCGCCGGCGAAACCCTGCTGGCGCAGGCGGTCGAACTGCTGGCGCAGTTGCAGGCCACGCGGAACATGCTGCTCAGCCACCAGGCCACCGACGCCGACATGCTCGCATTCGCGGTGCCGCATGCGCTGGCCTTCAGCTTCTTCCCGCACTGGCTGATGGAGCTGCGCAAGCAGTTGCCCGGATTCAAGTGCCGGCTTGGTGCCTTCAATGTGCACGACGCCGTGCTGCAGCTCACAGAAGGTCATTGCGACCTGCTGTTGGCCTATCACCATGCCACGCAGCCGCTGCAACTGGACCCCGAGCGTTACGAACTGCTCAAGCTCGGCGACGACACCCTGGCCGCCTTTGCCAGACCCGATGCCGACGGCCAGCCGATGTTCAGTCTGCCAGGCCGCAAGGGGCAGCGCATTCCCTTCCTGGCCTACGCAGAGAACGCCTACCTTGGGCGGCTGGTGGAGATCATCGTCAAGCAGGCCGGCGTACCGCTATTGCTGGAGGCCTTGTACGAAACCGACATGGCCGAAGGGCTGAAGGCGATGGCGCTGGAGGGGCATGGCCTGGCTTTTCTGCCAGCCAGCAGCGTGAAGCGGGACCTGCGCGCTCGCCGTCTGACACCGGCCGCGCCACCGGGCCGCTTCGAGCTCCAGATGGAGCTGCGCATCTATCGCGAGCGCCCTGAACTGAAGAAGCGCACCAAGCCGGCTGCGCGGCAGCTCTGGGACTTCCTGGCTGTGCGCTCTGGCGGCGAGTCCATTGCGAAGCCTTGAGTCCGAGATTGCGACAGGACGGTGACGTCCGCGCTCTGGGTGGAGCATGGCGTCATGTCCTCGACAGGCTGATGGGAAACCCGATGCGATGCGCGAAGCAGCGTTCGAACCTGCTAGCGTCGAGCCATCTCTGACTTCGACATGAGGAGTGGGTATGAAGCGAATGGTTCTGGCGGTTTCGCTGGCTGCAGCGGCGCTGGCTGTGCAGGCTCAGGCGAATGACACGCTGAAGAAGATCAAGGACAGCGGCTCGGTCACCATGGGCGTTCGAGAATCCTCGGGCGCCCTGTCGTTCACGCTCGGTGACGGTCGCTATGCCGGCTACCACGTGGACATTTGCGAGCAGGTGCTGCGCGACGTCCGGCGTCAACTCGGCCTGTCGGCTTTGGCCGTGAAGTACCAACTCGTCACCTCGCAGAACCGCATCCCACTGGTGCAGAACGGCAATGTGGACATCGAGTGCGGCTCGACGACCAACAACCTGACCCGACAGAAGGATGTGGCATTTGCTGTCACGACTTTCGTGGAAGAGGTGCGCATTGCCGTGAAGGCCAATTCAGGCATTTCCAGCATCAACCAGTTGAACGGCAAGACCGTGGCCACGACCACCGGTACCACCAGCGTGCAGACCTTGCGCCGCCATGAGCGCGCCAATGGCGTCGATTTCAAGGAAATTTTCGGCAAGGACCACGCGGACAGCTTCCTGTTGCTCGAAAGCGGTCGCGCCGATGCGTTCGTGATGGACTCGCAAATCCTGGCCGGCAACATCAGCAAGAGCAAAGCGCCGGGTGACTTCCGCATCGTTGGCGAGACCCTGTCGGTGGAGCCCATCGCCATCATGATCCGCAAGGACGACCCGGCCTTCAAGAAGGCGGTGGACGACTCCATCAAGGCCATGATGAAGAGCGGCGAGATTGCCAAGCTTTACGACAAGTGGTTCATGCAGGCTATTCCACCGGCCAACACCAAGTTGGGCCTAGCAGCCAGCGAGGCCACCAAGTCTGCCTGGGCAAACCCCAACGACAAGCCGATGGAAGACTACGCAAAGAAGTGATGCGCGGCCTCCGGTGAGCCTGTAGGGAGCGGGCGCCTCGGGGCGCCCGCTGTCGTTTGCGAGAGGGCGACATGATCTCCGATTGGAAAGAACTCTGGTGCAAGGACACGGTGGAGGGCACCGTGGTCGAAGGTTGCTTCGGCAAGGACCCGGGCGTCCAAACCTACCTCGACTGGCTTCTCTCCGCGTGGGGATGGACACTGGTGGTGGCGCTGATCGCGCTGGTCATCGCCCTGGTGGTGGGCTCGCTGGTCGGTGTAGCGCGAACGACACCCAGCAAGGCGCTGGTGGCGGCGGGCAATGCGTGGACCGAACTGTTCCGTAACGTCCCGCTTATCGTGCAACTATTCCTTTGGTACTTCGTGCTGCCGGAGTTCGTGCCGGCCTTGAAGGATCTGCCGAGCTTCCTGCTGGCCGCCCTGGGTCTGGGCTGCTTCACCAGTGCGCGCATTGCGGAGCAGGTGCGTGCCGGCATCAATAGCATTCCGAAGGGGCAGCGTTATGCCGGCCTGGCGATGGGGTTGAGCCTGCCGCAGACCTATCGCTATGTGCTGCTGCCCGTGGCCTTTCGCGTCGTGATCCCGCCGCTGACCAGCGAGAGCATGAACATCGTGAAGAACAGCTCGGTGGCCTTCGCGGTCTCAGTGCTGGAGCTCACGCAGTTCGCGCGTCAGGTGGGAGAGGAAACCTCGCAGCCGATCCCTGTCTACCTCGTGGTCACGCTGCTGTACTTCGTGTCGGCCTTCAGCATGTACCTGGTGGCTTCGGGCATCGAGCGTGCGGTGCGCGTGCCGGGTGTGGCCGGAGGAGGAGGGCGATGAGCCAGCTGGACTTCTCCTTCTTCACCTGGGAGTTCTTCCGCAGCTTTGTCCTGAACGGCCTGATCTTTTCGGTGACGCTGACCTTGGTGGCGATGGTGGGCGGCATCCTGCTCGGAACCGTGCTGGCGCTGATGCGACTCTCCGGCATCCGGGCGCTGGCCCTGCCTGCGGCAGCATATGTGAACACCTTGCGCTCGATCCCGCTGGTGATGGTGATCCTGTGGTTCTTCCTGCTGGTGCCCTTTCTCATTGGGCGACCGATCGACGCGGCGATGTCGGCCTTCATCACCTTCACCCTGTTCGAAGCCGCGTACTACAGCGAGATCATGCGCGCGGGCATTCAAAGCGTGCCGCAGGGCCAGCAGCACGCCGGCTATGCGATGGGCATGACCTACGGTCAGACCATGGGCCTGGTGGTGCTGCCGCAGGCCTTTCGCAACATGCTGCCGGTGTTGCTCACGCAGACCATCATCCTGTTCCAAGACACCTCGCTGGTATATGCCATCGGTGCCTATGACCTGCTCAAGGGTTTTGAGATTGCCGGGCGCAACTTGAATCGGCCCATCGAGGCTTATCTGCTCGCGGCGCTCTTCTACTTTGTCATCTGCTTCACGCTGTCGATGGCCGTGCGCAAACTGCAAGCCCGCATCCAAATCATCCGGTGACCCCCATGATCGAAATCGAGAACGTCTCCAAGTGGTACGGAAGCTTTCAAGTGCTGACCGATTGCTCGACGACCATCAAGAAGGGTGAGGTGGTCGTGGTGTGCGGCCCCTCAGGTTCGGGCAAGTCCACGCTCATCAAGACCGTCAACGCGCTGGAACCCATCCAGGCGGGAGACATCCGCGTGGACGGACAGTCCATCACCAGCAAGGGCACGAATTTGCCCAAGCTTCGTTCGCGCGTGGGCATGGTGTTCCAGCACTTCGAGTTGTTCCCGCACTTGACCGTGACCGAGAACCTGACCCTGGCGCAGATCAAGGTGCTGGGGCGCAGCAAGGACGACGCCAACGCCCGAGGCCTGAAGATGCTCGACCGCGTGGGGCTGTTGGCGCACAAGGACAAGTACCCCGGTCAGCTCAGCGGCGGGCAGCAGCAGCGCGTGGCCATTGCGCGCGCACTGAGCATGGACCCGATCGTCATGCTGTTCGACGAGCCCACCTCCGCGCTTGACCCCGAGATGGTCGGCGAGGTGCTCGATGTGATGGTGCAGCTCGCCCACGAGGGCATGACCATGATGTGCGTGACACACGAGATGGGTTTCGCCAAGAAGGTCAGCCACCGCGTCATCTTCATGGACGCCGGGAGAATCGTCGAGGACTGCAGCAAGGGCGAATTCTTCGGTCAACCCGACGCGCGCAGCGCACGGGCCAAGGAGTTTCTCTCCAAGATTCTTCAGCATTGAGGTGCTTCCACATGAGAGCCTTTTTCGCACTAGCCTTTGCCGTCGGAATGGTGGCCTGCGCCACGCCCTCAGAGCCACTGGGACCACCGGCCAAAGAGCAGATGTGGGCCGTGACTGCCGACCATCAGCTGATTCGCTTCAACGGCGGGCAGCCGCAGCGCATCCTGTCGCAAAAGGCGTTGCAGGGGCTGAAGCCAGGCGAGAAGGTGCTGGGCCTGGATTTCCGTGTCGCCCGCAATCAGCTCTATCTGCTTGCCTCCAGTGGGCAGCTCTACCGCGTGAAGCCGGAGCAGGCGCAGTTGGAGCCATTGGGCGCTCCCGTCCCGCTGCCGGCCGAAGGGGGGCAGTGGGGTTTCGATTTCAACCCGACGGTGGATCGCATTCGTGTCGTGCACGAAGGTGGGGCCAACTTGCGCCGGCACCCCGAGACCGGCGCCGCCGTGGACGGCAATCCGTCAGCGGAAGGCGTGCAGGACGACGGTGCGCTTGCCTTCGATGCGGCGGATCCGAATGCAGGCAGGAAGCCGCGCATTGGCGCCGCTGGCTACACCTACAACCAGCAGGACGAGAAGCTGACCACCAACTACGCGATAGAACTTGCCCAAGGTCTCCTGGTGACGCAGGGCACCAAGGAAGGTGTCAGTCCTGCGGTGTCGCCGAACACCGGCCGGCTGTTCACGGTAGGCCGCCTGGGCGTGCAGGCTGCACGCGTGCAATTCGACATCAGCGACGTGCGCAATGCGGCGTACATCTCCGTGGATGAAACCGCTGGTGATGCGCTGTATCGCGTAGATCTGACCACTGGTCAAGCAACGCGCATCGCGCGTATCGGGACGGGCGGCCTGCAGCTGCTCGGCTTGGCCATCGAACCCTGATGTCCAGCGGGCTAGCGGCAGCATCGGCTCTTCACTCAGCGAGCGCTGGCGAGGCGGCGCTGCCCGATTCCGGGGGGTGCCGCGGGGAAACCCCAGGGCGGACAGGCAGGCTCCCGGACATGATGCGGCGCCTTGAGTTTGTACCCCCAGCCGCTTCGTGACGTCTCGCCCCACGCTTCGACTCAGCCGCCTGCTGGCGCGGCGTCGCCCGTTCCTATTGGCGGTGGCGGCGTTCCTGCTTGGCCTTTGGGGCATGTGGATCGGCTTGAGCGCGAGTGAAGCTGCGGACTTGGAACCCGCCCGCCTGCTGGCCGAAGCGCCGCCAGCTGCGGGCGCTGCCTTGCCGTCACAGGCGATACCCTGGCCGCTGAATCCTCAGGGCGAATTGCTGGCCCACCGCCTATTGCGCCAGCGCTTTGATCGGCTATTGGCAAGCGCTGGGGACAGCGAGGCCGCATTGGCTGTGGCCCGCGACACCCTGGCGCTGGAAGCGCAAACGGAATTGGGGCCGATGCCAGCCGCGGAGGTCCTCCGCATTTGGGACGCCTACCTGAACCTGCAACGCCGTCGGTGGCAGGTGCCGGTGGACCTTCAGCGCATCAGCACCTGGGACGAGGCGTTGGCCGAGCGTCAGCGTGTGCGCCGGGAACTGCTCGGCGAAGAGTGGGCACAAGCCTTTTACGGCGAGGACGAACGCCTTTTGCGCAGCTGGATGGATGATCAGCGCGCCGGGCAGGCTCAGCCTTGATTGCCACTTGCACGCTTCGCCAGGCGCTCGCGCAGAGCCTTGAAGTCGGCCCGCGCGTCACGTAGCGGTCCGCCTTCGTCAAGCCTCATTTCTTCCACGAAACGGCTGGCGCGACCGGCCACCGTTTCGCGCCCCTTCTTACGCCGGCGCAGCCAGCTCACGGCCAGGCTGCGCCGTGCGCGAGTGATGCCGACGTACATCAGGCGGCGCTCCTCTGCCAAACGCTCGGGGGTGATGGGGTCGTCGTCGGTGGCGAAGGGCAGCAGGCCTTCATTGATGCCGACCAACACCACGTGCGGCCACTCCAGACCCTTGGCGGCGTGCAGGGTCGACAGCACGAGTTGGTCCTGTTGCTCGCCACGTTCCATCAGGCTCACGATGACGTTGATCGTCTGTGCCACGTCGAGGAGCGAGCGCTCGGTGCGATCCAACTCATCGCCCGCACAACGCTTGGCCATCCAGTCGATGAAGTCCAGCACGTTGGCCCAGCGGTTCGCGGCAGCCTTTTCGCTGTCGTCTCCAGACTGCAGGTGAGCCTCGTAGGCCATGTCGCGCAGCCAATCCATGCACAGGCTGTGTGCGGCCGTCTGGCCGACAGCCCGTGCCGCGCGTTCGCGCAGCGTCTGCACTTCGCGCCCGAAGTCGTGCAGGGCGTCGAGCTGACGCTTGCTCAAGCTGCCGGTCAAGCCGGGGCTGCCGAGGGCGGCGTGCAGGCTGAGCTTGTGGGCACCTGCAAACGCCCCCAACGCGGCCAGGGTGGTGTGCCCGATGCCGCGCTTGGGCGTGCTGATGGCGCGTAGGAAGGCGGGGTCGTCGTCCTCATTCACAAGCAGACGAAGCCAGGCGCAAAGGTCGCGGATTTCGGCTCGGTCGAAGAAGCTGGTGCCGCCGCTGACCTTGTAGGGAATCTGGGCGCGGCGCAGGGCTTGCTCAAAGACCTTCGCCTGGTGATTGGCGCGGTAGAGGATGGCGCAATCGCTCCAGCGCCCCTGCGCCCCATCCTGTTCCTTGCGCTGCTTCAGCCGCTGCACGGCGCGCTCGGCCTCATGCATCTCGTCGTCGCAAGCCAGTACGTTGATCGGCTCACCCTCGCCGAGGTCGCTCCAGAGCTTCTTGTCAAAGAGCTTGGGGTTGGAGGCGATAACGTGATTGGCGGCGCGCAGGATGGCGCTGGTGGAGCGGTAGTTCTGTTCGAGCGCGATGACCTGCAAGTTCGGGTAGTCGGTCTGCAGGCTCTTCAGGTTCTCTAGCGTAGCGCCGCGCCAGCCGTAAATGCTTTGGTCATCATCGCCCACGGCGGTGAACAGGCCTTGTTTGCCCACCAGGGCCTTGAGCAGCGCGTACTGAACGGCATTCGTGTCTTGAACCTCGTCAATGAGCACGTGCCGGAAGCGCGCCTGCCAGCGTGCCGCCACTTCGGCGTTTGTGCCCAGCAAATGCAGAGGCAGGCCGATGAGATCGTCGAAATCCACCGCCTGATAGGCCGCGAGGCGCTCGCCGTACTGCTGGAAGACGGCCGCGGCCTGACGCTCCATGTCGCTTTCTGCGGCGGCGGTGGCCGCTGCGGCATCCATGCCCTCGTTTTTCCAAAGAGAGATCTGCCACTGCCAGAGTTTGGGCAGGCGAACGTCTGTAGTCGGGGCGCAGTCGCGGATGAGGTTCAGCGCATCGTCAGCGTCGAGGATGCTGAATTGCGGCTTCAGATGTAGCTGCGGGCCTTCCTCACGTAGGAAGCGAACGCCGAGCGCGTGGAAGGTGGAAATCATCAACTGCCCGGCCGCTTTGCCGCCGACCAATTCGCGGGCACGCTCGCGCATTTCTTGCGCCGCCTTGTTGGTAAAGGTGATGGCGGCGATTTGCCCTGGTTGTAGGCCAAGTTGCAAGAGACGCACGATCTTTTGCGTGATGACGCGTGTCTTGCCGGAACCCGCCCCGGCGAGTACCAGGCAAGGCGTGGCGACATGGTTCACCGCCTGCATTTGGGCGGGGTTCAAGCCGGCAGCCATGGCTCAGGGCGTTGGATTGGACTTAGGGATGGGCGGCGGTGGTGGCGCTCGCAAGCCCAGGCCCAACGCTGTCAGCACAAAGAAGAGCAGGGCCAAGCGCGGCACGTCGATCAAAGACTCAAACTGACCGACGATGAGAAAGCCGACCAAGCCCGATGCAACAGCGGGGGCCAATGGGTGGTCGCGCGCGCTGCCGATCAATAGGCGGCCCATGGCGAGTAGCCACAAGCTGACGCCAATCGCCAGACCGAACAGACCCTGTTCAAACAGCAAGTGCAGGCCGATGTGCTGCGTGTGCCATGGCGTGTGCCATTTCTCGGAACTAGACAACCAATGACGCAGGCCCTGACGGAAGTCGCCATTGCGAAGTAACTCCACGCCGTCGCGCCCCTTCAAGGACAGGTCTGTGATCAGCGCCGAGTCCTTGGCCTTGGCAAGCGCCAGGGCGAATTGCAATGGTCTGCGATCAAGCTCCCCTTGGCCGCCCAAATGGATGCGGTGCTCGCGCCAACCATCAGGGTTGGCGCGAAGTGTGATCCGCTGGCTATGGCAGGCGCCTCGACTCAGGATGTGCTTGTGGCAGACCTCTGCGAGCAGCAGGACATCTTCGTCATTGCGGGCCTTGAGGATCAGGCTGAGGCCAGGTGGCGCTGCGTCAATACGCTGCGTCATTCTCAGAAGTTCCCCATCTTCCACACGTTGTCCCGCTGTTAGGCGCAGCGAGGCCTTGCTGCCATCCTGCCAACGGTAGCGACTGACTCGATCTGCCGGTGCAGCATTGGCCGAATAGACCCATGCGAAGCGTCCTGCTCCCGCGCCAAAGGCCCAGCCCGACTCGGCGTCGAAGGCGGAAAGGGTTTGCTGCCAGTGGCGGAGTCGCTCGCCCGCAAAGTCCATGGGGTGGGTAGTAGGAAGCCTCCAGCCTGTGGTGTGTGCCAGTACACCCACCATTGCGGTAACGAGAGCGACCGAACCCATGGCAGCCCACCGCGTCTGCCAACCTAACTGCTGAAGATGACTGCCGTACCAACCTCCTTGGCTTAGCGGCCAAACCAGGGCCAGCAAGGCGAGCGGTAGCAGAGCAGGCTCAAGCGCTGCCAACCCAGCGTAGCTCCACAGGATGAGACCAACCCCCCCTACACAGGCCAACCAGAGGCCAGCGCGCAACGCGTCGCCGAGGCCTGAGAACCAGGGCGCGCGCCGCTGCGCGGCCTTGCGGCCCAGCCAGATGCTGAGTAGCCAGAACGCTATGAAACTGGCGTAAGCGGAGCGCTCAACGGCCATGGCCAACAAGCCTGCGGCACCGAGGAGCGGCACGGTGACAAGCAAGAGTCCAAGACCCGAGCTCAACGCGCGGCCGCGATGCTGTCGAGCAAAGGCCACCGGCTGGGCAAGCAGCGCCACCACTGCGCCGGCCAGTGCGGCGAGGCCTCGGTAGCCGCCCAGTGGCCAGAGCGACACGGCCACCCAAGCAGTAAGTGCTAGCAACAAGCCAACCACCAAGAGCGAACGCCCAGGGGGCAACGCCGGGGCGACCGCCTCAGCGAACACTTGTCCAGGCAGCCAACTGGAGGCAGGGTCCCTCTCTCCACGTTGGCGTCGCCTGTCCTGTTGCAACCAAAGGGTCAAAGTGAGTGGCAGGCTCAACCCAATAGCCAGCCAAAGCGGATGTGATCTGGTGTTCAGTACGACGTGGGTTGTCAGAAGTACCAGCGCGACAGATAGGGCGACGACGGGGCCGCGTCGGCTCCTAAGAGCGGCCAACAGCCCAAACGGCAGCAACAGGGCCAAGGCACCCTCGAGTGCAGCGCCACCCACATGCATTTCCCAGAAGAAGCCGCTGAGCCATGGCTCATGCCCCGCAAACTGTGTGCTTTCCAGCATGGCGCCGACGCAAACCCCCAGTAGGGCTGATGTAGCGCCGAGCATGATGGAAGGAGCCAAAGTCTGCGGAGTGCGCCGCGCGACCCGTTGCCAAAGCGGCAGCAGGAGCAGCAACCAAAGGAATGCCTTGCCAGCGCGCAAGGCTTGGCCAGCGTCCGTGTAGTCTTGATAAAAGTCGAGGCGAAGACCGCCAGCGTCGACCAGCCCATGCACCACAGACATTGCTACTGACAAGCCAGAAAGCCCGAGCAGCACCAAAGTCAGCTTTCGCCACCGCAACTCCCTCCGCCAGATTGGCACAGGTGCCGGTGGTGCGTGACGATGCGGACCACTCATCGCCAGATAACCACCGGCCAAGCTGGCGAGGACAATCAGGTCGAACTCCTCGACTAGCGTCCAGCCAGTCCATGGCGCAAGCCCCACCCACGGAATGAGACCTAACATCCACCCAGGCCAAAGCGTCCAAAAATAGCGAGCTGCCAGGCAGACCAGCAGAACGCCCAAAACGGCGGGCACTGGCCCGGTAGGGTGCTGCCATGCGAGCACTAGCGCCACCGTGCCAGCTGCCAAACCTAGCATCCCAACGAGCCATCGAGTTACCGCCGCAGTGGGAGACGGACGACGGCGACGACGCCTCGGTCGCGACGAGCGCTCTGCCGTCGACGCCGTGCGGCGGCGCGGCTCGGCGCTCAATGTCGTGGACGGCATAGCGGGGGATGATAGCCAGCGCCTGATAAGTCCTGGCCAAGCGCTCACAAGCATCGCCATCCGATACGGGCTGGGGCCGGCACGCAGAAGCTCTCGCTCCGCCTAGAGCATCAGATGCTTCAGGTTGTGCCGACGGAGATGTTGCGCGGAGCTCGAAGGCGAGGTGCGGACCCGCAAAGGCCAGGCCATGTGTCGTTTGGAATGATGGCGAAGCGACTCCCCCTCAATGGGCTTGCCACTGAGGGTCCATTGAGGCTGCGCCGAGGGGCAAGAGCACAGAAACGAGAACGCGAAGCAACCGAGTAGGGCTTGGCGATGCCGGACATTGCGCCATCATGAATGACCCACCGCGGAATGGTCGCCGCACCTTAAGGAGGCTGCTACACTACAAGGCTTCGCTGTTCTCCGGGGCAGCGCGAGCAGCGCGAGCAGCGCGCCGGGGTGATCCGGGCGGTGCAGGCGTACCGGGCTGATGGCTAGAGAAGACGTTCAAAAAATTTCTTCGAAAGTTGTTGACAGACTGGTGCAAACGCTGACAGAATTCGA
>JAFLDE010000051.1 GCA_017302655.1 Burkholderiales bacterium
TCAAAGTAAATACATCAAAATCTATCCTGTTTAATATTGAAAGCGATTCTTCGAATTTTTGTTTTTCAAACAGCAAGTGTGCATCGGCAAATAATTTAAGATTATTCCTGATCATTTCGGGAAGATACATGAGCGGCGCGGCCACCAATCCCAACCCCGAGGTGTTCGCCTACGCTGCCGCACAGGTGCAGCACGCGCTGAACTGGACGCACCGACTGAAGGGCGCCAATTACGTGCTGTGGGGTGGGCGCGAGGGCTACGAGACCCTGCTCAACAGCGACCTCAAGCGCGAGGCCGCACAGTTCGGCCGCTTCCTCTCGGCGGTGGTGGAGCACAAGCACAAGATCGGCTTCAAAGGCACCATCCTCATCGAGCCCAAGCCGGCCGAGCCGACCAAGCACCAGTACGACTACGACAGCGCCACGGTGCATGGCTTCCTCAAGACCTACGGACTGGAGAACGAGGTCAAGGTCAACATTGAGGTGAACCACGCCACGCTGGCCGGCCACAGCTTCGAACACGAAGTGGCCACGGCCTGCGCGCTCGGCATCTTCGGCTCCATCGACGCCAACCGCGGCGACGAGCAGCTCGGGTGGGACACCGACCAGTTCCCGAACAACCATGTGCAATTGGTGCCGGCCATGCTGGAGGTGATCCGTCACGGCGGCTTCACCACCGGCGGCATGAACTTCGACTCGAAGGTGCGCCGCCAGAGCATTGACCCGCTGGACCAGCTCGAAGGCCACATCGGAGGCATGGACACCATCGCCCGCGCCTTCCTGTGCGCCGCCGCGCTGTACGAAGGCGGGGAGCTGGAGCGCCATGTCGCGCAACGCTATGCCGGCTGGGACGGCGAACTGGGTCGGAAGATCCTAGGTGGTGCCAGCCTTGACGAGTTGGCGGCGTTGACCCACGAGTGCGGCCTCGATCCCCAACCGCAATCGGGCCGCCAGGAGCACCTCGAGAACATCGTCAACCGCTACGTTTGATGGGGCGCGCTGTGCGGCCCCACGACGCCGAGCACGCGCTGCTGGCCGGCCGACTCCGGCGGCCGGGCATCGGGCCTGCGGTGGTGGCACTGCACAGTGGGCGCAATCTCATCGACCAGAGCCGTTTGAATCCCACCATCAGCGGGCTGCTGTAGCAATCTGGCCCGATGCCGAGATCTTCACCGAGGCGCAGCCGATGTCCGCTGCAGGTCTGTGTGCGGCTTTGAGCTTGAACCCGGCCTGACATGCGGCAGTAGACAAGCGCGTCATCGCGCAAGATCACTTACACGCCAGCCGCCATCGCCGGCACCTGAGGGTTCAGCCACGCAGCAAACTTGTAGCGCGAAGAAAAACCTCTTCGCAAGTGATCGCCATCTCAGCCTGCGCAGCCAGGAGCTCAGAACCCTTGTTTTCCATGCCTCTTTCGTACCCTGCCGCTTTCACAAAGGCCGGGAAGGTCAAGACAGATAGAAAAAGCCCCGTAAGTTCAACAACTTACGGGGCTCTCGAATTGGTAGGCGCGATTGGACTCGAACCAACGACCCCCACCATGTCAAGGTGGTGCTCTAACCAGCTGAGCTACGCGCCTGAGGTCGATCCCGTTTTGGGAAGCCGCGCACTATAGCAGACCTGCTCATCGCCTTCGTGCCGAGCGCACGCCGTTGACCTGGGCCACCGCGCGCAATGCATCACGCAAGGCGTCGCTGGACGCCAGCTCGACGGTCAAGTGCATGAGCTGGGTGTCGGGTGCCGCGCCACGGGCAGCGCTCTGCGTACGTGCCTGGCTGACGCGGATGCGCAGCTTGGCAAACACCTCCAGCACGTCGCGCAGCGCGCCATGGCGGTCCTGTGCCTCGATGCTCAGGTCCACCGGATACAGCTGTCCGGTATTGGCGCCCCAGGTCACATCGATGGCTCGTTCGGGGTCGCGTGCCAACATGTCGCGCAGGTTGGCGCAGCCGCTGCGATGGATGGCCACACCCTTGCCGCGCGTGACGTAGCCGCAGATGGCATCGGGCGGTGCCGGGCGGCAGCAGCGGGCGAGATTGGTGAGCAGCGAGTCCACGCCAACGACGAGCACACCGCCCTTGGGCTCGCGCGCGCTGGAGCTTTGGCGCACATGCTGGCGCGCCGCCGCTTCGTCCTCGCTTTCAGTGGGCGGCGCCGCCGGTCGCAGCAACTGCTCGACGGTTTTCAGAGACAGTTCATCCTTGCCCACCAGTTCGAACAACTGGTCCGCGCTCTTCAAGCCAAGGCGGGCCGCCAGCTCCTCGTGCTTGATGGCGCTCTTGCCTTCGCGCGCCAGCAACTTCTCCACCGCATCGCGTCCACGGGCGATGGTCTCTTGCTGCTGCAAGGCGTTGAACCAGGCCCGCACCTTGGCGCGCGAGCGCGGGCTCTTCAGGTAGCCGGCCTCCGACTTCAACCAATCGAGCGATGGGCCACGCTCCTTGCCGCCCATCACTTCGACGGTCTGTCCGCTTTGCAGGGCGGTGTTCAGCGGCACCAGCTGACCGTCCACCTTGGCCCCCCGGATGCGGTGCCCTAACTCGGTGTGCAGCGCGTAGGCAAAGTCGATGGGGGTGGCGCCAAAGCACAACTCGACGACGGTGGCCTGGGGCGTGAAGACGAAGATGCGCGCCTCCTCGTCAGAGGCGGAGTTGCCGCCCTCGGCGAGATCACGTTCCCAGGCCAGCAACTGGCGCAATACCGCCTTGCGGGCGTCCGCGATGCGCGCGGCCTGCTCTTCGGAAGCCTGGCTGGTGCCTGCGTAGCCCTTGGCGCCGGCTTCCTTGTAGGCCCAATGCGCTGCCACGCCGTGCTCGGCGTGCTCGTGCATCTGCCGGGTGCGGATCTGCACCTCCATGCTCTGGCCGTCACTGCTGCGCACCACCGTGTGCAGGCTTTGGTAGCCGTTGGGCTTGGGGCGGGCGATGTAGTCGTCGAACTCGCCCTCGACGGGCGCGTACAGCTCGTGCAAGCGGGCCAGCACGGTGTAGCAGTCGGCGCTGGTGTCGACGATGACGCGCAGCGCGCGCAGGTCAAACACGCGGTCCAGGCTCAAGCCCTTGCCCTGCATCTTCTTCCAGATGCTGTACAGGTGTTTGGGCCGGCCCTGCACCTCACCGTGCACGCCCAGGCGCTGAAGTTCAGCGACCAAGGTGGCACGCGCCTGGTGCACCCGCAGTTCACGCTCCAGGCGTTTCTCGTGCAGCGCGCGGGCCAGCTGGTGGTAAGGCTCGGGGTCCAGGAAGCGAAAGGCGAGGTCTTCCAACTCCCACTTGATCTGCCAGATGCCGAGGCGGTTGGCGAGCGGCGCGAACACCTCCCGCGCTTCCAAAGCCACCTCGCGGGGTACGTCCTGCTTGCTGGCGGCGAACCAGCGCAGGGTCTGCAGGCGCGAGGCCAGGCGCAGCAGCACCACACGCAGATCGCGGCTGAAGGCGAGCAGCATCTTGCGCACGCGCTCCAGTTGCTGAGCCTGCTGCTCTTCGGCCAGCTGCGCGCCACGCACCGCGCGTTGGATGCGCACCAGCTTGCGCGTGTGCTCGACCAGCTGCGCGTAGCTCTCGCCGAAGGCCTGCGCGACCATCTCCTCCGGCTGGGCCAAGTGCTCGCCTGCATAGACCAGGTACCCGGCCGCTTGAATGCCGGGTGCGGCGCCAATGCCGGCCAGGATGGCCGCCACGCCGTCCGCATGCGCCAGCGCGTTCTCGCCGGTGTCCAGACGCTGGCTGGCCAGCAGGGGCTCGGCGAAGGCACGAGCGCGCTCCAGCACATCGAGCTGTGGCGCACGTTGCGGCGCCTGCGGCAAGGCGCGCGGCAAGTCGGCTTCCAGCAGCTCGACGATGGCGGCTCGCTGCAATTCGGGCGTCGAAGTCTTCAAGCCAGGAACGCCAGCACCGGCGCCTGCTGTTCGGGTCGATCCAGCATCGGCGCGTGGCCGACACCGCTCAAGGTGACGACGCGCGCCCGCGGGCCACGCAAGCTCATGCTGGTGGCGGTGGCCTCGCTGAGCAAATCGCTCTGCGCGCCACGCAGCAACAGCACGGGAATCTGCAGGCGATCCCAGGCATCCCACAGCTGCGCCTCTGCGGCGGCAGCGATGGCGGGCGTGATGAGGCGCAGGTTGTGAGCGATCGCCGGGTCGTAATGCAGGCGCACCCCGGTGGCGCCATCCATGGGACGGAACATCGGCCGGCACAGGCGCAGCCAATCCGCATCACTGAACTCGCCGAAGCCCTGCGAGATCGCGCGCAGCGCGGCCGCGCCTTGCTCCAGCGAGGTGAACTGCATCTGCTCGCCCACATAGGCGGCGATGCGCTGGATGGCAGTGGGCTCGATGCTCGGGCCAACGTCATTCAGCACCAATCGGCGGACCGGGCTGCCCGGCAGCGAGGCCAGCGCCAGGCCGATCAAGCCGCCCATGGACGTGCCCAGCCAGTGCAACTCGCCCGCGTTCAAGCGCGCCAGCAGCACCACCATATCGGCCACGTACTGCGGCAGCGCGTAGCCGGCCGGGTCGGGCAACCAATCGGACTCGCCCCGGCCCACGGTGTCCGGGCACACCACGCGGTAGCGGTCGCACAGCCGGCTGGCCAGCGCGTCGAAGTCACGCCCCTGGCGCGCCAACCCGTGCGCACACACCAGCACCCGCTCGTTCGCCGGGTCGCCCCATTCCCAATAGGCAAGGCGATGCAAGCCCTTGGGGTTCAGGGCTTGGACATGCTTCAGGCAGGGTTCAGTCATTGGCTATCCTCGGCGCTTGAGTAGAACTGGCTTTGCCAGGCTACTCAAACCCCCGCAGGGGGCGGGCTCGGCCACCGGCCCGGACCTGGGGGGCTCACTTTCACATGCTACGGGGTTCAATGATGTTGAAAGGCAAGACGGCGCTGGTCACCGGCTCCACCAGCGGCATTGGCCTGGGCCTGGCCTGCGCGCTGGCCCAGCAGGGCGCACGGGTGATGCTCAATGGCTTCGGCGATGTGGAGGCCGCGCGCGCCGAGGTGGCCAGCGCCGGTCCCGGCGGCGAGGTGGATTACCACGGCGCGGACATGAGTCGGCCCGAGGAGATCGAGGCCATGGTGCGAGCCTGTGAGGCACGCTTCGGCGCGGTGGACATCCTCGTCAACAACGCCGGCATCCAGCATGTGGCGCCGGTGCAGGACTTTCCCGCCGAGCGTTGGGATGCCATCCTGGCCATCAACCTCAGCAGCGCCTTCCACACCACCCGCTTTGCCCTGCCCGGCATGCTGGCGCGCGGCTGGGGGCGCATCGTCAACGTGGCTTCGGTGCATGGGTTGGTGGCTTCGAGCCAGAAGAGCGCCTACGTGGCGGCCAAGCATGGCCTGGTGGGCCTGACCAAGGCCGTGGCGCTGGAAACCGCCACCACCGGCGTCACCGTGAACGCCATCTGCCCGGGCTGGGTGCTCACCCCGCTGGTGCAGAAGCAGGTGGACGCTCGCGCCGCGCGCGACGGCGTGGACGAAGCCGAAGCCACCCGCCGCCTGCTCGGCGAAAAGCAGCCCTCGATGGCCTTCACCACGCCCGAACAACTGGGCGCATTGGCCGTGTTCCTCTGCAGTGCGGCGGCCGACAACGTGCGCGGACAGGCCTGGGGCGTGGACGGCGGCTGGCTCGCGCAATGATTTCGTGAGTTTGAGTAACACCGACCGCACTGTTACAAATGAGCGGGTCGGCCAATTTGTAACAAGCCCAGCCGGCCGCTGCCCAGAATCCGCGCCGTTGTCGTGAAACGGAGCCCGAAGCATGAACACCGTCCCTGGATCCCTTGGAGGCCGCTCACCGCGCATTGCCGTCGTCGATGACGACGCACGCATCCGTGACCTGCTGCGCCGCTACCTGAGCCAGGAGGGCTACGAAGTGCTGCTGGCCGAGGACGGCCATGGGCTCAATCGCCTGATGAGTCGCGAGACCATCGACCTCATCGTGCTCGACCTGATGATGCCGGGGGAAGACGGCCTGTCCATCTGCCGCCGCCTGCGCGCCAAGGGAGACATGACACCCATCGTCATGCTCACCGCCAAGGGCGAGGATGTCGATCGCATCGTCGGCCTGGAACTGGGCGCCGACGACTACCTGGGCAAGCCCTTCAACCCGCGCGAGCTGCTGGCCCGCATCAATGCCGTGATGCGCCGCCGCCCCGCGCCCGAGATGCCGGGGGCCCCCAGCAAGGATGGCGAGAAGATCCAATTCGGCCCCTACGAGTTCGACCTCGGCCAGCGCCGCCTCATGAAGAACGGCGAGGAGCAGCCCCTGACCACCGGCGAGTTCGCCATGCTCAAGGCCTTGGTGCGCCACCCGCGCCAGCCGCTGTCGCGAGACAAGCTGGCCCAGCTGACGCGCGGCCGCGACTTCGAACCTTTCGACCGCAGCCTCGATGTGCAGATCTCGCGCTTGCGCAAGATGATCGAGCCCGATCCGGCCAAGCCGCGCTACATCCAGACCGTCTGGGGCCTGGGCTATGTCTTCGTGCCGGATGAAGCCACCGCCCCGGCGCCGGCGGCCGCCTGATTCCGCTCAGTGCCGCGTCGCCGTCGTCGCCTCGGTCTCTCGCTCTTCTGGCGCACCTTCGCCTGGCTGGCGCTCCTGCTGGCCGGCGTCGGCTTGGTGTGGGTGATCACCTTCCGCGAGCTGGAGGCGGAGCCACGCGCGGTGGAGGCGGCCCACCAACTGGGTGACCTCGTCACGCTCACGCGCGCCGCGCTCACCGACGTCGAGCCCATCCAGCGCCTGGTACTGCTCAAGTCGCTGGAGCAGCGCGCCAGCATCCATGTGCAGGTGGCCGAGCCGAAGGACTTCTGGGAGGCCTACGACCAGAGCGCCTTCGCCAAGCGACTGGCGCTGGCACTGGGCAGTCGGTTGGGCGCCGACACCGTGGTGGCGCGCAGCGTCAACGGCGCGCCGGGTCTGTGGGTGCGCTTCTACACCGGTCGCGACGCGTACTGGCTGCGCACCCAGGCCGAACCGGCCGCCAGCCTGCCACGGCCTCGCGCCTGGTGGCTGGCGCTGGTGCTGGGCGCCACCTTGCTGGGTTCGGCGGTCATCGCCGGGCTCATCAACCGGCCGCTGGTGGAACTGTCTGAAGCCGCCAACCGCATCGGCGAAGGCGAGTACGACTCGCACCTCAACGAGCACACGCTGACCAGCGAGATCCGCGACGTCAACCGCGGCTTCAATCGCATGGCCCGCGTGCTGGCCAAGCTGGAGCAAGATCGCTCGGTGATGCTCGCCGGCATCAGCCACGACCTGCGCACGCCGCTCGCGCGACTGCGCCTGGAGGCGGAGATGAGCGTCGAAGACGACATGGCGCGCAACGCCATGGCGCAGGACATCGACCAGCTCGACGCCATCATCACCAAGTTCATGGACTACGCGCGGCCCACTGAGCTGCAACTGCAACCCCTGCAGCTATCCGAACTGGTGGACCACGAAGCGCGCCTCTTCCGCAACACGGACGAAATCCGCATTCGCCACCACGTGCCCGCCACCTTGATCGTGATGGGCGACCCCACGGAGCTCGGACGCGTGCTGCAGAACGTGTTCGAGAACGCGCGTCGCTACGGCCATGCGCCGGGCGAGCCGGCGCGCGTCGAGGTCATCGCGCAGGCGCGCGGCACCGAGGTCGAGCTGACCATGCGTGACCATGGCCCGGGCGTGCCCGACGCCGTCATTGCCGAGCTCACCAAGCCCTTCTACCGCGGCGACGCCGCGCGCACCGCCGTCACCGGTTCTGGCCTGGGCCTGGCCATCGTGGAGAAAGCGCTGCAGCGCATGGGCGGTCAGCTGGAGATCAGCAACGCCCAGGACGGTGGATTGATCACGCGCATCCGCTTGCAACGCGCTTCGGTGTGAGTCCAAGTGGGTCGCCGCTTGCGGTCAATCCTCTGCCGCCGCACGCACCAGCAGGCACACCGCCCTCGCCTCCATGGCCTGCCCCTCGCCCACCGGGCCGAGTTTTTCGTAGGTCTTGGCCTTCACGTTGACGCAGGCCTCATCCAGGCCCAGCACCTCTGCCAAACGGGCACGCATGGCACCGATGTGCGGGGCCATCTTGGGTGACTGGGCAATCACCGTGCTGTCCACGTTCACCAGGCGCCAGCCGGTCTGCTGCACGGCTTGCACCGCACGCGCGAGAAGCACCATCGAGTCGGCACCGGCATATTCGGCGGCGGTGTCGGGGAAGTGCCGGCCGATGTCGCCCAAGCCCGCTGCGCCGAGCACAGCGTCGGTGATGGCATGCGCCAGTGCGTCGGCATCGGAGTGGCCGAGCAAGCCATGGCTGTGCGGAATGAGGACCCCGCCGAGGATCAGCGGCCGCCCTTCGACGAGGCGATGCACGTCCCAGCCCTCGCCCACACGCAGTTCGAATGGGTTCATGATTTTCTTGCTTTCAACAGGGCCTCAGCCAGCGCAAAGTCTTCGGGCAGCGTGACCTTGAAGTTCTCCAGCGCAGCGCGCACCAGGCGCGGCGCGTGGCCCAGTCGCTCGACCGCGCTGGCCTCGTCGGTCACGCCTTCACCGGCCTTCGCCAGCGCATCCTCCAGCAGGCCAAGACGGAACATCTGCGGCGTCTGGGCCGCCCACATGCGCTCGCGGCTCACCGTGCGTTCGACCTGCTCGCAAGCGCCTTCCTGCTGAAGCTTCAGGGTGTCGGCAATGGGTTGCGCCAGCAGCCCACCCACGGCGTCGTCGCGGCAGGCACTCAGCAAAGCCCGCACCCACTGGGGCCTGAGCAAGCAGCGGGCCGCGTCATGCACCAGCACCCAGTCGGCATCCAGCGCGCCCTGCGCACGCAACCCCTGCAGCCCGGCGGCCACCGACGCCGCGCGTGTCGCACCGCCTGTGCGCCACACCCAGCCCTCGAAGTCGGGCACGGCCTGCTCGAAGCGGGTGTCCTCCGGCGCCAGCACCACGGCCACGCGCGTCAGCTCGGGCACCGCCGCCAAAGCCTCAAGGGTGTGTGCCAGCAGCGGACGGCCGGCGATTGGCACGTACTGCTTGGGCTGGCACTGGCCGGCGCGGCTGCCGCTGCCGGCAGCAGGCACAAGAGCGAAAAGGCGATGGGCGACTTCGGACACTGGAGGAAGGGAGATGCGCAGGGGCGAGCGGAAGGACAGCCTTCAAATCAGCACGATGTCGTAGCTCTCGGTGCGGTTGCCCGGCTCGGCGGTGAGAGAAATGGGCCGGCCGATGAAATCGGAGAGCCCAGCCAGATGCTGGCTCTCCTCGTCGAGCAACATCTCCACCACCTCGGCCGCCGCCACGATGCGGAACTCCTTGGCTGAAAACTGCCGCGCCTCGCGCAGGATCTCGCGAAGGATGTCGTAGCAGACGCTGCGCGCCGTCTTGACCTGACCACGGCCCTGGCAGGTCGGGCAAGGCTCGCACAGCATGCGCGAAAGGCTTTCGCGCGTTCGCTTGCGCGTCAGCTCCAGCAATCCCAGCGGTGTGAAGCCCCCGACCGCGGTTTTCACGCGGTCCCGTGCCAGGTACTTGCGCAACTCGGCCAGCACCGCCTGGCGATGCTCCTCGCGCGCCATGTCGATGAAATCGACGATGACGATGCCGCCCAGGTTGCGCAAGCGGAGTTGGCGGGCAATGGCGCCCGCGGCCTCCAGATTGGTCTTGAAAATGGTGTCGTCGAAGTTCCGGGCACCAACGAAAGCCCCGGTGTTGACATCGATCGTGGTCATGGCCTCGGTCTGATCGAACACGAGGTAGCCGCCGCTCTTCAGGTCGACGCGCCGATCCAGGGCACGGTCGATCTCGGCATCGATGTTGTGCAGGTCAAAGATGGGCCGCTCGCCCTCGTAGTGGGCTAGCTTGGCCACGCTGCCCGCCATGTACTGCTGGCCGAAGCGCTGAAGGGCTTCGAACTGCAGGCGGCTGTCGATGCGGATGGCGCCCGTGCGTTCGCCCACCAGATCTCGCAGCACCCGCTGCGCGAGGTTCAGGTCCTCGTGCAGCAGGCTGCCCGCGGGCAAGCTCTGCGCACGTTCGCGGATGGTGGCCCAGGTCTTGCGCAGGTAGGCGATGTCGGCCGCCAGCTCCTCGTCGCTGGCTTCTTCGGCATTGGTGCGCAGGATGAAGCCGCCCCCTCCCCCGCTCTCGCGCGTGCCCACCAACTGCTGCATGCGCTCACGAAGCAGCTCGCGCGCCTCGGGCGAACCGATCTTCTGGCTGATGCCGATGTGTTCGTCGCCGGGCAAGTGAACGAGCATGCGTCCGGCCAGGCTGATCTGGCTGGACAGGCGCGCACCCTTGGTGCCAATCGGATCCTTGATCACCTGCACCGTGAGCGCTTGGCCTTCGAAGAGCCGCTTCTCGATGGGCACCACCGGCGTGGCCGCGCCGACATGGGCGCCGCCGTTCTGGCCAGGTTGGTGCAGATCGGCCACGTGCAGGAAAGCGGCCCGCTCCAGGCCGATGTCGATGAACGCGGATTGCATGCCAGGCAGCACCCGGGCCACCTTGCCGAGGTAGACGTTGCCCACCAAACCACGCTCGAGCGCGCGCTCGATGTGCAGCTCCTGCACGGCGCCGTTCTCCACCACCGCCACGCGCGTCTCCTGCGGGCTCCAGTTGATCAGGATGTCTTCCATCGGGTGGGTCGCGGTGCTCTGGCACTGAAAGGAAGCCGGCATGATGCCCGAGTCGCCAAGCCCAGCGACTCGGGCGACGCCAGGCGAATGGGATCAATCGCGAAGCAGCGTAGCCGTTTCGAAGAGGGGCAGACCCATGATGCCGGTGTAGCTGCCGTCGATGCGCGCGATCCAGGCGGCAAAGCGCCCCTGCACCGCATAGGCGCCTGCCTTGCCCATCGGGCCGTCGGCCTCCGTGCAGGCGGCATAGTCGGCGATCGCTGCTTCGGACAGCTCAGCCACCCACACACGTGAACGGCACAGCGCCGCACGCACGTCGCTGCCGTCGGCCACGGCCACCGCGGTGTGCACCTCGTGCATGCGGCCGCTCAATTGCTGCAGCATGGCAACGGCTTCCTGAGCATCGGCCGGCTTGCCCAGGATCTGGTGGCCCAGTGCCACGGTGGTGTCCGCACAAAGCACCCGTCGCTGCGGCAGGCCCAGGCGGCGCAGGCGCTCGCAAGCGGCATCAAGCTTGGCGCGAGTGACCCGCTGCACGTAATCCGACGGCGCCTCGCCCGCGCGCGTCGCTTCCAGCGCTTCGGCATCCTCGTGCGGCTCGGGCAGCAAGAGCTCATGGGCGACGCCCAACTGATCCAGCAGCTGGCGGCGGCGCGGGCTCTGCGAGGCCAGGTAGATCGACCTCATGCCTGCACCCCGTGCAGCACCTTTCCGGTCTGTGCGAAGGCATACAGATTCGCCAGCGTGGTCTGCGCGATCGCACCCAAGGCCTCCTCGGTGAAGAAGGCCTGGTGCGCAGTGATGAGCACGTTGGGAAAGGTCAGCAGGCGCGCGAAGACATCGTCGGTCAGGACTTCGTCGCTATGGTCGGCGAAGAAGAGCTCGGCCTCCTCCTCGTACACGTCAATGGCCAGACCGCCCAGATGGCCGCTCTTGAGCGCGCGGATGACGGCCCGCGTGTCGATGACGGCACCGCGGCTGGTGTTCACCACGATGGCCCCGCGCGGCAACTTCGCCAGCCGTTCGGCATTCAGCAAATGGCGAGTCTGCGCGCTCAAGGGGCACTGCAGCAGCAGCACGCGGCTGCGCGCCAGCAACTCATCCAAAGGCAGGTAGGGCGCTGTGACCTCGGGGTGCGGGAAAGGGTCGTGTGCCAGCACCTCGCAGCCCAGGCCTTGGAAGATCTTCACCACGCAACGGCCAATGCGCCCGGTGCCCACCACCCCCACGGTCTTGCCGTGCAAGTCGAAACCGAGCAGGCCGTCGAGCTCGAAATTGCCCTCGCGCACCCGGGCATGGGCTCGGTGGGTCTTGCGGATCAAGGTCAAGAGCAGCGCCAGCGTGTGCTCGGCCACCGCATGCGGCGAGTACTCCGGCACCCGCGCCACCTGCAGGCCCAGGCGCGCTGCGGCACGAAGGTCCACGTTGTTGAAGCCCGCACAGCGCAGCAGTACCAGGCGCACGCCGAGTTGATGCAGGCGTTCGAGCACGGGCTCATCCAGGCGGTCGTTGACGAACGCACAGACCGCAACATGGCCCGCCGCCGCGCCGACGGTATCCAGATCGAGCCGGGACTCGATGAAACTGAACCCGTGGGCACCAGCGGCCGCGAAGCTCAAGCGGTCATAGCGCTTGGCGCTGAACAGCGCCACCCTCAAGTTCGCCACCTCATGATGAGGCACGCTGGCGCTGACGCGCCAGTGGGCTTGTGCTTGCACGGGTCATGGGCACTCCAAGTTGCGGACTGGTGGCATTGTCCAAGGCCCACGCTGCAAGCAGGTCGCCCGGGCTTTCGCCCCTGGATGTGTCAGGATTCGGTCTGTCGCAAAGGAGCGGTTTGTCCATGTCCGACTTCAATTGCAAGACCTCAGCGCGCCCATCGACCTGCAAGGTCCTGGCGCTGGGGCTCGCTTGTGGACTGACCTTCGGACTGCACCCGTCAGCCCGGGCCTCTCAGGTGGACGATCTGCTGGCGATGGACTTTCAGCGACTGCTAGACGTTCAAGTCAGCGCCGCCACGCGCAACGAAGAGCGGGCCTTCAGCATTCCGGCGGCCTTGTTCGTGCTGAGCAGCGAAGACATCCGCCGCTCCGGTCACCGGCACCTGGCTGATCTGCTGCGCGACGTCCCTGGCTTGCATGTGGGCCGATTCGATGGCAACAAGTGGGCGGTTTCTTCGCGCAACGCCCTGAGCCGTTTCGCCAGCACCCTGCTGGTGATGATCGATGGCCGCCCCGTCTACACCCCGCTCACCGGCGGCGTGCGTTGGGAGGTTCTCAATCTGCCCTTGGCCGACATCGAACGCGTCGAGGTGGTGCGAGGCCCAGGGGGACCCTTGTGGGGCGCCAATGCGGTGGATGGCATCGTCAGCGTGATCACGCGTCCAGCCAAAGCCCAGGCGGGCACGGGTGCGGTGGTGGGGCTTGGCATGGACGGCGACATCCGGTCGCAAGTCTCATTGCACCAGGGACTCGCGCTGGGGCCGGAATTGCATGGGCGCCTGTCCGCACAGAGCACGGTCGCCCAGGTCGGCCGCTACGCGCCCAGTTCCCTCAGCAATCACCGAGATCAACGCGCCATGGGGGCCAAGGCGAACGATGGGGGTTGGTCTGAGATGGTCGGCGGCCGGCTGGATGGCCGGTGGGATGCCAATCAGCGCTGGAGCCTGCAGGCGCAGCGTTCTCGCGCTCGGTTCAGCGAGGAGCGCGCGTCGAGCTTACGGCCTCTGCTGCCCAATCGCATGGGCTATGACGCTGGTTTCCTCATGGGCGAGTGGCAGGTACAGCGAGGCGCCGCGCGCGGCGTGGCGCATCTGAGCGTCGACTGGCTGTCCTCGCGCGACGACATCTTGCGCGACGACCAGCGCATCGTCGACCTCGACGTTCAGTGGAGCGACCGCTTGCGCGACCACCAATGGACGGTGGGCGCAGGCTGGCGGGACTACGACAGCCTGTCGACGTTGCCACCCGCCAATGCACCTTGCATTGCATGCTTTGGCGTGTGGCCGGCCAACGGCGGCGGCCAAACCTTGAGCCTGTTCGCCCAGGATCAATGGCTGATCAGCGACAGCGTGCAAGCGACCGTCGGCCTGAAGGTCGAGCGTTACCGACCTGCACGGAGCAGCGTCCAGCCCACCCTTCGCTTGGCCTGGACCCCCGGCACGGGGCAGACCCTGTGGCTGGGCGCAACGAGGGCCGTGCGAGCACCGACCCGGCTGGAGCGGGACTCGGCAACCTTCAATGTGCCGCCCAACCTCATCCCGGCCTTCGGTTGTCGCGAGGTCCGAGAGAACACCTGCCTGATCGGAGATCCGAACGCTCGCCTTTGGACTGCCGAGGTGCTCGAAGCGGGCTGGCGCGCCCAGCTTGGCAGGGCCATCGATCTGGACCTGAGTCTCTTTCGAAGCCATCTATCTGGCCTGGGGGGCAGCAACGGCTCCAGTGATCGAGCCCCGCACATCCAGGGCGCGGAGGCCAGCCTGCGATGGCAGATCCGGCCCAACTGGTCGGCGTTGCTCAGCGGAAGTCTGCATGATGGTTCAGAGGTTCTCGGCAGTCAGCCTCGGGCGACGATGAACCTGTTGCCGCGCCACAAGACCCTGCTGCAATCGCGCTGGTCGCCAGCGCCGAATTGGGAACTGGACCTGCGCGCGGAGCAGACCAGTGCCTTGCGCCGCGGCACGCTGGCCGATTTGCCGGGTCACTGGCGCCTCGATGCCCGCTTGGCCTGGCGCGCAGCGCCTGACTGGGAGTGGTCGCTCAGCGCCCATCGCCTGAATGACCCCAAGGCCGTGGAGTACTACGAGACCCTCAAGGTCAACACGGTAGGCACGCGTGGTTTGATGCTCGGGCTCCGGGTCGGTCTATGAGGCGCAGGCTTTGGCGACAGCTGGCCCTTTGCGCAGGCCTGATGGCTTGGGGAGGAGCCGGGGCCATTCAAGCGGTGAGTGAGGACCGCCTGAAGCTCGCCTACCTTTTCAACTTCGCCCAATTCATCGAGTGGCCAGCCGAGCTCATGCCGCCCGGCAGTCCGCTGCGCCTTTGCCTGTTGGGCGCTGATCCCTTCGGCGTGGAAGCCGATGCCTTGACGGCGCGCCGCGTGCGTTCGCATCCCATCGTGGTGCTCCGGCCCAGCCGCATCAGCGAATTGCAGGGTTGCCACTTGGTTTACGCCTCCAATCTGGACGCCCAAGGCTTCTCGCGAAACCAGGACGGGCTGCGACGAACCGGCATGCTGGTGGTCAGTGGCGACGAAGGCGCCTTGCGTCGAGGCGCCACCATCCAGTTCGTGATCCAAGACAAGCGCCTGCGTTGGCATCTCGATCACGAGCAAGCTCGCAACCTCGGCCTGAACGTCAGCGTCAAGCTGGTCGAATTGAGCCTGCCTCCTCCCGCGCCATGAGCTTGTCGGTCCGTTGGAAGGGACTCTCCCTCCGCCAGCAACTGGCCGTGGCGATTGGCCTCGTTTGCGTGCTGGCACTGAGCCTTGCCGGGGCCGGCACCCTCTTTCAGTTGCATCGGCAAGCCAGGGGCGCGCTGGACGACACCATGGTCTCGCTCGGCGAATTGCTGGCCAATCGCAGTGCAGCGGCCTTGGCGTTTGGAGACGCCAACACGGCGTCTGAGAACCTCGCTGCGCTCGAACCCCTGGCCTACGTCTCGCAGGCCTGTTTGCTGGACCTGCAGGGCAAGCCGCTGGCACGCCATCACAAGCCCCTTCAAACCCAGGCGTGCGCCGAGCGGGGCAGCCCTTTGGCCGCGTTGGAATACCGACTGCCCGTCCGCGTGGGCGGCAATGAGGTGGGCGAGCTTTGGCTTCGGGCGAACGACGACGCCCTGATGCAAAGGCTCTGGCCCTCGCTGCTGGCCTTGGGCGGAGGTCTCCTGTTCGCCTTGGTGGTGGCCCTGGTCGCCGCCGTGCCGCTTCAACGAGCGATGCACCGACCCTTGGATCGCATCCGCGAAGTGGCCACCCGGGTTGAGGAAAGTGGTGACTTCACGCCCCGGGTGCCGGAGTTGGGGCGGCATGAACTCGGTCGACTGGGGCGCGCGTTCAATCGCATGCTGGACACCATCCAGGGCCAGAACGACAAGCTGGCCGAGCGCGAGCGACACGCACGCGCCTTGTTCGAAGCTTCGCACCTGGCCCAGTTGGTGGTTGACCAAGCAAGTGGCGAGATCATGGAAGCCAACCTGGCCGCAACGGCCTTGCTGGCGCCCCAGCTTGAGCCTGAGGTCCTGCGCGGGTCGACGCTCTGGGCGTTGTTGCATGTTGCACCCCAGGCCCTGCCGCTGGAGGGTCTGCGATTCGGGGATCCGCAACTCTTGAACCTGCAAGCTTTGCGGGGCGCCGACCGATGGGAGGCCGAGGTGCATGTGCTGAGCATGGACCGCGATGGTCATCGCATCGTTCACGTCGTGATGGAAGACGTGAGTGAACGGCGTGCATTGGAACGTGCACAACGGGAGCAGACCGCGATCCTGGAGCAACGCGTGCAGGAACGAACCCGTCACCTGGCCCAGACCATCGAGAGCCTGAACGATGCCCGAGACCAGTTGGTGCTTGCCGAGAAGCAGGCCGCACTGGCGCGCTTGGTCGCAGGCATGGCGCACGAGGTGAACACCCCGGTTGGCAATGCAAGGCTGGCGGTCTCGACGATCGCCGAGGCACATACCGAGTTCTGCAGGCTCATGCAGACCGGATTGCGCCGTTCAGAACTGAACCACTTTCTGGCGCAGGTCGAGGAAGGTCATCAATTGGCCGAGCGAAATCTGCAGCGCGTGGTGGAGCTGGTGGCGGCGTTCAAGCAGATGTCGGCCGATCAGGCCAGTTCAGAGCGCAGGCGCTTCGACCTGGCGCAGTTGATCGAGGAAATTCTTCGACTGATGGCGCCCCAGCTTCGAAGGGCGGCCTGTGAACTCTCGCTCCAATTGGAGCCCGGCTTGGAAATGAATAGCCAGGCAGGTCCGCTGGAGCAGGTGGTGGTGAACTTGGTGCAGAACGCGCTCTTGCATGGTTTCGACGGACTCAGCTCGGGTCGTTTGACCGTTGAAGCACGGCGAGCCGAAAGCGATCAAGTCGAGCTGAGCGTCAGCGACGATGGCCGCGGGATGACCGCCGAGATCCTGGCCCGTGCATTCGACCCCTTCTTCACCACCAAGATGGGCAGGGGCGGCCTGGGGCTGGGACTGCCCATCGTGCAGGGACTGGTTCAAAAGCTGCTGGGCGGCACCATGCAGATCGACAGCGCCCCTGACCAGGGCACACGCGTCACGCTGCGCTTGCCGCTCGAGGCGCCTGGCGAGTGAATCAGGTCTCGAACCAGGGCTCGTCGGGCAGGCTCTCGAAGACCTGACGCAAGCCATCGCTCCAGCCACGGTGCAATTGTTGGAAGTAAGCCGAGTCGGCGCCCACGCGGTGCGGCTTCATCGGTTCCTCAAAGCGGTTGCGGCGCAGCAGCACCATGTCGATCGGCAGGCCGACGCTGAGGTTGCTGCGAATGGTGGAGTCGAAGCTGATGAGGGTGCACTTGGCGGCCTCGGGCAGCTCCGTGGTGTCGTAGCGGACGACACGGTCAAGGATCGGCTTGCCGTACTTGCTCTCGCCGATCTGGAAGAAGCAGGTGTCCTCGGTGGCTTCGATGAAGTTGCCGGCCGGGTAGATGTGGAAGAGCCGTGGGCCTTCGCCCTTGATCTGGCCGCCGAGCAGGAAATTGGCGCCGAAGTCCACGCCTTGCTGGGTCGGGCCGCCCGCCTGGCTGTCGCGCGCCACCACTTCCTTCAAGGTGCGGCCGACCAGCACGGCGGCGTCGTACAAGCTCTCGACGCTGTGCATGTGCGGAGCCAGGTTGGCGGCCACGCGCTGCTGCAACAGGGACACGACAGACTGGGTGGTGCCCAGGTTGCCGGCGGACAGCAGCACGATCTCCCGCTGATGCGGGATGTGGAACAGATGCATCTTGCGAAAAGACGCGATGTGGTCCACGCCAGCATTGGTTCGCGTGTCGGACGCGAACACCAAGCCGGCCTTCAGGCACATGGCCACGCAGTAGGTCATGGGGACAGGGATCGAGCGGGATTCAGGTGGATTCTCCCAGCGCTTGCGCCAGCAGGCGATCCATCGCAGGCAGGCGGCCCGCCAATTCGGCAAGCGCGGCCGGCTCGCGCTCGCGCACGGCATTCGCCCAAATGGGAGCGGGGAACTGCGCGTCATCGGCAAAGCGCGCCACCACATGCCAGTGCAGATGGGGCACCACATTGCCGAGGCTGGCCAGGTTCAGCTTGACCGGCTGCAGTTCACGCAGAAGCAAGGCTTCGACCTGGGCGACGACCTCCATCAGGCGCATGCGCTCGCCAACAGGCAGTTGGCTGAACTCGGCCACGTGCCGGTTCAGAACGACGCGGTAGAAGGCCGGATGCGCAGGCGTGTCGAGCACGCGAACCACCCGCAGCAGGGGCTCGCGATAGACAGCCAGGCCGCCATCTTCCTGGCAGAGGGGGCAGATTTCGCTCATGGGCTGGGCCGGTCAGAAACGCAAAAGGGCGGTGCATAGCACCGCCCTTTCGGCGAGAGAGTGACGCCGTTCAGGCCTGGCGGCGGCGCGCCGCCAGGAAGCCCACAGCACCCAGACCGGCCAACATCAAACCATAGGTGCCCGGCTCAGGAATCGGCGAGGCCGAGGCGATGAAGGCATAGGCACCCCCGACGGCTCCGGTCGCCGTGCCGGTCACCGTGTAGTAGTAGTTCGCGCCGCCCATCAGCGGCACATTGCTGACGGCCGAGCTGTTGCCCACTGCGCCACCCGCAATCCAGTTGTTCGAGGCGTCGTACAGATCCACCTTCAGGTTGCTGATGTCCAGCAGCCCGTTCAATTGGATGGACACGGCGCTGGCGGAGGCCTTGTCACCGGTCAGCGGGAAGCTGAAGTTGTAGGTGTCGCTGAACGCACCCGCCGGCACGTTCACCGTGTTGCTGTACACCGCAGGCGCCAAGGGCAACACGCCGATGTTGTACACGGTGGCCGAGGCACCCATGGAGGCGGCGACCAGAGCAGCAGCGATGAGGGCAGGCTTGAATTGCATGGTGGAGGGTGAAAGTGTTACCAATTGACAGTCGAAGTATCGAGCCCGGAGGGTAGCGCCACCCCCCTCATCTGCAGGGTCGCGGGGTCTTTCGGATCCCAGGTTTAACCCCAGTTCCTGACGATCAGACCAAGACGCGCTCGATCCCGCCCGCATTGGCCTTGGCCACATAGTCCGGCATCCAGTTCTCACCGAGGATGTGGCGGGCCATCTCGACGACGATGTAGTCGGCCTCGAGCAGGCCGTTCTGCAGGTCGTTGCCGTAGCGCGAGAGGCCCTGCAGGCAGCTCGGGCAGCTGGTCAGGATCTTCACGTTTGCGCCGCTCGCCGGGGCCAGCTTCTTCAGGGCCTCGGCGTTCTTGTTGAGCTCCTCCTCCTTGCGGAAGCGGATCTGCGTGCTGATGTCAGGTCGCGTCACGCCCAGCGTGCCGCTCTCGCCACAGCAGCGCGCGCTTTCCAGCACCTGCTCGCCGACCAGGGCCTTGACGGTCTTCATCGGCGCCTGCTGCTTCATCGGGCTGTGGCAGGGGTCGTGGTACAGATAGCTGCCCTTGCCGTCGAGCTTGATGCCCTTCTCCAGCAGGTACTCGTGGATGTCGACGATGCGGCAGCCGGGGAAGATGTCCTCGAAGCGGTAGCCCTGCAGCTGGTCGTAGCAGGTGCCGCAGCTGACCACGACGGTCTTGATGTCCAGGTAGTTCAGCGTGTTGGCCACGCGGTGGAACAGCACCCGGTTGTCGGTGATCATCTGCTCGGCCTTGTCGTACTGGCCGCTGCCGCGTTGCGGGTAGCCGCAGCACAGATAACCCGGCGGCAGCACGGTCTGCACGCCTGCATGCCAGAGCATGGCCTGCGTGGCCAGGCCGACCTGGCTGAACAGGCGCTCGGAACCGCAGCCGGGGAAGTAGAAGACCGCCTCGGTGTCGGCCGTCGTCGTGCCCGGGTCGCGGATGATGGGGACGTAGTTCTTGTCCTCGATGTCCAGCAGCGCGCGCGCGGTTTTTTTGGGCAGGCCGCCGGGCAGCTTCTTGTTGATGAAGTGGATGACCTGCTCGCGCACTGGCGCAGGCCCGACGCTGGCCGGCGGCTTGGCGGTTTGCTTCTTCGCGAACTTGGCGAGCACATCATGAGCCAGGCGTTGCGCCTTGAAGCCGACGCCGACCATGGCAGTGCGCGCCAGCTTGATGGTCTCCGGGTTCGTCGCGTTCAGCATGAACATCGCCGCCGCGTTGCCGGGCCGGAAGCTCTTCTGCCCCATCTTGCGCAAGAGATTGCGCATATTCATCGACACATCGCCAAAGTCGATCTTCACCGGGCAGGGCGACGCGCATTTGTGGCAGACCGTGCAGTGGTCGGCGACGTCCTCGAATTCCTCCCAGTGCTGCAGCGAGATGCCGCGACGGGTCTGCTCCTCGTAGAGGAAGGCTTCGATGAGCAGCGAGGTGGCGAGGATCTTGTTGCGCGGGCTGTAGAGCAGGTTGGCGCGCGGCACATGCGTCGCGCAGACCGGTTTGCACTTGCCGCAGCGCAGGCAGTCCTTGATCGAATCGCTGATCGCGCCGATGTCGGAGCGCTGCATGATCAGCGACTCGTGGCCCATCAGGCCGAAGGACGGCGTGTAGGCGTTCGTCAGATCGGCAAACAGCGAATCGCCGGTGGGCTTCAAGAGCTTGCCCTTGTTGAAGCGGCCCTCGGGGTCGATGCGCTGCTTGTAGGCGGCAAAGCCGGCCAGTTCCTCGTCGCTCAGGAACTCCAGCTTGGTGATGCCGATGCCATGCTCGCCGGAGATCACGCCGTCCAGCGAACGCGCCAGCTTCATGATGCGCGCCACGGCCTCGTGCGCCGTCTGCAGCATCTGGTAGTTGTCGGAGTTCACCGGGATATTGGTGTGCACATTGCCGTCGCCGGCATGCATGTGCAGCGCCACCCAGACCCGGCCCTTCAGCACTTCCTGGTGGATGCGCTTGGCCTCGGCAATCACCGGCTCGAAGGAGCTGCCTCCAAAAATCGTCTGCAGGGGCTTGAGGATCTGCCGCTTCCAGCTGGCACGCAGCTCCTGGGTCTGCAGCTGCGGGAACAAGGCATCGACGCCGTCCAGCCAGGATTGCCAGAGCCCGCCAACCTCGTCGATCAGCTGCTGCGCTTGCTGCACGCGGTCTTCCAGCAACTCGGAGTTCGCGATCTCGTTCGCGTCGTCGGTCTTGCCCAGCGGCAGGCGGCCAGCAAAGAAGGTCTTCAGGCGCGCGACCAGCTCCAGCTTGTTGCGCAGCGAGAGCTCGATATTGATGCGCTCGATGCCCAGGGTGTACTCGCCCATGCGCTCGAGCGGGATGACGACGTCCTCGTTGATCTTGAACGCGTTCGTGTGCTTGGCGATCGCCGCGGTGCGCTTGCGGTCCAGCCAGAACTTCTTGCGCGCGTCGGGGCTGACGGCGATGAAGCCCTCGCCGCTGCGCGCGTTGGCGATGCGCACGACTTCGGAGGTGGCGCGCGCCACTTCCGCCTCGTCGTCGCCGACGATGTCACCGATCAGCACCATCTTGGGCAGGCCGCCGCGCTTGCTCTTGGTCGCGTAGCCGACCGCCTTCAGGTATCGGTCGTCCAGATGTTCCAGACCCGCCAGGATGGCCTTGCCCTCCTTCGCCAGCCCGAACAGCAGGTCCTTGATCTCGACGATCGAGGGCACCGCGTCCTTGGGGTTGCCGAAGAACTCCAGGCAGACGGTGCGCACGCTCTTGGGCATGCGGTGCACGATCCAGCGCGCCGAGGTGATCAGGCCGTCGCAGCCTTCCTTCTGGATGCCGGGCAGGCCGGCGAGGAATTTGTCGGTGACGTCCTTGCCCAGGCCTTCCTTGCGGAACACGCGGCCGGGGATGTCGAGGCGCTCGGTCTTCTCCAGGGTCTTGCCGCTGGCGTCGAAGTAGCGCAGCTCGAAGCTGGCGACTTCCACGTCGTGGATCTTGCCGAGGTTGTGATTGAGGCGAACCACCTCCAGCCACTTGGCCTCGGGCGTCACCATCTTCCAACTGGCCAGGTTGTCCAAGGCCGTGCCCCAGAGCACCGCCTTCTTGCCGCCGGCGTTCATCGCGATATTGCCGCCGATGCAGCTGGCCTCGGCGCTGGTCGGATCGACCGCGAACACGAAGCCATGTTGTTCGGCCAGATCGGCGACGCGCTGCGTGACCACGCCGGCCTCGCTGAACACCGTGGCCACTTCGCGGTCCAGGCCAGGCAACTGCAGCATCTCCACGCCGCGCAAGGCTTCGAGCTTCTCGGTGTTGATGACGGCCGACTTCCACACCAGCGGCACCGCGCCACCGGTGTAGCCGGTGCCACCGCCGCGCGGGATGATGGTCAGACCGAGCTCCACGCAGCCGGCCACCAGGGCGGCCATCTCGGCCTCGGTGTCGGGCGTCAACACCACGAAGGGGTATTCGACGCGCCAGTCGGTCGCATCGGTCACATGGCTGACGCGGGACAGGCCGTCGAACTTGATGTTGTCCTTGGCGGTGTGCTTGCCGAGCAGCTTGCCGGCACGCTTGCGCAGGTCGTAGACCTCGCGGAAACGCTCCGCGAAACGCTTCACGGCCTCGCCGGCCAGTTGCAGCAACTCGCCCACCTGGGCGTCGCGGACGGGATCGGCAGCGGGGTTGCGGCGTCGGTCGATCTCGCGCAAGCGGTGCATCAAGGCCTCCACCAGCGCGCTGCGACGCTTGGGGTTGGCCAGCAGGTCGTCCTGCAGGTACGGGTTGCGCTCGACGACCCAGATGTCGCCCAGCACCTCGTACAGCATGCGCGCGCTGCGCCCGGTGTTGCGCTGCTGCCTCAGCAGATCGGCCAACTCCCAAGCGCGCGACCCCAGCAGGCGCAACACGATCTCGCGGTCGGCGAACGAGGTGTAGTTGTAGGGAATCTCGCGAAGACGAACCGGGGGCGATGGTTCCAAGTCGGCGGTCGGCTCTTGAACCAGGGGCAGCGCAGCATTCATGGGGGTCGGGATGCTAACTTCCGGGCCTATTCCCCCTGCGAAGGCAGCCCTCCATGGCGTTCAATTTGGAGCCTTGGCCCTATCCGTTCTGGTTCGCCCACCGCGGCGCAGGGCGGGAGGCACCGGAAAACACCCTGGCCGCCTTCCGAATCGGACTGGAGGCCGGATTCCAGGCTTTTGAGTGCGACGTGCAGCTCAGTCTGGACGGTCTGCCCTTTCTTTTGCACGACGCCCTGCTGGCGCGAACCAGCAACGGCCAGGGCCTGGCTTGCGCCCAGACATGGGCGGCGCTGGCGCAACTGGACGCTGGCTCCTGGCACAGCGCGAAACACGCCGGTGAACCGCTGGCCAGCCTGGCTGCGCTGGAAGCGTTCGCCCGCAGCTGGGGACTGCACATCAATTTGGAGCTCAAACCCAGCCCCGGCCAGGCCGCACGGGTGGGTGCCGGCGTGGCGCATTGGCTGGCCGCGCATTGGCGGGCACCGATGCCTCTGCTTTCCAGCTTCGTGCCAGAGGCACTTCAGGCAGCCACCCAGGTCACCAGCCGTCCGGTTCGCATCGCGCTGTTGCAGGAGGCCTGGACCCCCGAGACCCCCCGCCTCGCTCTTCGCTTAGGCGCCGCCGCAGTGGTCTGCCACCACGCCAGCCTCAGCGCTGAAGCCGTGGCCGCCCTGCACAGCGCCGGCCTTCGTGCGTTGGCCTACACCGTGAACGAGGTGACCGAGGCACGGCGCCTCAGGGAAGCCGGCGTCGACGGTCTGATCACCGACTGCATGGGTCTGCCCAACCAACTCACCGTCCCCTGACCCTGTAGGGGCGTTGCCTTTGAGCAACTTCCACGAACCCCATGTGACCCACATCAAGGCGGATGGGATGCCCTGGGCAAACCCTCGATCCGACTTGATGCGGCGCAACATCGGACGCGCTTCGCAGCGCTGCAATGGCTCCCGTTCGATTCACAACCCACAGGAGCCATTCATCTCCCGCAAGCTCTCCATTCCCTTCGCCCTGGCCACCCTGGCCGCCACGACCCTGCTGGTGGCCGTGCCTGCCGCGCAGGCGCAGGATCAAGGCGATTGGATCGTCCGCGCCCGCGCACTGCACCTCGACTCGGCCAACAAGGACAGCACCGGCCTAGGCCTGTCGGTGAACAACAAGACCTTCCCCGAGGTCGACATCACCTATTTCCTGTCGCCCAACCTGGCCGCCGAGCTGATCCTGACCTACCCGCAGAAGCACGACATCAAGAGCAATGGCGCGGTCATCGGCTCGCTCAAGCATCTGCCGCCCACGCTGACCCTGCAGTACCACGTGGATGCCGGCGGCTGGCGTCCCTACGCCGGGCTGGGCGTGAACCTGACTCTGTTCTCCAGCAACAAGTTCATTCCTGCGGTGCAAACCGCCCTCAATCCTTCGGTGGGCGGTAGCAGCGTCGGTCTCGCGGCCAACGTCGGCTTCGACGTGCCCTTGGGCGGCGGCTGGCTGTTCAACGTTGATGTCAAGAAGGTCAAGCTTGGCACCGACATCAAGAGCAGCGGCAACAAGGTCGGTGAGTTCAAGGTCGACCCGCTGCTGGTCAGCGTCGGCTTCGGCATGCGCTTCTGAGCCTCAGCGTCCCCACGAAAGAGCGGCCTGCGGGCCGCTTTTCTCTTTCCCAGCTCGAACGCTGGGCTTGAAGCCGTTCAAGGACGGCGCCGACCGACACGGCTGCAATCCAGCCATGAAGCGCAAACCCTTGATCTCCTTCACGCTCGCCACCCTGGCGGCCACCGCCTTGTTGGTCGTCGTGCCCCTGGCGCAGGCTCGGACAAGCCCGGAGGCGGTCACCTTGACCCACGCTCACGCCGTCGCGCTGACCGTGGGCTGATCCGCCGCCCCTTCCAGCCGGGGCAGTTGGCGCAAACCGCGCAGCACCGGCGAGCGCCAAGCCAGCAAGGCCAGCAGCAGCGCCGTGGCTGCCGCCACCCCCAGGCTGACGCGCAACCCGATGTGCTGGCCGATCCAGCCCCCCAACAGCGCGCCAGGAGTGGCCGGAAGCACCGTGATCCAGCGCATCGTCGAGGTCATGCGCCCCAGCAGGTCGCTGGGCGTGACCGCCTGGCGCAGCGCCAGGAAGTTGATGAAGAGCAGCACCGCGCCCAGACCGAACAGGCCCAGCATCAGCGCGAAGGCCAGCACACCAAAGGATCCCGCCGGCGTCAGCGCCAGCACGCCCCATCCCACGGCCGTCACCACCATGCCCAGCACCAGGCAAGGCCCTGGGCCGAGGCGCTCGCTGATCGCGTGCCCCTTCAGGCTGCCCAGCACCGTGCCCACACCCAGGGCCACGTAGCACAGACCGATGGCGCCGGGCGACAGGCCCAGCTCGCGCGAGGCGACCAGGATCTGCACCACCATCGCCACGTAATGACAGAACTGCCAGCCGCCGACCACCCAGGCCAGCGTGGGCAGCACGGCGTTGCCGCGCACGAAGCGCAGGCCCTCGAACAACTCGGCACTGAAGCGCCGGCTGGAGCGCTGCAGCTGCTCGCTCACCGCCACGCCGCGCAACACCAGGGCGGAGGCCGCCAGCAGCAGCGCGTCGATGACCAGGGCCAGCGGCGGACCCAGCGCCTTGATGAGCATGCCGCCCAGCGCCGGCCCCGCCACCTCCGGACCGCTCGAGGCCAGCGCGTTCTTCGCGTGCGCCTCCACGAGCCGGCTGCGCGGCACCACCTGCGTCAGCACCACCTGCGCTGCCGTGCCGGCCACCGTGTGCACCGTGCCCAGCACGAAGCCCACCAGGTACATCCAGCCCATGCCCAGCCAACCCGCCCAGTGGGCAATCGGCACGCTCAGCAGCGCCGCGGCCAGCAGCAGCTCGCCCGCCACATAGACCGGCAGCTTGCGCACGCGGTCCAGCCACACGCCGCCCGGCAGCGAGAAGAGCGCAAAGGGCAGCAGCTCCATGGCGGTCAGATAGCCCATCTGCTGCGCGCTGGCGTCGAGCAGCAGGGCCGCCGTCAGCGGCAGCGCCAGCATGGTGATCTGCGCGCCGGTCGAGGACATCAGGATCGAGGTCCACAGATGCCGATAGGCGCGGTCGCGCAGCAAGTCGTCGGGGCGCAGCGTGAAGCGGTCCTTCAGCGCCTGCAGAAAAGTCCGTGCGGACATGGGATGCAGCCTTGTTCTTCAGGTCTCGACAGCAGGCCGGTGCACGCGATGCACCGCCTGCGCTCCGTGGGAGGAGCGGCTCAGGTGGCGTCGAGGAGCTTGGTCATCCGGGCGGCATGTTAGGGCCTGTCAGCACCAAACGAAGCCACGCAGGGCATCATGCCGTCATGCCTTCTTTCCTGACCCTGCTGCCCGCGGCGGACTGGGCTGCGCTGCTGCTCTTCTTTGCCGCTTGGACCGGATATGCGCACTGGGCGCGGCGTCGCTCGCTCACCCAGCCTTCGCTGCTGGCCACCACCAATCGCTGGCGGCGCGAGTGGATGCTGCAGAGCACCTGGCGTGACAACCGCATCGTCGACGCGGCGGTCACGCAGTCACTGTCGGCCAGCCCGGCATTCTTCGCTTCCACCAGCATCCTCATCATCGGTGCGCTGCTGGCGGTGCTTGCATCCACCGACCGGGCGACGAAGCTGATGCTGGAGCTTCCTTTTGCCGCTCGCACCACGCCGCTGATGTTCGATTTCAAGGTGGCCGTGTTGGTGGCCATCTTCGTGTTCGCCTTCTTCCGCTTCACCTGGAGCCTCCGTCAGTACAGCTTCGGCGCCATCCTGGTGGGTGCCACGCCCGATACCAAACGCCTCGAGGACGACCGGACGCGACAGCGACTGGCCGACCGAGCCGGTGCCGTGATGGGCATGGCCGCCGAGACTTTCAACGACGGCCTGCGCGCCTACTACCTGTCCTTCGCGGTCTTGGCCTGGTTCGTCTCGCCTTGGGCCTTCATGGCGGCCACAGCGGCGGTGGTGCTGGTGCTCTACCGCCGCGAATTCCACAGCGACGTGCTGGGCGCGCTGAGGATGGATCAGTAGGCGACCGCCGCCCCGTCGCGGCGCGGGTCGCTGGCGGCCACGTAGCCGTCCACCGCCGGGTCGCCCAGCTTCCAGATGAACTGGCCGGCGCCGAAGTCCTGGTAGCTGTCGTTGAAGCCATCGATCTGGTGGCTGGCTGCCTGCAAGCCTTCCAGAGTGGCCGTGGGCCAATGCGGTTCGGCGTTGATTTGCAGCCCCTCGTTGAAGCGCCAGCGCGGCGCGTCACAGGCGGCCTGCGGGTTCTGCCCGTAGACCAGCATGCGCACCAGGGTCTGCAGATGGCCCTGCGGCTGCATGTTGCCGCCCATCACTCCAAAGCCCATCTGGGCAGCACCGTCCTTCGTGAGAAAGCCTGGAATGATCGTGTGGAAGGGCTTTTTGCCGGGAGCGATCTCGTTCGGGTGCCCCGGCTGCGTGCTGAAGCAGGCACCGCGGTTCTGCAGGCTGATGCCGTAGCCGGGTAGCACCAGACCGGAGCCGAAGCCCATGTAATTGCTCTGGATGAAGCTCACCTGCATGCCCTGGCGGTCGGCCGTGGTCAGGTAGATGGTGCCACCCTTCACCGGGTTGCCCGGGGTCTGCAAACGTGCCTGGCTGCGGTGCACCAGGGCCGCGCGTGAACGCAGGTAGTCGGTGTCCAGCAATTCGGCGCTGCTGGCGCGCATGCTGCGCGGGTCGGCCACCTGGGCGTAGACGTCGGCGAAGGCGAGCTTCATCGCCTCGATGAGCAGGTGCTGCGTGCGCCAGTCGTCCACCGGGTGCTCGCCCAGGCCCAGGTGCTGCGCGATGCCCAGCGCCATCAACGCCGCGATGCCCTGGCCGTTCGGCGGAATCTCGTGCACACGATGCCCGGCGAAGGGCGCGTCGATCGGCGTCACCCACTCGGCTTGGTAGGCGGCCAGATCGCTGGCCCGCAGCGCGCCGCCGCCCTCGCGGGCGAAGCGGTCCAGCGCCTGGGCGATCTCGCCTCGGTAGAAGGCCTCGCCGCGCGACTCGGCGATCAGGCGCAGGC
>JAFLDE010000052.1 GCA_017302655.1 Burkholderiales bacterium
TGGGCGAGGCCGGCGCCGCTGCAGCGCGCGAGACCTTCGCCGAGGCAGGCCTGCCCAGCTTCCGCACGCCGGAGTCGGCCGTCGGCGCCTTCGCCACCCTGGCCGCCTGGCGCGCGCACCAGCAGTTGCTGCAGCAGGTGCCCTACCCGTTGTCGCAACAACGGCCGCCCGATCTGGCCGGCGCCCGCTTGCTGATTGACAGCGTGCTGGCGCAGCGGCGCAGCGTGCTCACCGAAATGGAGAGCAAGGCACTGCTGGCGGCTTTTCAGATCCCGGTCACGCAGACCCTGCGCGCGCGCTCCAGCCACGAGGCCATGCTGATCGCCACCCAGCTGGGTTTCCCCGTGGCCCTAAAGGTGGACGGTGAGGGCCTGTCGCACAAGAGCGACGTGGACGGGGTGATGCTCGGCCTTCCCGACGCGGCGGCCGTGCGCGACGCTTTCGACCAGCTGCTGGCGCGCGTGCGCCATGCGGCGCCGCAGCTGCAGGAGCTGGGCGTCACCGTGCAGCCGATGGCGCCGCAGCAGCAGGCTCGCGAGCTGCTGGTGGGTCTCAAGCATGTGCCGCCTTTCGGCCCGGTGCTGCTGTTCGGTGCCGGCGGCACGCAGGTGGAGCTGCTGGCCGATGTGGCCGTCGAACTGCCACCGCTGAACCGCTTCCTGGCCCAGCAGCTGATCCGTCGCGCGCGTATCGCCCGCGCGCTGCGCCAAGCTTGGCGCGGCGCGCCGCCGCTCAGCGAAGCGGCGCTGGAGCAGCTCGAAGCGTTGCTGCTGCGCGTCAGCGAGATGGCCTGCGAGCTACCGCAGCTGCGCGAGATGGACATCAACCCGGTGCTCGCCACCCCGCAAGGCGTGGTGGCGGTGGACGCCCGCGTGGTGCTCGCCAGCGAACCGCAAGTGCCCGGCAGCACCAGCTACCGCCACCTGGCCATCAAGCCCTACCCGGCCCAGCTAGCGCAACAGCTGTACCTGCGCGACGGCCAGCTCTGCCTTCTGCGCGCCATTCGCCCGGACGACGCGGCCATGTTGCAAGCCCTGGTGGCCGGCCTCAGCCCCGAGAGCCGTTACAACCGCTTCGCCGCCACGCTCACCGAGCTGCCACCCGGCATGCTGGCTCGCTTCACGCAAATCGACTATGAGCGTGAGGTGGCCCTGGTAGCGGTGCGTGCAGCGGCCGCCGATGGCAGCGAGCCGGAAGCCATCGTCGGCGTGGCACGCTACACCCTGCATCCGGGCGGCCAGGGCGCTGAGTTCGCCCTGCTGGTCAGTGATGCCTTCAGCGGTCAGGGCTTGGGCCGGCGTCTGATGGAGAGCCTGATGGCGGTGGCCCGCGAGCAGGGTCTGCAGCAGCTCGACGGCCTGGTGCTGGTGAAGAACCAGGCCATGCTCAAGCTGATGCGTGCGCTGCAGTTCAGCGTGCAGCCGTTCGAGGAGGACGAGGACTTCAAGCTAGTCAGCCGCGGACTCACGTGAGCGCGCCGATCGGGCGGACGATGGCCGCATCGCTGATCGCTTGCGCTTTGCTGGCTGCCGCTGCAGCGCCCACCGTTGCCAACGGCCCATCGAGCGTTTCAAGCGGCTCGAGCGGCTCGAGGGAATCGATCGACTGGCTGCTGGCCGTGGGTGCCAGCTACGGCGCGGTATTGATGGGGGCAGGCGCTGGGGTGTTGGCCGGCTTCTGGCCGAGGCTCAGCCTGCCGCGCTGGATGCTTGTCTACGTGACGCTCTTGGCGATGGTCATGGGCATTTGGCGACCGGCCGACTGGACGCTGTCCGCCTGGGTGCTGGGGCTCACTACCGCTGTCAGCGGCGGCGCCTTCGGCGTGTTGCGCTGGCTGGTGCGCCGCAGACGCACACGATGAACCGTTTGCCAAACGGTGAATTCGGCGTATGCTGCACCGCACAAATTTCGTTCGATTCGTCAGGAGCCTGCCGTGAGTCGCCCCCCCGCCCTGCCCCGTCGCAACAGCCGCCCAGCCGTGCCGCCGCTGCCGGCCTTCGAAGCTCTGGACCGTACCCATCGCATGGTGCTGCAGATGCTGGGTGAAATGGAGGTGCTGCTGAGCCTGTTGGAGTCCCAAGGCGCGGTGCCCGAGGCGCGGCGCATGGCGCGCGAGATCCATGGCTTTTTCGAAGGGCATGCGCGCCAACACCATGCCGACGAGGAGCGCTCGGTTTTTCCAGGCCTGCTGGCCAGCAACGACGAGTCGCTGCGCCACCATGTGCTGCGGCTGCAGCAGGACCACGGTTGGCTGGAAGAAGACTGGCGCGTGCTAGCCCCACAACTGGAGGCCGTGGCCCAGGGCTACAACTGGTTCGAGCTGCCAATGCTGCGCTTGGCTCTGCCGGTGTTCCGCGAACTTTATGAGGAGCACATCGCGCTGGAGGAGTCGCTGATCTACCCAGCTGCGATGCGGCGCGAGGCCGCGCTGGCCGAAGGCGCGAGGGCACGCGAGGCCCTCAAGCCCGCCTGAGAGCCTGTGAACTGATCTTCGACGCCCGCGCATACCGCCAGAACAGCGCGGTACTGCGTTGCAAGTGCTCGCCATAGCCCGCGTTACGGGTGTGATTTGCTTCTGGCTCCACACCTCCCGGACGTCCTGCTCGGACGCACGGGATTGATTCACCAGATCTGACGCGACGAATCAGTCGTCCAACCAGCTCAGCCGGCCGATACGCCAGCGCCCTTCGGCGTCGCGCACGAAGTGGAACGATTTGCGGCCTTGGCCGCCGTAGGGCTGGCCATCCAGTTGGCCCTGCTTGGCATAGCGGCTCTGGCGCTGCGCCATTTGACCGTCGGCAGCTACCTGGGTCTGCGCGCTGAGCTCCCACTCGTGGAACTCGCGCAGCCGGCTGGCCAGCAGCTCAAGGCGCGGGGCCAGGAAGTCGCGCACCGAACAGGGCGCTTGGTCGCCCACGCGGATGTCCGCATCGGGCATGAAGAAGGCTGGCAGCGCGGGCGCCGTGGCAATGCGGCCAGCACGGTTGTCGAAGGCCGTGAAGAAGCGTCGCACCAAGTCGTCCAACTGCTCCTCGTCGCTGCGATGTCCGGCAGCCGCACGCCGGCTGCGCCAGCGCCAATGCTGGGTCAGGCCGTCGTCGCTGCGCACCGGCTCGCCTTCCGCGACGAAGCCCAGGTCGCGCAGCAGCTGCTGGCTGCGTTCGTTGTGCGGCGCGGTGATGGCCAGGAGTTCGTCCCGCCCCAGCACCTGCTGCGCGTAGTCCAAGCAAGCCCCGGCGGCCTCGCGCGCGTAGCCATGGCCGCGGTGCCGGCGCAGAAAGCCGTAGCCCAGGTCGGGGATGGGCAGGGTGTCGCGCTTGAAGACGCCGCACAGGCCCAGGGGCTCGGCTCGGTCGCGCGACTCCACCCGCCAGAAGCCATGGCCATGCTGCCAGCAGGGCTCGACCAAGCGGGACTGCAACCACTCCCTCGCGGCTCCCACTTCTCGCACCCCTGCGTCGCGGATGCCCGCGATCCAGTCCGGATCGTTGATCAGTTCGAGCACAAATGCCGCGTCGTCCGGCATGAACTGGCGAAGACGCAGACGGGGAGTTTCGAGGATGAGGTGCATGGCCGTCCTGCAGCGCCTCAAGCAGCTCGCACCAAGCGCCAGGCAAGGGGCAGGCTGAGCAGGCCCAGCCACAGCGCGTAGGCCGCCAGGCGCCCCTCAGCACCTAGCCACAGCAGCGCAACGATCTGCCCCATCAGCCCAAGCAGCGCGCACTCGGCCCACAGGCGGCGCCAGGACGCAGCGGCGAGCAGCCGGCGCCATACCAGGCCCTTGGACAGACCGACCAGAATCAGCGCCACCCAAAGCGGTGGTGCCAGGAAGTTGAGGAGGTGCCACGAGGCGTCAAGCGGGCCCATATCAATCAAAATTTTAGAATCCTGCCGATGAGTGTCTTTGCCCTTGGCCTGAACCATGCGACCGCGCCGCTGGCCCTGCGCGAGCGCCTGGCGGTGGCCGCAGGCGAATTGCAGGCCAGCGTACGCGCACTGCAGGCCCATTTGCACGCGGCTCAACCGGCGGCGCAGCCGGAGGCCGCGATGCTCTCCACTTGCAACCGCACCGAGGTGTATGTGGCGGGCGCCGTGCAACTGGCTGAGCCCACCCTGGCATGGCTGGCGCACAGTGCCAACTTGCCGCTGGAGCAGCTCAAGGCGCACAGCTATGTGCATCTGGACGACGCCGCCGCGCGCCACGCCTTCCGGGTGGCGGCCGGCTTGGACTCCATGGTGCTGGGCGAGCCGCAGATCCTCGGCCAGTTCAAGGACGCCGTGCGCCAGGCCGGTGAGGCCGGCACCCTGGGCGTGACCCTGCACCAGCTGTTCCAGCGCGGCTTCGCGGTGGCCAAGGAGGTGCGCACCAGCACGGAGATCGGCGCGCACTCCATCAGCATGGCCGCCGCGGCGGTGCGCCTGGCCGGGCAGCTCTTCGAGGACCTCTCCAAGCTGAACCTGCTGTTCGTCGGGGCCGGCGAAATGATCGAGCTGGCGGCCACGCATTTCGCGGCGCGTCAGCCGCGCCGGCTGGTGATCATGAACCGCACCGCCTCGCGCGGGCAGCAGCTTGCGCACCGCTTCGGCGGCGAGGCTTTGCCCTTGGGCGAGTTGGGTGCGCGCCTGCACGAGTTCGACGCGGTGGTCAGCTGCACGGCCAGCCCGGAGGCATTGATCCTCCGCCCGGTGGTGGAACGGGCGCTGAAAACCCGCCGACGCCGCCCCATATTCATGGTGGACCTGGCGGTGCCGCGCGACATCGAGCCGGCCGTGGCCGAGCTCGACGACGTCTACCTCTACACCGTGGACGACCTCAGCCAATTGGTTCAGACCGCTGGGGAGCGCCGCCAAGCGGCGGTCGCGCAGGCTGAGGCCATCATCGAGACCGGCGTGCAAGGCTTCGGCCACTGGCGCGACCAGCGCCACAGCGTGCCCCTCATCCAGTCGCTGAACCAGCAGGTGGAGCAGTGGCGCGAGCAGTCGCTGGCACGCTCGCGCAAGGCCCTGGCCAAGGGCGAGGCGCCCGAGGCCGTGCTGGAGGCCTTCGCCCAGCAGTTCGCACACAAGATGCTGCATGGCGTGTGGGCCGAGCTGCACGCTGCCGAGGGCGAGGAGCGCGAACGCCTGGAGGCCCTGCTCAGCCGTCTGCTGCTGCGCCGATGAAGGACACGCTTCGTCAGCAGTTCGAGCGCCTGGCGCTGCGACTGAGCGAGCTGGACGCCCTGCTGGCCGACCCCTCGCTGCATGCCGACCCCAAGCGCCTGCGTCAGGTGGGGCAGGAGCAGTCCGAGGTGGCCGAGCTGGTGGCCCGCTGGCGCCGCTACCAGCAGCGCGAGCGCGAGCTGCTCGACGCCCGCGCGCTCTTCGACGACCCCGAGATGGCAGACATGGCACGCGAAGAGGCCACCGCCGCAGAAGCCGAACTGGCGCAGCTGGACGAATCCCTGCAGCTCGCCCTGCTGCCCAAGGACCCCGACGACGCGCGCAGCGCCTTCCTGGAGATCCGCGCCGGCACCGGCGGCGACGAATCCGCGCTCTTCGCCGGCGACTTGGCCCGCATGTACCTGCGTTGGTGCGACCGTGCCGGCCTGCGCACGGAGGTGATGAGCGAGAGCCCCGCCGAGCTGGGCGGCTACAAGGAGCTGGTGCTGCGCGTGGAAGGCGCCGGCGCCTACGGACGGCTGAAGTTCGAGAGCGGCGGCCACCGCGTGCAGCGCGTGCCGGCCACCGAGGCGCAGGGCCGCATCCACACCAGCGCCTGCACGGTGGCCGTGCTGCCGGAGCCCGACGAGGCCGCCGAAGTCGCGCTCAACCCCGCCGAGTTGCGCATCGACACCTTCCGCGCCAGCGGCGCCGGCGGCCAGCATGTGAACAAGACCGACTCGGCGATCCGCATCACCCACCTGCCCACCGGCATCGTGGCCGAGTGCCAGGACGACCGCAGCCAGCACCGCAACAAGGCCAAGGCGATGGCCGTGCTGCTGGCCCGCCTGCGCGACCGCGAACGCGCCGCCCGAGACGCCAAGGAAGCCGCCACGCGCAAGAGCCTGGTGGGCAGCGGCGACCGCAGCGACCGCATTCGCACCTACAACTTCCCGCAGGGCCGGCTGACCGACCACCGCATCAACCTCACGCTCTACAAGCTGGGCCTCGTCATGGAGGGCGACCTGGACGAGGTGCTGACCGCGCTGCAAGCCGCGCAGGCGGCCGCCCAGTTGGCCGAGCTGGAAACCGGCCGGTGAGGATCGACGAGGCGCTGCGCGCCGCGCTCGCCAACGGGCTGGAGCGTGCCGACGCCTTCGGCCTGCTGCAGCACCTGATGGGGGTTGAGCGCGCGTGGTTGATTGCGCACGATGACGCGCTGCTCTCGCCTGAGCAACAGGCGGCTTTCGATGTCCTGCGGGCGCGCCGCGCCGCCGGCGAACCGCTGGCTTATCTGGTCGGCTACAAGGAGTTTCACGGCCTTCGGCTGAACGTGAGCACGGCCACCCTGGTGCCGCGCCCCGATACCGAGACCCTGGTGGACTGGGCGCTGGAGCGCCTTCAGGCGCTGCCGCCGGGCGCACGGGTGGTGGACCTGGGTACCGGCAGTGGCGCCATCGCCCTGGCACTGAAGGCCGCCCGGCCAGACGCCGAGGTCTGGGCCACCGACGCCTCGCCCGCCGCCCTGGCGGTGGCACAGGGCAATGGCGAAGGCCTGCATCTGGCCGTGCACTGGCGTCTCGCCCGGAGCGGCGACTGGTTCGGCTCGCTCGGGTCCGAGCGCTTCGACCTCATCGTTTCCAACCCGCCTTACATCGCCGGCCAGGATCCGCACCTGGCGGCGCTGCGGCACGAACCGCTGACCGCCCTGACGCCGGGGGGCGACGGCCTGGACGACCTGCGCCGCCTGGCTGCCGGAGCCTCCGCACACCTGCGACCCGGCGGCTGGTTGCTGCTGGAGCATGGTTTCGATCAGGCCGACGTGGTGGCCGGACTGCTGGGCATCGCCGGCTTTGCGGCGCCGCAGCATCGATTCGACTTGGCCGGCCTTCGCCGTTGTACGGGGGCTGCGTTCCGCACATAAGGGGATGCCGCGGGCTGGCGGCGCAGTAGCATCGACGTCCAAGCTCAGCCGGAGACCGCCATGCTGCGCCACGCCGCTTCAGCCGTTTTCCTCACCAGCACGCTGCTGATGAGCCCGCCTGCCCAGGCCCAGCAAGGCCTGCGCTTGCCCGAGGAGCCAGTGCTGCATGCACGCTTGAACCTGCTCTCCGGCGATGAAGGCGGCGGCTCGCGCCTGCTGGGCGCGCAATTGCTGGGCGACTACTACCTCATCGGACAAGGCAACGGCCTGCGCCTGAGCGGCGGGCTGATGCTCGGCCCGGTCTCGCTGGCCGGTAGCAGCCTGGCGCCTTCTCGGCCCGGCTTGCTGGGGGTGAGTCATCGCCGCTTGCTGGGCAGCAGCGAGGAGGAACGCGTCAGCCAGCCCTACTTGGGCGTGGGCTTCAGCCGCCATGGCAGCGCCTGGGGCTTCACGGCCGATCTCGGTGTGGCCGTGCGTGGCGGCAGCGGGTTGCGCCTGAACTCCAGCACCGCCTTTGCACAGAGCCTGGATGACAGCCTGCGCCGCCTTCAGTGGACACCCATGGTCCAGTTGGGGCTGAGCTACCGCTTCTAGAAAAGCCCGGCTGTGTCCGTGCCGCGGCGGTCACCCGGATAATCGCGCCCTTCTCATCCGCGAGTTTTCCCATGAGTGACGTTCAGCAGCGCATCGATGCGATGGTCAAGGGCCACCGTGTCATGCTCTTCATGAAGGGCAGCGCCCAGTTCCCGATGTGCGGTTTCTCGGGTCGCGCTGTGCAAATCATCAAAGCCTGCGGCGTGACCGACCTGCAGACCTTCAATGTGCTTGACGACGCCGAGGTGCGCCAGGGCGTGAAGGACTACGCCCAATGGCCGACCATTCCGCAGCTCTACGTGAATGGCGAGTTCGTGGGCGGCTCGGACATCATGATGGAGATGTACGAGTCGGGCGAGTTGCAGCAACTGCTGGCTAAGAGCGCTTGAGCGCCCGCCTGGTCGTCGGCATCAGCGGCGCCAGCGGCGCGGCCTACGGCCTGGGCGTGTTGCGCCGCGCGCGGCAGCTTGGCGTGCGCACCCACTTGGTGTGCACGCCGGCCGGCATGCTCAACGTCCACCACGAGTTGGGCCTGAGCCGCGAACAACTCGATGCCGAGGCCGACGAAGTGCATGGCGCCGGTGATGTGGGCGCCTGCATCGCCAGCGGCAGCTTTGCCACCTCCGCCATGGTGGTGGCGCCCTGCTCCATGAAGAGCCTGGCCGCCATCGCGCATGGCTATGGTGACAACCTGCTGACGCGCGCCGCAGACGTGACCTTGAAAGAACGCCGCCGCTTGGTGCTGATGGTGCGGGAGACGCCCTTCAACCTCGCGCACCTGCGCAACATGACGGCGGTCACCGAAATGGGCGGCATCGTGTTTCCGCCGCTGCCGGCTCTCTATCTGAAGCCGGAGTCGGTGCAGTCGCTCATCGACGAATCGGTGGAGCGCGTCCTGCAGCTTTGCGGCATCGAAGGCCATCGCGCCCAATCCTGGCAAGGCTTGAAGCCCTGACCGGGAACCTTGTCGCGTTTTTACCAGCGCGCCGGCGGCGCATTCGGCATCGTGCGGGCTCCCTCAATTGGAGCCCTTTCATGCACGCCACGCCGTCGCCCCCGCTGCACATCGGCAGCGATGAATGCCGCACCCTGCTGTCGTCCCGCGAGACCCAGGGGCGCATCTGTGTGCTGGAATGGCGGGGACACGGCGAGGGCGGTCCGCCCTTGCACCTGCATGAGGACCAGGACGAGGTGTTCATGATCGAAGCCGGCGACTTCTTGTTCCAACTGGGCGACGCCCAGCAGCGCTTGCGCGCCGGCGACACCGTGTTCGTGCCGCGAGGCCAGGCGCACGCCTTCCGGCAACTCAGCCCCAGCGGCCGCATGCGCTACCTGTACACGCCGGCCGGCCGCATGGAGGACTTCTTCGTCGCCCTGGCCGGCTGCAGCGGCCCTCCCGAACCGGCGCAAGCCGAGGCTTTGTTTGCCGCGCACGACATGCGCCTGCTGGGGCCGCCTTTGGCCGCGCCCCTCGCCTGATCATCGTGCAGGCCCTGCTGAGCTACCGCCCTCCCAGCCCGGCTTTGCGGGGCTGGGTGCGTCAGCATCAGTTCGTTCGCCTGCGCTTTGCTGCGGGCAGCGCGGTGCCCGTCAAGGCGTACTGGCCACGCCCTGCGGCCGCGCTGGCCTTCTACCCGCGCGATCTCGAACGCATCGGCATCGGTCTGGCTGCTCCGGAGGTGCTCAAGCCGCGCGCCGTGTTGATCGGCCAACCCACCGTGGTCACACAGCGCTTGCTCGGGCTGGATTCCTCGGTGTACCAGATCGAGTTCGAACCCGGCGCGCTGCATCGCCTGCTGGGCTTGAACCTGGACGAACTGACCGATCGCTACGTCGATGCGGAAGCCGCGCTGCCTTCAGGCATTCGCGCGCTGGCGGACCTCATTGAGGAGGAAGACCAGCCCTCCGCACAGATGGCCGCAGCCGAGCGCTACCTGCTGGGCCTGGTGCAGGCCTGTCGGCGCCGGGAACTGGCTGCAGACCGGGTTGCGGCGCGCTTGATCGAGCACCCGGACAGCCTCCTGGAGCCACTGGCACGCATGAATGGCCTGAGCCTGCGCCAACTGCAGCGCCAGGCTCCCCAAAGCCTGGGAGTTGGCCCCCGACTGCTCGCGCGCATCGCCCGCTTCGACCGTGCAGTGCGCACCGCGACCTCGCCCACGGCGGGCAGCCTGCTGCAATTGGCCGTGGATGCCGGATATCACGATCATCAGCACCTGGCGCGCGACTTCCGTCAGTTCACCTTGAGCACGCCGAGTGCCTTCCTGGCCCGTGAGAGGGGCGCACCCGAGCAACACTTCGGCCTCCGGGAAGGCTGAGCGCTCTCAGCGCTCGCCGGGCATCAGCCATTGGCGTCGCGCACCGAAAACCAGATTCGGATACTCGGCCTTGCCCCGGCTGCCGTTATAGCGCCCCAGCGCCATGAACAGGTCACCTTTCTCGCGGTCGAGGTAGTGTCGGAGGATGACGCAGCCGAAACGCAGATTGGTCTGCATGTGGAAGAGCCGCGAGACCTGCCCGTCGCCGATGACGCGGCTCCAGAAGGGCATCACTTGCATGTAGCCACGGGCGCCGACGCTGCTGATGGCGTACTTGCGAAAACCGCTCTCGACCTGGATGAGGCCCAGCACCAGGCTGGTCTCCAGCCCGGCGCGGCGGCTCTCGTACCAGACAGCTTCAAGGAACTCGATGCGCGTCTGTGCTTCCTTTTTTCGGCGCTTGAGACGCTCGCTCATCTCGCCCAACCAGCGCAGGTAGCTGAGACGATCCTCGATGCGCTCAAACGTCGGTTTCGGTGGCGCCGCCTGCGCAATGGCGCCGCTGAGCGCCGAGCGCACCGAGTCGGCCAGCGGCTCCTCGACTTGCGCACCGGCACGAGCCTTAGGCAGCGGCGCAGCCAGCGCTGCCGCCAGCCAGAGGCGCCGCTTCACGCCTGAAGGCGCTCCCGCACCGCAGCCACGAGTTCGGCCACCGGCAGGTTGCTGGCGGCGGCTTCGCGGCGGCCCTGGACTTCAGCCAAGCCTTCTTTGAGCCCGCGGTCGCCCAGCACCACGCGCAACGGCACGCCGATGAGTTCCCAGTCGGCAAACATGGCGCCGGGGCGCTCGCCGCGGTCGTCCAGCAGCACGTCCACACCAGCCGCCTGCAGATCGGCGTAGAGCTTGAGCGCCTGCTCACGCACCAGCTCGCTACGGTCCATGCCGATCGGGCAGATGACAACTTCGAAGGGCGCCATGCTGACCGGCCAGACGATGCCGCGTTCGTCGTGCCCCTGCTCGATGGCCGCGCCGAGCAAGCGCGTGACGCCGATGCCGTAGCAGCCCATCTCGAAGTGGCGAGGCTTGCCGTCTTCGGCAAGGAAGGTCGCGTTCATGGCCTCGGAGTACTTTTTTCCGAGGTAGAAGACATGGCCGACTTCGATGCCGCGCTGGATGGCGAGCACCCCCTTGCCGTCGGGCGAGGGCTCACCCTCGACCACGTTGCGGATATCGGCCACGAGATCGGGTTCAGGCAGGTCTCGGCCCCAGTTGGCGCCGGTGTAGTGGTGGTCCCACTGGTTGGCGCCACAGACGAAGTCGCTCATCGCGGCCACCGTGCGGTCGGCCACGATCCTCACACCCTTCAAGCCGACAGGGCCCAGATAGCCGGGCTTGCAGCCGAAGTGGGACTCGATCTCCGCCACGGTGGCGAAGCGGAAACCCTGCTTCAAGCCTTCGACCTTGCCGGCCTTGACTTCGTTCAGGTCGTGGTCGCCCCGCACCAGCAACAGCCAGACCTGGGTGCCGGTGACTTCGTCCTTCTCGTTGCGGATGTCGGTGGCCAGGACCAAGCTCTTCACCGTCTGGGTAAGCGGCAGACCCAGCAGCGCGGCCACGTTGGCGCAGGTGCTCTTGCCCGGCGTGGGCGTGAGCGTGAGCGCTTGGGCGGCTGCCGCGCGCGGTGCAGCAGGGGCGAGTGCCTCGGCCAGTTCGATGTTCGCGGCGTAGTCGCTGGTCGGGCAATAGACCAGCGCGTCCTCGCCGGTTTCGGCGATGACCTGGAACTCGTGCGAGCGGTCACCGCCGATGGCGCCGGTGTCAGCCGCCACGGCACGGTACTGCAGGCCCAGGCGGTCGAAGATGCGGCAGTAGGCGGCGAACATGGCGTCGTAGCTCTTGCCGGCGGCGTCCACATCGCGGTCGAAGGAGTAGGCGTCCTTCATCGTGAACTCGCGACCGCGCATCAGGCCGAAGCGCGGACGGCGTTCGTCTCGGAACTTGGTCTGGATGTGATAGAGGTTCTTGGGCAGCTGCTTGTAGGAGCGCAATTCCTGGCGGGCGATGTCGGTGATGACCTCTTCGCTGGTCGGCTGGACGATGAAGTCGCGGCCGTGGCGATCCTTCACGCGCAGCAACTCCGGGCCCATCTTGTCGAAGCGCCCAGTCTCCTGCCACAACTCGGCGGGCTGGATCACGGGCATCAAGAGCTCCACGCTGCCGGCTCGGTTCATCTCCTCGCGGATGATGCTTTCCACCTTGCGGATCACGCGCAAACCCATCGGCATGTAGTTGTAGATGCCGGCGCCCAGGCGCTTGATCATGCCGGCGCGCATCATCAGCTTGTGGCTGACGATCTCGGCGTCGGCGGGGGCTTCCTTGAGCGTGGTGATGAGGAACTGCGAGGCTTTCATGACCGGTGCGAGCGAGGGCAAAGGGCTAAGCAAAACGGGCCTGCCGCGTCACCACAGCAAGCCCGCGTCCGTCCTGGGGTTCAGGTTTTCACCGCCCTGTCATGTGCACCTTGCCGGTGCAGAATCGGGGCAGTTCAAAAATCGGGGTTGATTATGCTCGACCGGGAAGGCTTCAGGCCCAACGTCGGCATCGTCCTGCTCAATGCGAAGAACCAGGTTTTCTGGGGCAAGCGCATCCGCACGCATTCTTGGCAGTTCCCGCAAGGGGGCATCAAGCATGGCGAGTCGCCAGAGCAGGCGATGTACCGCGAGCTTCATGAGGAGGTCGGCCTCAAGCAGGAGCATGTTCGGCTGATTGCCCGAACACGCGATTGGCTTCGCTATGAAGTGCCGGACCACTTCATCCGGCGCGAAGCTCGTGGTCACTACAAGGGACAGAAGCAGATCTGGTTTTTGCTTCAACTGACCGCGCTCGACAGCGATCTGAACCTTCGCGCCACCGACCATCCGGAATTCGACGCCTGGCGGTGGAACGACTACTGGGTGCCGCTGGACGCGGTGATCGAGTTCAAGCGCGACGTGTACCAACTGGCGCTGACCGAGTTGGCGCGCTTCCTGCCGCGTGGCCAGGGACATCACCAGAACCGCTTTCTGCGGTCAGGAGTTCGCACGCCAAGCCGCGACGTGCCGCGCTCGCCCTTCGGTGCCGTGGAGCGCTCGGCGCATGCTCAAGACCTGGCGGCCAGCACCGGGCAATCGCCAGAAGAACCTAGCTGAGCACCAGGTTGTCGCGGTGCACCAACTCTGGCTCGGCCTCATAGCCGAGCAGGCTCTCAATGTCGGCGCTTGGCCGCCCCATCAGCAGGCGCGTTTCGCTGGCGGCGTAATTGGCGAGACCGCGCGCCAACTCAGAGCCACTCGCATCGCAGATGGCGACCACTTCGCCGCGACGGAAGTCACCGTCAACCGCCCGGACCCCGACGGGCAGCAAGCTGCGGCCGCCTTCGCGCAAGGCGCGAGCAGCGCCTGCATCCACCCTGACCCGGCCACGCAGCTGCAGCTGATCGGCCATCCACTGCTTGCGTGCCGCGCGCTTGGCCGTCTGTGCGATGAGGGCGGTGCCGATGGATTCGCCGGCCGCCAGGCGCAGCAGCACATCGGGCTCTCGACCGTACGCAATCACGGTCGACGCGCCGCTGCGCGCCGCCCGCTTGGCCGCCAGCACCTTGGTCAGCATGCCGCCTTTGCCCAGGCCACTGCCGGTGCCGCCAGCCATCTGCTCCAACTTCTCATCGCCAGCGACCACTTCGCTCAAGAGCACGGCACTGTCGTCCTTGCGCGGATCGGCGGTGTACAGGCCGCGCTGGTCGGTGAGGATGACCAACGCGTCGGCGTCGATCAAGTTCGCAACCAGCGCGCCCAGCGTGTCGTTGTCGCCGAACTTGATCTCGTCGTTGACGACGGTGTCGTTCTCGTTGATAACCGGGAGCACGCGGTGCTGCAGCAGAGTCATGAGCGTCGTTCGCGCGTTCAGGTACCGCTCGCGATCGGCCAGATCGGCGTGGGTGAGCAGGACCTGCGCAGAAGCCACGCCGAGTTCGCGCAGTCGCGTCTCATACATCTGGGCCAGGCCCATCTGACCGACCGCAGCGGCAGCCTGCAGTTCGTGCAAGGCGCTCGGGCGGGTGGTCCAGCCCAGGCGCTTCATGCCCTCGGCAATCGCCCCACTGCTCACGACCAAGGGCTCGACGCCCTGCTCGGCCAAGCGCGCAAGCTGGCGACACCAGTCGCCAATGGCGACTGCATCCACGCCCCGACCTTCGTTCGTCACCAGGGTCGAGCCAACCTTGACGACGATTCGCCGCGCCCCCTGAACCGGGGCGCTCATGCTTCAGCGTCGAAGCGCGGGTCGCGTTCCGGAATCGGCGGCGCCTTCTGCTCGGCCACGTACTCGTAGATGGCGCGCAGCAGCGGCTCACAACCTTCGCGCGTGAGGCCGGAGATGCAATGCACCGGCCCCTTCCAGCGGAAGCGCTTGATGAAATCTTTGACCTTCGCCTCGCGTTCCTCGGCGGGGATCATGTCGATCTTGTTCAGCACCAACCAGCGCGGCTTGGCGTGAAGCTCGGGGTCGTACTTCTTCAGTTCGGCCACGATGGCCTTGGCCTCAGCGACCGGGTCGATCGCTTCGTCCAACGGCGCCAGATCCACCAGATGCAGCAGCACGCGCGTGCGCTGCAAATGCCGCAGGAACTGGTGTCCTAGACCCGCCCCTTCCGCAGCGCCCTCAATCAAGCCGGGGATGTCGGCCATCACGAAGCTCTGTTCAGGACCTACGCGAACCACGCCAAGATTCGGGTAAAGGGTAGTGAACGGGTAGTCGGCGATCTTCGGCCTGGCGTTCGAGACCGCAGCGATCAAGGTCGACTTGCCCGCATTGGGCTGACCAAGCAAACCCACGTCTGCCAGCACACGCAATTCCAGCTTGAGGGCCTTGGCCTCCCCCGGCCAGCCTGGCGTCTTCTGCCGGGGCGCGCGGTTGGTCGGGCTCTTGAAGTGGAGATTGCCAAAGCCACCATCGCCGCCCTTGGCAAGCAGCACCTTCTGGTCAGCCTCCAAGAGTTCAGCGAGCAATTCGTCGGTCTCGGCGTCGCGCACGATGGTGCCAACGGGCATGCGCAGCACGATGTCCTCTGCGGCTGCGCCAAAGCAGTCAGAACCTCGACCTGCCTCGCCATTGCGGGCCTCGTGCCGACGCGCGTAACGATAGTCGATCAGCGTATTGAGATTACGGTCGGCGAGCGCCCAGACGCTGCCCCCTCGGCCACCGTCACCCCCATCCGGACCGCCGAACGGAATGAATTTCTCGCGCCGAAAGCTGGCGCAGCCGCTGCCACCGTTGCCAGCGACCACGTCAATCGTCACCTCGTCCACGAATTTCATTCGAACCCCTTTTGCTCCACCCTCATCGTAGAGCGCACAAAGACAAAGGCCCCGCGAAGCGGGGCCTTGCATGCCGAGAAGGCTGAGCCTGGAATCAGGCCGCCGTCACGATCACGGTGTGACGGCCCAGAGGCCCCTTCACTGCAAAGCTCACCTGGCCGTCCACCAAAGCGAACAGGCTGTGGTCCTTGCCCACGCCGACGTTCACGCCGGGATGGAACTTGGTGCCACGCTGGCGCACGATGATCGAACCGGCGCTGACGGTTTGGCCGCCGAACACCTTGACGCCGAGCATCTTCGGCTTGGAGTCACGACCGTTGCGGGTTGAGCCGCCGCCCTTTTTCTGTGCCATGGTTGGCTACTCCTTGCCTCAGGCGTTGACCGCGCTGATGGACAGCTCGGTGTACTGTTGACGGTGGCCCTGGCTCTTCTTGTAGTGCTTGCGACGGCGCATCTTGAAAATGCGCACCTTGTCGTGCTTGCCATGCGCCACCACCGTGGCTTTGACCGTTGCACCCGCGACCCAAGGCGTACCGACCTTCAGCTCAGCGCCGTTGCCGACGGCGAGCACTTGTTCGATGACGATCTCCTGGCCCACGTCCGCAGCAATCGCTTCTACTTTGATCTTTTCGCCAGCAGCAACCTTGTATTGCTTGCCACCGGTTTTTATGACCGCGTACATGTTTGACCTTTCTTGACGAACTACCTTGCCACAAAGGCAAAGAGCCCGCGAGTATAGCGCAAACCCTGTGTTCGTCCAGACCATCTCACCCACTGAATGCCACCCACGCGGCGCTCCGAGCGCCCTTTCTATACTTTTCCCCTCACAGCCCGTCCTACCCGCGAGTCCATAGTGCATGCCGCCCTGAGCGCTGACCCCCACGCCGACACCCTGTCCGCCCTCAGCGCTGAAATGCTTGAAGTCGATCGACTGATCGCGCATCGACTGTCTTCCGAGGTCGCGCTCATCAACCAGATTTCCGGCTACATCGTGCATGCCGGCGGCAAGCGGATGCGCCCGAAACTGGTGTTGCTGTTCGCCCGCGCACTGGGCGATCCTGGGAATCACCGCCACGAATTGGCCGCTGTCGTGGAGTTCATCCACACCGCCACACTGCTGCACGACGACGTGGTGGATGAGTCGGACTTGCGCCGAGGAAAGGCCACGGCGAATGCACTCTTCGGCAATGCGGCCAGCGTGCTGGTCGGCGACTTCCTGTACTCACGCGCCTTCCAGATGATGGTCTCGGTGAACCGGATGCGGGTGCTGGAGGTGCTGGCCGAAGCGACCAACGTCATCGCCGAGGGTGAGGTGCTGCAGTTGCTCAATGTGCACGACCCCGACACCACCGTCGAGCAGTACCTTCGCGTGATCCGTTTCAAGACGGCCAAGCTGTTCGAAGCCAGCGCGCGCCTGGGCGCGATGCTCAGCGACGCGCCACCCGCGGTTGAAGAGGCCTGCGCCGCCTACGGCCGCGCGATGGGTACCGCCTTCCAACTCATCGACGACGTGCTTGACTACGAAGGCAGCACCGAGTTGCTGGGCAAGAACATCGGCGATGACCTGCGCGAAGGCAAGCCCACTCTTCCCCTGCTGCTCGCCATGCAGTACTGCAGCGCGGAGCAGTCAGCGAAGCTGCGCAAGGCTGTGGAACTGGGCGACACCGAACACCTGCAAGAAGTGGTCACGCTGGTGCGCACCTGCGGCGCCTTGGAGGCCACGCGAGAGGCGGCACGCAAGGAAGCTGAGCTCGCTGCCAAGAGCCTTGAGCTGCTGCCCGACAACGAGTGGACGAAAGCTCTGCTAGAATTTGCGATTCGTTCGGTGGGGCGCTCGTCTTGAGGCCTCTCTTCCAGCAGCCCGATGGGCGCTTGAAGAGCACCGCAACAGTCGGGGTGTAGCTTAGCCTGGTAGAGCGCTACGTTCGGGACGTAGAGGCCGGAGGTTCGAATCCTCTCACCCCGACCAATTTCCTACTCATGACCGCTTTTCGCAGGGCGCCTGCCCAACGCAGGCGAGTCCTTGCGCTCGGCGCGTGGCGACGTGCGCGGAGCCTTCCTGCAGGCCCTACAGTCCGATACTGTTTTTTTATACAGCTCGGTAAGGTGTACGCGGCGCTGCAAGTCTTGAGCAACCTCAGCTTCCTGCAAGGAGCCAGTCACCCGGAAGAGCTGGTGAGGCAGGCGGCGCAGTTGGGTCTGCCAGCAATGGCCCTGACCGACGACTGCAGCCTGGCTGGCGTGGTGCGCGCCCACCAGCAGGCCAAGAAGCATCCGGCCATGCAGTTGCTGATCGGCGCGTGCTTCGACGTGCAGGCCAACCCTGGTGGTGCGCTGATGCAGCGCCGTGCGCCCGACGAAGTCCAGCCCGGTCTGGATGCGGGCCTGCACATGGCCGAGTCGCCAGTCGGGGCGCTCTTTCGCCTGCTGCTCGTCGCCCCTGACCGTGAGGCCTATGCCGCGCTGAGTCAGTTCATCACCGACCTGCGTTGCAAGGCACCCAAGGGCCGCTATCACCTGGCCTGGCGCGACATCCAACCTGCGCTGCTCAAGGGATTGCTGGTCATCGCCTTGCCCAGCCGTCGCGCCCAGGACGCGGAGTTGCTCGGCCTGGGTCGCTGGCTGCTGGCGCACTTTGCCGGCAGCGCCTGGCTCGGCGTCGATCTGCCCTTTCAACTCGATGACACTCGCTGGGTGCAGCGCCTGCAGTGGCTGTCCGAGCAGACCGAATTGCCGCTGGTGGCCGCCCCCCAGGTGCTGCTCCACCATGCCGAGCGCAAGGCCCTGCACGATGTGCTGACGGCCACGCGCGTGGGCCTGCCGTTGGATCGATGTGGCTACCTTCTGGCAGCCAGTGCGAGCGCCCATCTTCAGCGGCCCGATGCCCGCTACGACCCCGAGTGGCTGGCACAGACGCTGCGCATTGCCGAGCGCTGCCACTTCAGCCTGGACGAGTTGCGCTACGAGTACCCGAGCGAGGTGGTTCCTGCGGGCCTTACGCCCACCGCTCACCTGCGCGCCCTCACCTGGACGGGCTGCCAACGTCGTTGGCCTGAAGGGGTGCCGCCCCAGGTTCGCCGGCAACTCGAACAAGAGCTAGCGCTGATTGCCGAGTTGCAGTACGAGCACTATTTCCTGACGGTGGCGGACCTCGTCGACTTCGCGCGCCAGCACGGCATCCTCTGCCAGGGCCGTGGCTCGGCCGCCAATTCGGCGGTTTGCTACGCGCTGGGCATCACCGAGGTCGACCCGTCCCGCGCCGAGTTGCTGTTCGAGCGCTTCATCAGCCGTGAGCGCCGCGAGCCGCCCGACATCGACGTGGACTTCGAGCACCAGCGCCGCGAAGAGGTCATCCAGTACCTGTACGCCAAGTACGGTCGCCGCCGCGCCGGCCTTACCGCGGTGGTCATTCGCTACCGCCCGCGCAGCGCCCTGCGCGATGTTGGCAAGGCGCTGGGCTTCGAGCCAGCGCTGATCGACCGCATCGCCAAGGATCACAGCTGGTGGGACGACCGCCTGGCCGGCAACGAGCGTCTGCGCGCGCTGGGCCTCGACCCCGAAGACCGGCGTCTGCAACGCCTGTTCCAGCTCGCCACTGAGCTGCTCGACACGCCCCGCCACCTTAGCCAGCACGTGGGCGGCTTTGTCCTCACCCAAGGGCCCCTGTCGCGCCTGGTGCCCATCGAGAACGCCACCATGCCCGGCCGCACCGTCGTCCAGTGGGACAAGGACGACCTCGATGCCCTCGGCCTGCTGAAGGTCGACGTGCTGGCGCTGGGCATGCTGTCCTGCATCCGCCGCGCGCTCGACCTGCTGTCGGTGAAGCAGGGTCGGCGCTTCGGCATGCAGGACATCCCGCACGAAGACGCCGCCACCTACGAGATGCTCTGCCGCGCCGACGCCGTCGGCACCTTCCAGGTCGAAAGCCGCGCGCAGATGAGCATGCTGCCGCGCCTGCAGCCGCGCCGTTTCTACGACCTGGTCATCGAAGTCGCCATCGTGCGCCCTGGCCCCATCCAGGGTGGCATGGTGCACCCCTATCTGCGCCGCCGGCAGGGGTTGGAAAAGGTCGACTACCCGAGCGAGGACCTGCGTCGCGTGCTCGAACGCACCGAGGGCGTGCCCATCTTTCAGGAACAGGTGATGCAGATCGCGGTCATCGCCGCCGGCTTCACGCCCGGCGAGGCCGACCAAGTGCGCCGTGGCATGGCAGCCTGGAAGCGCCACGGCAATCTCAGTCAGTTCCAGGAGCGTCTCTTCCAGGGCATGCGCGAGCGCGGCTACACGCAGGCCTTTGCCGAACAGCTCTACCAGCAGATTCTCGGCTTCGCCGAGTACGGCTTCCCCGAGAGCCACGCCGCCAGCTTCGCGCTGCTCACCTACGCCAGCAGTTGGCTGAAGTGCCACCACCCGGCCGAATTCCTTTGCGCGCTGCTGAACAGCCAGCCGCTGGGTTTCTACACCCCCAGCGCGCTGGTGCAGGACGCCCAGCGCCACGGCGTACGTGTGCAGCCACCCTGCGTGAACGCCAGCTTTTGGGAGTCGCACGTCGAGGCGCCGGACACGGTGCGGCTCGGTCTGCACCTCGTCAAGGGCCTGAAGGAAGACACCGCGCGGCGCGTCGTGGCCGCGCGCGAAGGCGCGCAGTCCGAGCGCGCGTCGCGCACCCCACCGGGCGAGGCGCACAACCCCTGGACCGAGGGCCCCTATGCCCCGCCGGACACCGCGCGCCGCTTGTTCGACAGTGCCGAACAACTGCAGCGACGCGCCCAACTGGAACGCAGCGACCTGGAGCAACTGGCTGCGGCCGACGCGCTCATGAGCCTCAGCGGTCAGCGGCGCCAGCAGCTCTGGGAAGCAGCCGCGCTCTTGCGCGCACCGCCGCTGCTGCAGGACGCTCCGGTCGCCGAGGAGCCGCTGGAGTTACCCGAGGCTCCCGAGCCCGAGGAAGTCGTGTGGGACTACGCCAACCTCGGCCTCACGCTGCGCTCGCACCCGCTGGCGCTCCTGCGCCAGCGCCTGCAGCCGCTCGGCTTCATGAGCGGCGAGCAACTCGCCCGCCTGGGTGACCGCCGCCTCGCGCGCACCGTCGGCCTGGTCACTGTGCGCCAGCAGCCCGGCACCGCGCAGGGCGTCACCTTCGTCTCATTGGAAGATGAGTTCGGCACCCATCAGGTCGTGGTGTGGAAGAAGGTGCGCGAACGCTTCCGCAGCGCGTTGCTGCACGCCCGCCTGCTCGCGGTGTGGGGCGTCTGGCAGCGCGAGCCCACCGGCAAGGACCGCGACCAAGTCGTCTGCAATCTCATCGCGCACCGGCTCGAAGACCTCACGCCCTGGCTGGGCGAACTGGGCCAGAGCGGCCCGCGCAGCCGGGACTTCCGCTGAGCATCCGGCTGGCCGGCCACGGCGTAAGGAGCTGATGCAGCCCGATCCCCTCATCAGCGCCGACGGCCTGCGCCTGCATCGTCACCATCAGCCGGCCCAAGGCCCGACGCGGGCGCACCTGATGGTGGTGCACGGCCTCGGGGATCATGGCGATGCCCTGCCCTACCGCTGGCTGCGCGAGGCGCTGGCGGTGCATGGCATCGCAAGCCATGGCCTCGACCTGCGGGGCCATGGCCGCTCGGAAGGACCAAGGGTCGACACGCCGAGCTGGCAGCATCTGCTGGATGACCTGGAGCGCGCCAGTCTGCGCGTGCAGGCGGCGGCGGTCGACCTTCCCTGCTTCGTGCTCGGCCTCAGCCTGGGCGGCCTGCTGGCGCTGCGACTGGCCGCCACCACGCCACATCGCTGGCGCGGCGTGGTGACGCTGGCCCCGGCCTTGGACGCCGGCGGTGCTCACGCGCTGGTTCGCCTGCTGCTGCCAATGCTGGCACGGGCGATGCCTCGCCTGCGCATCGACCCGGGGCTCGATCTGAGCGCCATTTGCCGCGACACCGACGTCGCCGCGCGCTACACCAACGACCCGCTCTTCCAGCGACGCATCAGCTGCCGGCTGGCGCACCAGACCTTGCGCGCGCTTGAACAAGCCCAGCAGATGCCCTCGCTGCCCCTTCCGCTGCTCATGATCCACGGCGGTTCGGACCGCATCGTGCCGCCAGGCGGCAGCGCCGCCTGGTTCCGCCACTGCGCGGGCAGGGAAGCGACACGCATCGAGCGCCCCGGCGCGCTGCATAACCTGTTGCTGGAACCCGACCGCGACGGCTTGCACGCCCTCATCGCCGAGTGGCTGCTGGCCCGCTCCGCCTGACGAAGCCTGACTACGCCAGCGCCTGCGCGAAGTCGGCCACCAACTCGTCCGCGTCCTCCAGGCCCACCGAGACCCGCACCAGGCCCTCGGCAATGCCCATGGCCGCGCGGCCGGCAGCGCCCATTTCCCAGAAGATCGTCGGCGCCACCGGAATGACCAGCGTGCGCGTGTCGGCCAGGCCGGTGGCTTTGATGGGGATGCGCAACTGGTTCAGCACCGGCACCAGCGCCGCCTCGTCGCGCAACTCGAAGCTCAGCATCCACGAGCCATTGCCGCCGAACCACTCGCGCGCCCAGGCGTGCTGGGCGTGGGAGGCGAGCATCGGGTAGTGCACCCGCGCCACCGCTGCATGGCCCTCCAGGAAGGTCGCCAACTGCATCGCCGTGGCTGCACAGCGCTGCAAGCGCAGGCTCAGGGTCTCGGCACCCACCATGATGCGGTGTGCCGCCTCGCTGGACAGCGTGGCGCCCATGTCACGCAGCCCCTTCTTGCGGATCTGCTGCAGGCCCCAGGCACGCGGGTCGCCCTGGCGGTAGGCGGGAAACAAATTGGGATAGGCCGCCCAGTCGTAGCAGCCGGTGTCGGTCACCGCGCCGCCAAGCGCCGTGCCATGTCCAGCAATGGTCTTGGTCAAGGAGTTCACCACCAGGCCGGCGCCATGCACCCGCGGGGCGTAAAGCGCCGGCGAGGTGACGGTGTTGTCCACCACATAGAGCAGGCCCCGCTCCTTGCAAACGCGGCCGATGCCAGCCAGATCCGGGATGCGCGTGGTCGGGTTGGCAATGGTCTCCACGAAGACCAAGCGCGTGGTCGGCCGCAGCGCCGCCGCCACCGCCTGCGCGTCGCAGGCATTCACCCGGCTCACCTGCACGCCCAGGCCCTCCAGCGTGCCCAGCAAGCTGCTGGTGTTGCCGAACACCTGATCGCCGGTCACCAGGTGGTCGCCGGCCTTGAGCAAGGTGAAGAACACCGCCTGGATGGCCGCCATGCCGGTGGCAAAGCTCACCGTGCCCACGCCGCCTTCGAGTTTCGTGATCAGCGCCTCCAGCGCCGCCGTGGTCGGCGTGCCCTGGCGCGCATAGTTGAAGCCGCCCTTGTTCGTGCCCTGGAAGACGCCGATGAGATCTTCGACCCGGGCGTGCCCGTACTGCACCGAGGGGTGGATGGCCGGGTGCACGCCGCCATGCTGGGCGTCGTGGCCGCTGCCGTGCACGAGCAGCGTGGAGAGTTGGGATGCAGACATGCCCCAAGGCTAACCCAGCGATGATGGGCTCATGCACGAAGACCGCCTCACTCCGCTGGAAATCAAGACCAGCTTCCTGGAAGACCAGCTGGAGCAGTTGGACGCCGTGGTGGCCCGGCAGCAGCAGCAGATCGACCTGCTGACCCGAGAGCTGCTGCGCCTGCGTGAACTGGTGCCGCAAGGCCCGCACGGCCTGGCAGGCAGTGCCCAGGACGAACGCCCGCCACACTACTAATCGCAGCCAGACCCGCCAGCGCCCCCTCGCTTCCGCCGCCCGCTCCTGCACCATGTACCTGCCCCCGCCCTACGCCGAGTCCGACCCCGACGTGCTGCACGCCATCGTTCGCACGCATGCGCTGGGCATGCTGGTGCGCAGCACCACGAGCGGCCTTGAGGCCGATCACCTGCCCTTCCTGCTCGACCCCGCCGCGCCGGGCGAGCCTGGCGCAGGCACCCTGCTCGCCCACGTGGCACGTGCGAACCCGCTGTGGCAGGAACTGACCGAGGGCGCGCCGGTGCTGGTGGTGTTCCGCGGCGTGCAGGGCTACATCTCGCCGAACTGGTACCCCGGCAAGGGGGAAACGCACCGGCGCGTGCCCACCTGGAACTACGAGGCCGTCCATGCCCATGGCCACTTCCATGTGCGCGACGACGAACGCTTCCTGCGCGGGCTGCTCGCCCGCCTCACCCGCCAGCACGAGGCCGATCAGCCCAAGCCCTGGAAGATGGGCGATGCGCCGGCCGACTACCTGCAGGAGCTCCTCGGCCACATCGTCGGCATCGAGATCCGCCTGACCCGCCTGGAAGGCAAGCGCAAGCTCAACCAGCACCACAGCGCCGCCGACCGCGAGGGCGCCGTGCGCGGTCTGCATGCAGCCGGCCAGGCAGCACTGGCGCAGGTGATGCAAGACGCCAAGCCCTGGGTGCAGCCTTGAACGCCCCCGACGAACGCCTGGCCTGGCTGCTGCTCGTCGTGGCCGGACTGCTGGAGGTCGGCTGGGCCATCGGCCTGAAGTACACCGAGGGCTTCACGCGCTGGCTGCCCAGTGCGCTCACCCTGGGCGCTATGGTGGCCAGTGTGTTGCTGCTCGGCCTGGCCATGAAGACCCTGCCGGTGGGCACTTTCTACGCGGTCTGGGTCGGCATCGGTGCGGTCGGCACCGCCGTGCTTGGCATGCTGCTGTTCGGCGAACCGGCCACGGTCGCGCGCCTGCTCAGCCTGGGCCTCATCCTGGCCGGCATCGTCGGGCTCAAACTGGCCAGCTGACGCGCCTCAGAAGCGCAGCGCGGCCACCGGCGGCAGGTGCCCGTTGACCAACGCCCAGCGCTCGCCGCCATCGAAGCTGCTCCACAGGTTCCCGGTGGTCGAGCCCATCAGCAAGGTCTGGCCATCGGGGGCCACTTCCAGGCCGTGGCGGTAGACGAGGTCGTAGCAATGCTCCTGCGGCAGGCCGTTGCGCAGCACTTCGAAACTCTGGCCGCCATCGCGGGTGCGTGTCACGCACAGGGCACCGTCCACGGCGATGCGTTTCTCGTCCTTCACCGCCGGGGCGAACCAGGCGGTACGCGGGTCGGTGGGGTGCGCAGCCACCGCAAAGCCGAAGCTGCTCGGCTGCGCCTTGTGCTCCACCCATTGCGCGGCGTGGTCGCTGCTGGACCAGATGCCGCAGTGATGTTGCATCCACAGGGTGTCAGGCGCGGCGGTGCAACGTTGCACGCGGTGCGGATCCTGGCCGTTGGGGTTCTCGGCCTGTTCGGGCGGCAGGAAGTCGGCGCGAAGGCCTTTGCAGTGCACGCTCCAGCTTTCGCCGCCATCGCGGGTGCGCCACACGCCGGCGCAGGACACCGCGATCAGCAGATCCCTGGCGTCGGTCGGATGCGGACAGATGGAGTGGATGCCCGGCTCGGGGTAGCCGCCGCCGAACCACTCCAGGCGCTCGGGCCGGTTCCACAGGCTCTCGACCAGCTGCCAACTCTGTGCCTGGTCACGCGACACGAACAGCCCTCCGGGCAAGGTGCCGCACCAGAGCGCGCCATCGATGCTGCGCTCCAGGCTCCAGATCAGGCCCAGCTTCCAGGGGAAGGGCTGCTTGGGCTCGGCGGGCTGCTCGGGGTAGCTTGGGCAGGCCACCTCGCGCCAGGTGTTGCCGGCGTCATCGCTGGCGTGCAGCTTGACGCCGAAATGGCCCAGGTTGAGCGCCGCGAGCATGAAGCCCGTGTCGTCCGGCGGCAGCAGCATGCTCACCGGCTCGGCCAGGAAATGGCTGCGCGCCGTCTGCCAAGCGTCGCCGCGGCGGTGCATCTCGAAAAGGCCCTTCCGGGTCGCGATCCAAGCCTTCATGTCTTCGTCCTTCCTCAACCGCCGGACAGCGCCTGCAGCACATGCACCTGGCTGTCCGCACCCAGCGGTGCAGCCGGGTCCAGCGTGCGCCGGCCATCCACGAACACCGCGACGTTGGGGCGCAAGTCGCCCTGGTCGTCGAGCACATAGCCGCGCAGCTTAGGGTTCAGCATGAAAGCGGCCTCCAGGGCCTCGCGAACACTGCCGGCTTCGCAGTGAAGCTGCGGCGTCTACGTGAAACGGCGCAGCTGCGGGGTGAAATGAAGGTGCGGCATGCGGCAAATGCTGCCTCTTTTGCCGGGCAAGGTGGCCTGGGATTGCCCTTAGCATCCATTGGTCAGGGAACGTAACCGCGCCATGCCCATTCATGAATCGCTGATCACGCCGACCGCCAACCCCGAGTTGGAGCGGCAGCTGCGTGAGCGCTTGGCGCGCCATGCGGCCATCGCGGGCGGCTTCGGCCAACTGGAGGCGCTGGCGCTGCGCCTGGGCCTCATGCAGGCCAACCTGACGCCGCGCTTCCGGGACCCCGTGCTGGCGCTGTTCGCCGCCGACCACGGCCTGGCCGTCGAAGGCCTGCCCCAGCCCTTCGGCCGGCCCAGCCACGAGCAGGCCTTGCTGGCCCTGCAGTCGCGCCTGCCGGCGGCCGTCATCGCGCGCCTCCACGGCCTGCAGTTGCTGGTGGTGGACTGCGGCCTCTCGGCCGAGTTGGCCCCCCACCCCAAGCTGTTGCTGCGCAAGGTAGCTCATGGCACGCGCAACTCGCGCATTGGCCTGGCCATGCAGCCCAGCCAGGTGCAGTCGGCCTTGCGGGTGGGCATGGAGCTGGCCGATTCGCTGAGCGGCAACGTCATGGTGCTGGCCGGCATGGGTCAGGGCAGCCAGGAATGCGCGGCCTTGCTGCTGGCGCGTCTGGATGCCCGGCATCTGGCCGACCTGCTGCCCCCCACCAGCCCACCGGCTCTGCATGAACTGCTGCAGACCACGCTGAACCGTCACCGCGACGCGCTCGACGCCATGGACGCCCTGGCGGCCTTCGGCGGCTTCGAGATCGCCGTGATGGTGGGCGCCATGCTGGTCGGCGCCAGCAAGCGCAAGCTGCTGCTGGTGGACGGTCTGGCGGCCTGCGCGGCGCTGCGTGTCGCCGCCTCCATTGCCGCGCCGGTGACCGACTACGCGGTGTTCTGCCGCAGCAACGACGAGCCCGGCCTGGATGCCGCGCTGCACGGTTTCAAGGCCGGCGCGCTGCTGGAGCTGGGACTTCAGACCACCGACGGCATGGGCGCGGCGCTGTCCTGGCCACTGCTGCGCAGTGCGGCGGCGCTTCTGTCCGAAGTGCACGAGGGCGCACCCGCGCCCTTCCTGCCCAACAGCGGCCCCATGCCCTTGATGGACGCGCGAGACACGGTGACCACCGAGGCGCTGCCCATCGAGGAGCGCCCGCGGCCGCCCGAAGGTTCGATCCTTCTGTAACGGCCTGCGGCGCGCCTCAGCGAGACTGCGACATGCTCGGGCTGCGCGGGCGCTGCGGACCCGGTGGGTCTTCCTGCAGTGAACCCGGTTGCGCGGAGCGCAAGGGTTCGGCGGGCACCGGCTGCATGTGCGGCTGTGGCTGTACGGGCAGCACCGGAGGCGCCGCCATGGGCGCTGGCGCCACCCCAGGCAGCACGCCCGTGGCCGGCGGCGGCAAGGCGGGCAGGCTCAGCTCCATGCTGACTTGCCCCTGGTCGCCCAAGCCGGCACCGCGCGCGTCCACGCGCAGCAGGCTGAAGCGCCCGTCCACCATTTGCCCCACGCGGAAGGCGCGCGCCGGACCGCCG
>JAFLDE010000053.1 GCA_017302655.1 Burkholderiales bacterium
GCGAGCCTGCACGCGGTAGGCGGCCAGCACGCACAGTGCGAGCAACTCGGGCAGCAGCACCCCACCCGCGAAGAGGCGCAGCGGCAGCAAGGTCTGGGCGCGAAAGTCTTCGAGCGCGAGCCAGGCCAGGCCGATGCCCAGCAAGGTCAAGCGCGCCAGCGCGCGCAGCAGCGCCGTCGCCCAGCGGCCCCAGCCGGGCAGCAGCACCAGGTGGGCGGGTAGCGGCACCTGACTCGGCAAGGGCGCGGTCTGCCCACGCCACGACGCCCCGGTGAGGAACCACAGCACGATCAGGCCCAACACGCTGGCTGGGCCCAGCCAGTTCCCCAGCCGCACCAGGGGCGTGGCCGGCGCTTGAGGCGACACCGGCAGGCTGCCCACCACCAGGGTGCGCTCGTTCAGGCCGCCGCTGGCTTGCACCCGGCCCAGCGCGTCGATGACGGCGCTCTGCCCGGTGCTCGTCACCCGCCACTGCGGCAGGCGCGTCTCCACGCTGCGCAGGCTGGACACCGCCAGGTGCAAGCGCGCACCTTGTGGGTGCTCGGCGAACCAGCTGTCGTTCGACAAGGTGAAGAGCGCCTGCGCCCCCAGGCGCGCGCCGGCCAAGGCCAGGGCGGTGTCTGTGGCATCGCGGCAGATGAGGGCCTGCACGGCCAGCTCGCGCCCATCCTGCAAGCGAAGCGCGAAGGGCCGCGCGCCCTGCCCCGGCTGCCAGCGGCCCAGCCAGGGCAGCAGGCCATGCAGGGCGTCGGCCCAGGGCGGCACCCATTCGGTGAGCGGGAAGAGATAGGTCTTGCGGTAGTGGCCGACGAGGCCTTGCTGCGGATCCAGGAAGGCGGCGCTGTTGTACTCACCGGCGGCATCGCGGTCGTAGGTGCCGATGACGAAGGGCCGCCCCGACGCGGCCACGGTGGCGAGGATCTCGGCGTCGAAGGCCGCGCCGGCGGCGCTCTTCGGACGGCCGAGCGTGGTCGGATAGATGGTCTCCGACCACAGCACCGCGTCCGCACCCTGGCGCTCCAGGGCGTCGTAGCTCATCGCGAAATGCAGGTCGAGCAACTCGCGCACCACCGTGTCGGCGCCTTGGGTGCGACGGCGCGATTCCAGGTCGGCCACATTGGCCTGCACCAGGCCGACGCGAAGTGGCATGGCGCCCTCGGGGTCGGTCCAGGTCAGCACGCGAATCACGCCGTAGCCGGCGGCGGCCAAGAGCAGGGCCAGTGCCAAGGCCAGCGCCCCGCGCCGCTGGGCCGGGCCCGCCATGCGCAGCGCTGCCCAAAGGGACTCGTTCACGGCGACGAGCAGCAGGGTGAGCAGCGCCGCCCCGCCCAGCTCAGCCAGTTGGCGCAGCCACAGCGAGGGCACGAGGCCATGGCCCAGGGTGTCGCCAAGCAGGCGCGGTGTCGCCCATTCGCAGGCCAGCAGGGCCAGCGCGCCGGCCAGCGGGGCGGCGACCACACCCTGGCCCTGCGTCCAGCGCGCCACCCCATGCCGCGCCAGCGCGAAGGCCAGCCACTGCGGTTGCAAGAAGGGCGCGGCGAGCAGCCAGCCGGCCAGCCCTAGCGGCGCCGGCCACTCGGCATAGCGCGCCAAGGCGAGCCCGAACCAGGAAAGCGCCGCTGCCTGGTAACCGATGGCCAGCAGTGCGCCCCAAGCCAGCGCGCGCCACAGGCCGGTGGCTTGCCGGTCCAGCAGCGCCAGCCAGGGCAGCAGCGCGACAAAGCCGAGCGGCCACCAGCCGACCTGCGCGTAGAGCGCCAGCAGGCCCAGGCCTGCGGCGAATAGAGCCCAGGACCTCATTCGCCCTGGCGCGGCGGTGGCAGCGTGATGCGACGCAGCGGCAAGCCGGGCGGCGCCAGCTCCGGCGGCACCACGCGGTCGGCGGGCAGCGGGATCTCACGGCCCTGGGCGTCGAAGAGGCGGAAGTCGGGCGCGAACATCAGGATGGCTTCGATGCGCTGGCCATCGTCGGTGGCCTGGTGGTGGCGCACATAACCGGGCGGGAGGGCAAAGTCTTCAGGCACCGCCAGGCCGATCAGCGGCGGACGCGTCCCCGGCGGGTTGAAGGCCCCCAGCCCAGTGCGGATGCCGCGCGCGTGCAGCCCTTCGATGACCTGCTTCATGCTCGGTGCCTGGCCCGGCGGGACATGGTCGGCGAGGTCGTCGCTGGGTGCCATGGCGATGCTTGCGGCCACCGGCCCCACCGACGACGAAGCTGCGGATGCGACGGCCAAGGCAGACGGCGCCCTCGAGGCCGCGCCAAAGGCCTCTGCCGCAGGAGAAGAAGCGGCATCCGATGCCCCAGCCAATACCCGCACGGGCTCACGCGGTGCAGCGGGCCAGAGCAGCCAGACGGCCACGATCAGCACACCCGGGGCCAGCAGCAGCCAGCCCCAGGCCGGGCGCAGCCCCTCGCTCAGGGCGCCACCGGGTTGGACACCGACAGGCGCCAGCCCATGCGCTCATGCCCGTACTGGTTCCAGATCGGGTTCTTGCCGGCGCTGATGCTGCTGTAACGCGGTGCGCCACTGCCGCTGGAGCCGCCGAACAGCCCGCCGGTGACGGTGCTGCCCTGGTAGGTCGGATGCACGTCGTCGGACTGGATGTAGTCGTAGCTGCTGCTGCTCGACACGAAGTGCGCGTTGGCGTCGCGCAGCGTGGCTTTCAGGGTCGAGGTGATGCGGGTGACGTAGTTCGCCTCGGACTCACCGGCCACGAAGCGCAGGGCTTCACTGTCGATCTGCCCGTCGCCGTTGCTGTCGTGGTCGGCGCCCATGTAGTCGGCGAAGCTGTCCGCGCACTTCCAGCCCTTCTGGCGCGCGTACTCGCACATCCAGTAGTTCATCTTGACGATGTAGGGCAGCATCTTGTCGCGATAGTTGATCGGCGCGGCGGTGGACGGGTCCTTGCAACTGCTCGTGGCGTTGTCGGCGTTGTAGCCCGGGTAGTAGAGGTTGCTGATGATCTTCAGCTTGACGCCCGAGTAGGCGTTGGCGTTGATGTAGTCCATCGCTGCGGCCACATAAGTCTTGCAATTGGCCAGTGCGGCGTCCAGCCCGCTGTAGTTGCAGGTGCCGCTCTGCCCCTTCAGCGCGGAGCGCGCCTGCAGGCCATCGTTGCCGCACATCTCGAAGGTGACCACGCGCGTGCTGGTGGCCTGCATGTGGCTGCGCTCGGCCACGATCTTGTTGTTGTAGACGTCGGAAGCCACCGCGCCGGACTTGGCGCGGCGCACCGTCTCGATGTCGGCGTTCCAGAGGGCTGACAGGTATTCGCCGTTCACCGTGGGGGCAGACCAGCGCGCGGCGTTGAATACAGAGCCGTTGTAGCCGGCGTAAATCGAGTCACCGTAGGCCACCAGGCGGTACTTGGTGCTGGTGCCGGCGCGGTCGATCGTCCAGGACACGTTCTGGTTCAAGGTGCTGGCCTGCGCAGCAGCGCCCATCAGCAGGGTCGCAGCCAGGGCCGCCAGCAAGGTCCCGGGGCGGGTTCGTCTCACCACTCTTGTCAGCATGCTCGTCTCCAGGTTGGAAGGCTTGGTGGATGTCACGGCACTCCCACGGGGTTGGGAGCCGCCCGCACGCTACGCCCTGCTGGGCGGCGGCGCATGGGGAGCGTCCCTAGAATCGACCCCCATGAAATCCCGAGTTGCCGTGCTGCTGCTGGCCGCCCTTCCCCTTTCAGTCCTGGCCCAGCCGGCGCCGCCCGACCTGCGGGATCTGCCCCCGGTGCTTGCAGCCTCGGCTCCCGCTCTGGCGGAGGCCGAAGCGCCGAAGCGTCGTTGCGTGGCGGGCTGCGACGGCCAGTCGGCGCGCGTGACCTGGAACGAGGACGGTCTCAACCGCTTCGAAGAGCACCGTGACGAGCAAGGCAAGCTGCTTCGCTACTTCGTGCACCCGAAAAACGGCATGCCCAAGTACGAGGTGCTGCTGGGCACGCATCGCGAAACGCAGCCTGGCAGCGTGTCCGCGCGCTCAAGGGTGGTCCCCAGCACCGGCGCGCAAACCCAGAGCAACCAGGCCGTCTGGGAACTGAAGAAGTTCTGATGGCGGTCTTCACCGAAGTCAGCGCCTTCGATGCGCAGGCGCTGCTTCAGCGCCTGGGGCTCGGCGGCTTGCAGCAGATCAGCGGCATCAAGGCCGGCATCGAGAACAGCAACTTCTTCGTGGACTGCGAGGGTGGGCGCTTCGTGCTCACCCTGTTCGAGCGCTTGTCACACGCCGAGTTGCCCTTCTACCTGGGGTTGATGCAGCACCTCGCCAGCAAGGGCCTGCCGGTGCCGGCACCGCAGGCCGATGCCGAGGGCCAGACCCTGTTCACGCTCGCCGGCAAGCCGGCCGCCCTGGTCAACCGGCTGAGCGGCGGCCACCAGTTGGCCCCCGACGTCTTCCACTGCGAGCAGCTGGGCGAAACCCTGGCGCGCATGCACCAGGCGGTGTCGGACTTTCCGCTGCACCAGCCCAACCTGCGCGGCCTGGCCTGGTGGCAGGACACGGCGCCGCGCGTGCTGCCGCACCTGAGCGAAGAACTGGCCGCGCTCCTGCGCGATGAACTCGCCTTCCAGCACAGCTGCGCCGCGCAGGTGTCCCTGCTCCCGCAGGGCGCCATCCACGCCGACCTGTTCCGCGACAACGCCATGTTCGAAGGCCTGCCCGGCCGCGAGCAGCTCTGCGGTGTGTTCGACTTCTACTTTGCAGGCGTCGACAGCTTCCTCTTCGATCTGGCCGTCTGCCTGAACGACTGGTGCATCGACCTGCACAGCGGTGCGCTGGTGGAAGCCCGCGCGCTGGCGCTGGTGCGCGCCTACGAGACCGTGCGGCCCTTGAGCGGTGCCGAGCACAGGCTGCTGCCCGCGCTCTTGCGAGCGGCGGCGCTGCGCTTCTGGCTGTCGCGCCTGTTCGACTGGCATTGCCCGCGCGAGGCCAGCCTGCTCAAACCCCACGACCCCAGCCACTTCGAACGCGTGCTGCAGCAGCGGCGCGCCATCGCCTTTCACGCGGTATGAAACTTCATTTGCACCACGTGCCGTCGCGCCAGGGCGTGGCGTGGCTGCGCCAGGGTTGGCTGGCCTTTCGCCACGCGCCGCTGGCACTCACGGCGCTGCTGGCCAGCTACATGGTGGGCTCGCTCCTGCTCGGGGTGCTGGGCTGGCCCGGCGCGCTGCTGGCCTTCGCCACCGCCCCGCTGCTCACCCTGGTCTTCATGCTCGCCAGCCACCAGTTGGTGCAGAAGCGCACGGTGTCGCTGGCGCTCTGGCTGCACCCCTTCCGGTTGAACGCCCAGCGCAGCCGCGTGCAGTTGCAGCTGGCGCTGTTGTTTGCCTTGCTCATGGGCCTGGCACTGATGGTCATCGAACCCTTCGATGCCGAGGTGCGCGAGCGCCTGGCCCTTGCCATGCAAGCCTGGCAGGAGGCCAGCAGCGAAGCGGCGCGCGAGGCCGCACAGCTGCGCGTGGCCGAGGTCTTCGCCGACCCGACGCTGATGCAAGGCTGGCTGCTGCGCCTGGGCACCTTGGCGCTGCTCGCCGTGCCCTTCTGGCACGCGCCGGCACTGGCGCACTGGGGCGGCCAGGGCGCGGCACAGGCCTTGTTCGCCAGCTGCCTGGGCCTTTGGCACAACCGCGGCGCCTACCTGATGAACGGCCTGGCCTGGATCGGCGTGCTCTTTGCCGCCTCCACGGTGCTGGGCCTGCTGGCCTTGCTGGCGCCACCATTGATGATGCTGCTGCTCACCCCGTTCAGCCTGCTGCTGGGCGCGGTGTTCTATGCCGGCCTGTACTTCGGCTTCTCGGATACGTTTCGCTTCGCGCTGGCCAAGCCCGCCCCGGCCGAAGCGCCTGCCGAGCCCACCGAATGAACGCCTGAACGCCTGACCGCATGACCCTGAGCCCCCTCACCAACGCTGACCTGCACTGCCATTCGGTTGTCAGCGACGGCGGCTGCACGCCCGAGGAGTTGGCACTGCGCGCCCGCGAAGGCGGCGTGCAGCTCTGGGCCCTGACCGACCACGACGAGGTGGGCGGCGTGGCGGCGGCGCGGCAGGCCGCCTTGCAGCAGGGCCTGGCCTTCCTGAGCGGGGTGGAGATCTCGGTCAGCTTCGCCGGCCAGGTGGTGCACATCGTCGGCCTGGGGTTTGACGAGACCCACCCGGCGCTGCTGCAGGGCTTGGCCGACACGCGCGACGGCCGCGGCCCCCGCGCCCGCGAGATGGCCGCCGGCCTGGCTGCCGTGGGCATCCAGGGCGCCTACGAAGGGGCCTTGCAGCATGTCGGCAACCCGGCGCTGATCAGCCGCACGCATTTCGCCCGCTGGCTGGTGGAGGCTGGGCATTGCCGCGACGTGCCCGAGGTGTTCCGCCGCTTCCTCACCGAAGGCAAGCCGGGTTTCGTGCCGCACCGCTGGGCTTCCTTGAGCGACGCGCTGGCCTGGATTCACGGCGCCGGCGGCGTGGCCGTCATCGCCCACCCGGCGCGCTACAAGTTCACGCCCAATGAGGAGGTGGCGCTGTTCAACGACTTCAAGGCCCATGGCGGTCAGGCGGTGGAGGTGGTGACGGGCAGCCACTCGGCCAGCGATGCCGCGCGCTACGCTGAGGTGGCGCTGGAATTCGGACTGCTCGCCTCGCGCGGCTCCGACTTCCACGCGCCGGGCGAAAGCCGCACCGAGTTGGGCAGCCTGCCCGACCTGCCCGGCCGCCTGCAGCCGGTGTGGATGGCGCTGCAGGACCGCGTCAGCTACCCGAGCTGAGTTCGGGCAACTGGTACCAGGCGCGGGCCTTGGCGCCGGTGTTGTCGGCATCGGTCATCACGGCCAGGGACACCAGCGCCCCCGGCAGCTCGCCGAAGGCGCGTTCGAAGTCGGCCGCCACATCGCGTTCGTGCTCCACCCAGCGGCCCAGGCGTGCAGCGCCGCTGTCCACCACGATCTTGCGCAGACGCTCGCTGCGCGGATTGGTGATCACGGTCTCGGGCGGGGCGTGCCCGTCCCACACGTACATCAGCGTGGCGTAGGGCGGGCGCTCACCGGTGAGCAGCTGCGCCAGGTCGAACATCGCCCGGCTGCGCCCCGACAGACGCGCCTCATCGCCCTCGAAGCCCAGCAGCACGCGCGCCACGGCGTCCTCGCGTTCGATATCGCCCACATGCGCACCAGGCAGCAGGCGCTCCACCCACCAGGCGAAGCGCAGGCGGCCGAGCTGCGCCGGCTCCACGCGCAGCCGGCGCCGCCAGGCGCTGGCGGAACGGTCGGCCACGGCCTCGATGGCGCTGCGCCCGCCCTTCATCACCTCGCGGTAGGCGCTGTGGCGCTTGCCGGGCAAGGGCACGGGGTGCCAGGCGTCCAGGGCGTCGAGTGCATCGGTTTCGACCGCCGGCGGGCGGGCGGCGCAGGCGGCCAAGGCGGGCAGGCCCAGAAGCAGGGAGCGGCGCTGCATCAGGGCTTGGCGCAGGGGCGTGCGTCGGGTTCGCCGGCCTTGGCCTTCTCGGCTTCGCTCAAGGGCGAGCCGCTGTCGAACACCACCTGCCACTGACCTTGTGCGTGACGCCGCCACACCGAGTTGAAGCGCGAAGTAGCCTTGCCGTCGGGCCCGCGCACCAAACCCGTGCTGTAGCCCAGGCTGCCGTCGGCGAGCATCTCCACCTGCTGCGGTGCCCAGGAGAACGGTGCCTGCGCACCTTCGAAGAAGCGCTTCCAGCCCTCCAGCACCTGCGCCTTGCCGCGCCGCATGCCAGGGGCGAAGAACACGCTGTCGTCGGCCACGAATCGCCCGAAGGCCTCGAAGTCGCGATCGGCCATGCTGCGCGCGAAGGCGCATTCGGCGCTGCGCACCTGTTCGCGCAGGGCATCGAGGTCGGGTTGGGCGAAGGCGGGCGCGGCCAGCAGGCAGGCGGCGAGGACAAGGGGGGGCTTCATGGCCGAGATGCTACGCAGTCCCTGGACAATCGCGGCATGGCCCAGTTCTTCGAGCTGCACCCCGACAACCCGCAAACCCGCCTGCTCAAGCAGGCCTGCGCGCTCTTGCATGCCGGCGGCCTGGCGGCCGTGCCCACCGACAGCAGCTACGCGCTGGTCTGCCACCTGGACGACAAGGCCGCCGCCGAGCGCTTGCGCCGTGTGCGCGGCGTGGACGACAAGCACCACCTCACCCTGCTCTGCCGCGACCTGGGCGAGCTGGCCCAGTACGCGATGGTGGACAACCGTCAGTACCGCCTGCTCAAGAAGGCCACGCCCGGCGCCTACACCTTCATCCTGCCGGCCACCAAGGAAGTGCCGCGCCGGCTGTCGCATCCGAGCCGCCGCACCATCGGCCTGCGCGTGCCCGACTGCAAGGTGACCCAGGCCCTGCTGGCTGAACTGGGCCAGCCCCTGCTGGCCACCACGCTGATTCCGCCCGGCGAGAGCGAACCGCTCAACGACGCCGACGAGATCCGCGAGCGCTTCGAGCACAGCCTTCAGGCCATCGTGTCCATCGGCGCCTGCCGCCGCGCACCGACCACGGTGATCGACCTCACCGGCGACGAGCCCCTGCTGGTGCGCCGCGGGCGCGGCGACCCGGCCTTACTGGGTCTGGAGTAGCTGCGCCAGACGCGGCACGTCCAGCCCCAGCACCACGCTCTTGCCAACGACGAAGGTTGGCGTGGCCATGGCGCCTGCCTGCACGTAGCGCTGGCGGCAGGCGGCGTCGGTCTCGATGAAGCATTCCTGGAAGGGCACGCGGTGCTCGGTGAGCCATTGGCGCGCCTTGGTGCAGTACACACAGTGGGTCGAGCTGATCATCTCCAGCGGCGCGCGGCCGCCTTGCTGCAGCAGGCTGCGCAGCTCGGCCGCCTGCTCGGGCGTGCCGGGCGCGCGGCTGCCGCGCATCCACTGCCCGGCGCCGAAGGCCAGGGCCATCACCACCCCGAGCGCGATCAGCTCGCCACGCTTCATGCCTGCGCCGCGGTGACGACGATCTCGACGCGGTAGGCCTTCTTGGCCAGCTTGGCTTCCACCGTGGCGCGCGGCGGCGCATGGCCGGGCACCACCCAGGCGTCCCAGACCTTGTTCATGCCGTCGAAGTCGGCCAGGTCGGCCAGGAAGATCTGCACGCGCAGCAGGCGCTCCTTGCTGGAACCGCATTGCGCGAGCAGGCGTTCGATCATGAGCAGCACCTCGGCGGTCTGTGCCTCGATGCCCTCGCTCAGCGTGGTCTCCGGCACCTGGCCGGCCAGGTAGACGACGCCGTGGTGGATGGCGGCCTCGCTGTAGCGCTTGGCCATACCGATTCGCTCAATCTCGCTCATGGCGCTTTCTTCTTTCCGAGTTGGGATTCCGTGCCGGCCAGCAGCCGTTCGATGTTCGCCTGGTGGCGCCAGACCAGCAGGGCGGCCATGGCGAGCAAGGCCCAGACCGCCGGCGACAGGCCCCAGATCAAGGCCTGGAAGAACGGTGCGAAACAGGCCGCCACCATGGAGGCCAGCGACACATAGCGCGAGAAGGCCACGATGAGCGCGAAGCTGGCCAGCACCGCCACGCCCAGCATGGGGTTGAGCCCGAACACCACGCCCGCCGCCGTGGCCACGCCCTTGCCGCCCTGGAAGCGGAAGAACACCGGCCAGAGGTGGCCCACGAAGGCCGCGAGGCCGGCCGCAGCGGCCACCATTTCGGTTTGGCCGAGCAGTGCGCACAGCCACACCGGCACGAAGCCCTTGAGCGCGTCGAAGGCCAGGGTGAGCAATGCCGCCTTCTTGCTGCCGCTGCGCAGCACATTGGTGGCGCCGGGGTTGCCGCTGCCGTAGGTGCGTGGATCGGCCAGACCCATCAGCCGGCTGGTGATGACGGCGAAGGACAGCGAGCCGAGCAGGTAGCCGCCCACCAAGGCCAGGAGCAGATTCACATGCACTGGTCTACCCTCCGCGCGTCGCGCTCCGGGATTCGCGCTTGGGAGCGGCCCGGCGCGCTCATGCTGCGCACTCCACCGGCCGCGCGCCCAGCGGGCTGACGAGCACATTCGGCTCGATGCCCACCAGGAAGCCGCGCCGGCCGCCGTTGATGCAAATGCGCGGGAGTTGCAGCACCGACTGCTGCACGTACACCGGCATGGCCTTGCGCAGGCCGAAGGGCGAGGTGCCGCCCACCTGGTAGCCGCTGTGGCGCTGCGCCACCTCGGGTTTGCAGGGCTCGACTTTCTTGCAGGGAATCTGACGCGCCAATTCCTTCAAACTGACCTGGCGGTCGCCGTGCATCAGCACCACCAGGGGCGCGGCCGCCTCGTCCTGCATGACCAGGGTCTTGACCACCGCGTGCTCGTCGACACCGAGCTGCTTGCTCGACTCCGATGTGCCGCCGTGCTCGACGTAGTCGTACACATGCTCGGTGAACGCGATGCCATGGGCCTTGAGCCAATCCGTGGCGGGCGTGGCGCTGACATGGGGGGGCTTCTTCGACATGGCGCACATTGTCGCGGCCCTACAGTGCCGCGCTGACGCTCACGCCGATGCCCGCCCTGACCCTCGCGCCTCTTTCACTGCCGGCACCGCTGGCTTCACAGGCCCGGCGGCGCCTGCCACCTGCTTTGGCGGTGCTGGCCCTGCACGGGCTGTTCATCGTCCTGTTGCACCGGGCATTGGGGCCGCTCGATCAGGGCGTCGAACCGGCACGTTCGGTGCTCGTTCAGCTGAGCCGCCCCGCCGTGCCTCAGCCCCGCGAGCCCCATCCGGCCGTCGCCACACCACCCCGTGCGGCGGTGCTCCATGTCCCCTTGCCCGAGTTCAGTGTGGCCAGCAGCGGTGAGCGCCTGGTCGGCACGCCCGAGTTGCCGGCAAGCGGCGTGGCGCGGGCCAGTGCCGCTGCGGGCAGCGCCAGCGCCCCGCTGAATCTCAGCCTTCCCCCGCCCGGTCAGCGCACCCACCTGCCGGCCATTGCCGAGCAGATGCGCCACGACCCGCGTGCCAATTCGGCCATGCCAAGCGCCGAACAGCGCATGGCCGCAGCCCTCGGCGCCAAAGGCTGGACGGTGATCGACCTCGGCGACGGATCGAAGAAGGTGATGGGCCCCTTCGGCGAATGTGCGATCGTTCGGCCCTCGATGGTCGACGGCATCGCCGGGCACCCGCATGCCGGCCTCCTGCCAGGCCGCAGCTTCGCCTGCGGCGACATCGAGAAAGGCTCGCTCAAACACGCCCGTCCCCACGAAAGACGACCATGAGCTACACGGTCCTGCGCCCTCCCCGCTCCCGCTTCGAAGCCCTGCGCGGCCTGCGCCTGCACGCGTTGCAATGGGACGGCGACGACGCACAACCGCTGCGCGTGCTGGTGCACGGCTGGATGGATGTGGCGGCCTCCTTCCAATTCCTCGTCGATGCCCTGCCAACCGGCGCGCCGCTGCTGGCGCTGGACTGGCGCGGCTTCGGCCACAGCGAGGCGGGCGGGCACGACGCCTACTTCTTCGCCGACTACCTGGGCGACCTGGACGCCTGGCTGGACCTCGTCAGCCCCGGGCGACCGGTGGATCTGATCGCCCACAGCATGGGCGGCAATGTGGCCATGCTCTACGCCGGCGTGCGCCCCCACCGTGTGCGACGCCTGGTGAACCTGGAAGGCTTCGGCATGCCCGACAGCGACCCCGCCGCCGCGCCCGAAAGACTGCGCCACTGGATGGACGAGCTGCGCGTGCCCGCCCAGCTCAAGCCCTACCCCAGCCTGGCTGCGGTGGCCCAGCGGCTGATGAAGACCAACCCACGCCTGTCACCCGAACGAGCCGACTGGCTGGCCTCGCGCTGGAGCGAACCGGACGGCGAAGGCAGCTACCGCCTGCTGGCCGACCCCATCCACAAGCGCGCGCACGCGGTGCTGTACCGCAAGGCCGAGGCGTTGGCCTGCTGGCGACGCATCGAAGCCCCCGTGCTCTTCGTCGAAGGCGAGGACGACAGCCTGGCCGCCTACTGGGGCACGCGCTACCCGCGCGCCGACCTGCTGGAGCGCCTGGCCGTGGTGCCGCAGCTGCGGCATGAACGGCTTCAGGGGGCCGGCCACATGCTGCACCACGACCAACCGGAGGTGCTGGCCCGGCTGGTCGAGGGTTTCCTTACTTGACGTCGCTGCCCAGCTGCCAGACGCGAAGCAACTGCTCGTACTCGATGGTGCGGCCTGGCGGCTTCTCATTGACGGCCAGCTCGGGCGCAGGCTTCGACAGCGGCGCCAGGCGCGGCGCGCAGGGGCTGGATTGCGCCTTGCCTACCCGGTCCAGCACCGCATCCATGTCGGCCGCCAGTGCGTCCATGGTCTGCTGCGGGGTGCGTTCGCCACGGGTGGCACGCCCGATGTGCTGCCACCACAACTCGGCGAGCTGCGGGTAGTCGGGGACGTTGGAGCCGGTAGGCGTCCAGTACACCCGCGAGGGGCTGCGGTAGAACTCCACCAGGCCACCAAGCCGCGGGGCCAGTTGCGTCAGGGCTTCGGAGCGGATGTCCGACTCCCGGATGAAGGTCAGCCCGGTCAGGCTCTTCTTCAGCGACACCGTGCGGCACACGCAGAACTGCGCGTACAGCCAGGCCATGCGCTTGCGATCCACGGGCAGGTCGCGCACCAGCGTCCAGGCACCGACATCCTGGTAGCCGCGCTGCATGCCGTCGCGCCAGTAGGCGCCATGCGGCGAGGGCGCCACCCGCCACTTCGGGCGGCCGTCGGCATGGTTGACCGGCAGGCCAGGCTTGGACATGGCCGCCGTGAAGGCCGTGTACCAGAAGATCTGCTGGGCGATCTCGCCCCGGCCGGGCACCGGCCCCGCCTGGCTGAAGTCCATGTTCAGCGCCTCGGGCGGTGCATAGCGCTTCAACCAGTCAAGGTAGCGCTCCAGGGCATAGACCGCGGCGCGGCTGTTCGTTCCGCCGCCCCGCTCGCGGCTGGCCCCGACGGGCCGGCACTGCTCCACGCGGATGCCCCACTCGTCGATGGGCAAGCCATTCGGGTAGCCCGGGCTGCCCTGGCCAGCCATGGAGAGCCAGGCGTCGGTGAAGCGCCAGCCCAGCGAGGGATCACGCTTGCCGTAGTCCATGTGCCCCCACACGCGGCGCCCATCCAGCGTCTGCAGGTCTTCGCTGAAGAAGCGCGCGATGTCCTCGTAGGCGCTCCAGTTGAGCGGCACGCCGAGCGGGTAGCCGTACCGGGCCTGGAAGCGCTGGCGCAGATCGGTTCGTGTGAACCAATCGTGGCGGAACCAATAGAGGTTGGCGAACTGCTGATCAGGCAGTTGGTAGAGGCGGCCATCGGGCGCGGTGGTGAAAGCCAGACCGATGAAGTCCCGCAGGTTCAGCGTGGGCAGGGTCTGCTCGCGGCCGGCGCCCTGCATCCATTCGGACAGCACCTCGGTGCGCGCATAGCGCCAATGCGTGCCGATCAGGTCGCTGTCGCTCACGTAGGCGTCGTAGCCCGGCTGGCCTTCCAGCAGCTGTGCGCGGAGGCGCCGCACCACGTCCCCTTCCGGCAGCAGCTCATGCTCGACCTGGATGCCCGTCAGCTCGGCAAAGGCGCGCGCCAGCGTGCGTGACTCGTAGACATGGGTGTCGATAGTCTCCGACAGCACCTTGATGCGCTGCCCGCGAAACGGCGCCGCCGCCTGGGCGAACCATCGCAGCTCGCGCAGCTGGTCGCTGGCGCTCAAGGTGCTGGGCGAGAACTCACGCAACCAGCGGGCCTGGACCGGCGTGGCGCTCTGGGCCTGGGCAGGACCCAGAACGCTGCTGCCGGCCAGGGCGATCAGGGCGTGCCGCCGGTTGCTCATGACCTGGCCTCGACGTCCGCGCGCTTCAGGCCATAGCGCTCCAGCATCAACACATAGGCCCGTTCTCGCTTGAAGCGGCGAAGGGCGTCGTCAAAGCGCCTCATCAGCTCGGCATGCGCGTCCGAGCGCGACAGCCCAAGCAGCAGGCGACCGCTGCCATAGGGCTCGGGGTCGATGAGCAGGCGCTCGCGCAAGCCCTCGGCATGGATGAAGTAGCGCGTCGCGGCCAGGTCCACCAGCGCCACATCCACCCGGCCGATGAGCAGCATGCGCAGGCACTGGGCATGGTTGAACGCGCTTTGCCGGTAAAAGTACGGCGCCGCCATGAAGTCCGGGCTGTGCTGGTAGCCCCCCAGCACCGCCACCCGCAGGCCGCGAAGCGTGAAGAGCCCGTCAAAGCGCACCGGGCGCTCGCTCAGCGACACGAAGTGGTTGCTGACATGGCTGAGCGGCTCCTCGCTGAACACCATCTGCGCCTCGCGCTCGTTCATGTGGCCTCGCGTGGTGCCGATGATGCCGCCGAGCTGACCCATCGAAAGATCCATCAGCGCGCGCCGCCAGGGCATCAAGGCCCAGCGGACGGGCTGACCCAGTTCCCGCATCACGTGCTCGCACAGCTCCCAGTGCAAGCCCGCCGGTCGTCCCCCTTGCTCGAAGGTGAAGGGGGGCAGTGGCTCACCGGCCAGCAGCAGGGCAGGCGGCGCGGCCAATGCGCTTGGCGAGAGTCGGCCACTCGCGAGCGCGAGGCCGGCGGTCAGAAGCGTGCGACGCATGTGCGAGCGATGAGCGCCCATGCCCGGCACTCTACTCGCGGGTGCCTGAGTGTCCTTCGACCCAACCCGTTGGCGCTATTGCGCGTTCAGGACGCTCCAACCCAGCGCCGCGCCTCCAACCACTGCTGTGCCTGAGCCCAGGGCGCAAGAGGCTTTTCTCCACCCATCCAAGCGGGCCACAGGCATTGCAGCAGCTCGGCGGTGGCCCAGGCGTCGCTGCTGGCACGGTGGCGCTGGCCGACGTCGAGCTGAAAGTGCGTGAGCCAATCGTCCAGGTGGCGATGTGGCAGATCAGGGTGCAGCACGCGCGCCAGCACGGCGAGGTCCAGCCAGGGCTCGGGCCAGGGACGGCCAAGCTCGCTGCGGCTGGCACGGTCGAGCATGGTGGCGTCGAACTTGGCGTGGAAAGCCAGGCAGGGCGCGCCCGCCATCCACTCGCGCAGGCGCAGCAGGCCGTCGCGCAGCTCCAGGCCGCCGCGCTGCTCACCTCGCCCCACGCCGTGCAGCAGGATGTTGCGGCGGGCCACTTCGTCGAGCTGCAGGTCGGGCGGGCAGGCGAGCACCACCTCGAAACTGTCGGCCACACGGACGCAGGGCTGGCGGCCGCTGACATCGACGGCCACCCCAGCCAAGGCGATGAGCCGGTCGTTGACCATGTCCAGGCCGCTGGTCTCGGTGTCGATGACCACCCAGCGCGTGGCCTCACGGGCCTGCTGCTCGGCAGCCCGGCGCGCCTTCCAGTCGGTGAAGAGGCCCATGTCAGTTGCGCAGGTAATCGAGTTGCAGGCGCTGCTGCAGGCGCTGCGCGACGCGCAAGGAGACGCGCAGGGTGCGCCGGTCGAGGTCGTTGAGCTGGCGGATGGCGACCCAGTTCGAAGCCTCGCCTTGCTGCGTCAGCTGCACCTTCAGGCGCAGGCCCTGCAGGAACTCGAAAGCCGCCGCCCAGCCTTCGCGCTCGGCCTCCTCGATGCCCATCGCCGCGCCTGCGGCTTGCAGGCGGTCGCGGGTGGAGACGGCCTCCACGCCCTGGGCCAGGGCCAGCAGGCGCGCGCAGTCCACGAACAAGGCGCTGCCGTTGAGCTTCAGATCCAGGCCGCTCTCGCGCCCGTTCGGTCCCTCGCGTTCCTCGGGGTCCAGCGCGCCGCGCCAGGACAGAGGCACCTTCCACTTCAGCGCGTTCTCGGCCATGAGGCGCAGGAAGCGCGGGCTGGCCGGTCCGCGGGCCAGCTCGCGCAAGGGGGTGGCCAGGTCTTCTTGGCCGGCCACCGCCCGGGCGTCGAAGAAGATGGAAACGCGCAGCAGGTCCTCGGGCGTGCCCTGGCCCAGCCATTCGCCGAAGGCCTCCTGCCACTCGGCCACCGAGCGGCAGCAATCCGGGTTGCTGGCCATCACGCCGCCCTTGCACAGCGGGAAGCCGGCACGGTCCAGGCTGGCGCAGACTGCAGCGCCGAGCGCCAGCCACTGCGGGCGATCGCGCTCCACGTCGTTGCTGGCGAAGACGATGCCGTTGTCCTGGTCGGTGGCGATGGTCTGCTCGCCCCGGCCCTCGCTGCCGAAGGCGAGCCAGCAGGCCTGCGTCATGTCCAGGCCCAGTTGCTCGGCATGCAGCAGCACCAGCCGCTCGGTGAGCAGGTCGTTGAGGTGGGCAATGAGTCCGGTGAGCGTGCGCGCGCCCAGGCCTTGCCCGGCCAGCAGGCTAGAGAGCTCGCGGATGCGCGGCGCCAGCTCGATGACCGCCTCGACGCTGTCGGCCGCCCGGAGTTCGCTGCCCACCCGCTGCACGGACAGTCGCGAGTGTGCGAACAGGTCGCGCTCGGAGACGATGCCGACCAGCCTGCCCTCCTCCACCACCGGCACATGGCGCAGGGTGTGGCGGCTCATCAAGAGCGCGGCGTCCTGCGCGGTGTGGTGCGAGCTCAGCGTGCGCACCGGCGCCGACATGACCTTGTCGATCGGTGTCTGCAAGGAGCGCTGGGGAAGGGTGATGCGGTCCAGCACATCGTCGCGGGTGAGGATGCCCAGTGGCCGCTGCTGGGCGTCCACGACCATCACCGAGCCGATGCGCCGCTGCGCCATGGTGCGCAGGGCCAGTTCGAGCGGCGTGTCGGGGCTGACGGTCAGCACCTTCTTGCGCATCAGCTCGCCCAACGGTTTTTCCATCGACTGCTCGGCCAGCGCCAGTTCGCGGGCCTGGCGGCCCTGCTCCCGACCGGCCAGGGCCAGCAGCTGGAGCACGCGTTCGCTCAGGTGCGCAGCCAGCGGCGGGCTGATGTTCGCCACCTCGCGCACCACCGTGGAGGGAATGCGCCAGATGAAGACATCGCCCTCGGCGGCATACGTGGCGGTGACGGCGCGCTCGTTCATCAAAGCCGCCATCGGAAAACAGTCGCCGGCCTCGTACTGCCAACCCTGCCCGCCGGCTTCCAGTTCGGCCAAACCGTGGCGGGCGCTGACCAGGCCGCTCTTCACCACGAAGAGCTGGCGCGCCGGGCCGTCGTCGGGCTGGGTGATGACCTCACCGGGCCCGAAGTAGACCTGTTCGGCACTCTCCACCAACTGGCGCAGCGCCGGTTCGGCCATGGCATCGAAGGGCGCGTGCTTGCGCCAGAGCTGCAGCTGCTGCTGCAGCAGATGGGGCGAGGGTCGGTCGGTCATGGAGCTGCAAGTAAAAAGGGCCCCGCATGATGCGGGGCCCTCGGGTTTCAGACTTTGCTTGGGATCAGCTTCCGCTCATCACTTGGCCAGCTTCAGGTCCGGATAGCGGCAGTGCTCGACCAGCGCCTGGGTCTCCGGCTTCGGTGCCGGGGTGAACAGGCTGACAAGGATGATCACGGCGAAGCCCACCGGCACGCCGAACACGCCGGCGCTGATCGGCAGGATGCCGAACCAGAGGTCGACGGGCTGGGTCACGCCGAACATCTGGCGCATCCAGGCGTGGTTCATCACCATGTAGTAGATGGTGATGCCCAGGCCCGAGGCCATGCCGAGGATGGCACCCCAGGCCGAGGCGCGCTTCCAGAACACACCGAGCACCAGGGCCGGGAAGAACGCCGCCGCCGCGAACGAGAACGCCGCCGAGACGAGGAACAGGATGTCCGCCTGCTTCGTCACGTAGACGTTGTACGCCACATAGGCCGCGCACAGAGCCACCACCAGGAGCAGCAGCTTGCTGATGGTGACGCGACGGGCCGTCGAAGCGTTCGGGTCGATCATCTTGTAGTAGACGTCGTGCGACAGCGCGTTGGCGATGGTCAGCAGCAGGCCGTCGGCGGTGGACAGCGCGGCAGCCAGACCGCCTGCCGCCACCATGCCGGACACCACATAGGGCAAACCGCCGATTTCCGCGGTGGCCAGCACGATGATGTCACCGCCGATGCGCATCTCACCCAGTTGCAGGATGCCGTCCTTGTTGATGTCGGTGACCGACAGCAGCGAGGCGTCCACCTTGCTCCAGCTGGCCACCCAGGCCGGCAACTGGTCGAAGGGCAGGCCAATGAGGTTATTGAAGACCTCGAACTTGACCAGCACCGCCAGCGCAGGCGCCGTGAAGTACAGCAGGAAGATGAAGAACAGCGACCAGGTCACCGACTCCCGAGCTTCCTTCACCGACGGGGTGGTGTAGTAGCGCATCAGGATGTGCGGCAGCGCGGCCGTGCCCACCATCAGGCAGAACACCAGGGCCAGGAAGTTGCGGCGGCTCTCGTCGAAGGTCTTCTTGGCCTTCTCGTCGCCGTTCGGGTCGCCCGCAAAGATGGTGGCGTGAGCCGGCATGCCAGCAAGCGGCTTGGCGCGGCCTTCCGCCGCCGTCTTGGCAGCGGTCCAGGCCTTCTTGGCGTCGGCCTCGGTGGCCGGCACATCCTTCAGGGCCTTCTCGGCGGCCTGGATTTCAGCGACGGGCGCATTGGCGGCCTGCAGCTCGGCCAGCTTGGCCTCCGCCTTGGCGCGGTCCGCAGCCAGGGCGGCCGGGATGTCCTTCAGCTTGGCGTCGAGGTCGGCGGCGCGCTTCTTGAAGATGTCGATGACCTCCTGCTCCTTCGGGTCGGCCTTGATCTTCTTCTCGAGCTCGGTGACCTTGGCCAGCTGGTAGCCATAGACCGCCTGCGGCACCGGCACGCCGGTCTGCTTGGTGGCCAGCCACACCACCGGGATCATGTAGGCAATGATCAGGATGATGTACTGCGCCACCTGCGTCCAGGTCACGGCACGCATGCCGCCCAGGAAGGAGCAGACCAGGATGCCGAGCAGGCCGGCAAAGATGCCCAGGCCGAAGTCCAGACCGGTCAGGCGGGTGGTGATGAGGCCCACGCCATAGATCTGCGCCACCACGTAGGTGAAGGAGCAGAGGATGGCAGCGAACACACCAATCATCCGCGCCCCGTGGCCCTCGTAGCGAGCCCCCAGGAAGTCAGGGATGGTGAACTGGCCAAACTTGCGCAGGTAGGGCGCCAGGAACAGGGCGACCAGGCAGTAACCACCCGTCCAGCCCATGATGAAGGCCAAGCCGCCATAGCCGCTCAGGTACAGGGTACCGGCCATGCCGATGAAGCTGGCAGCCGACATCCAGTCGGCGCCGGTGGCCATGCCGTTGTACAGCGCCGGCACGCGACGACCAGCGACGTAGTACTCGCTGGCGTCCGAGGTGCGGCTCATGAAGCCGATGCCGGCATAGAGCAGCACGGTGGCGGCCAGGAAGGTCAGGCCGATGTACTCGCGCTTGAGACCGAAGCCTTCCAGCACGGCCAGGATGATCACGAAGGTAATGAAGCCCCCGGTGTACCAGCCATAGACCTTGTTGAGCTGCTTCTTGAAGGCGGCATTGGCCGCCTTGTTGCTGCCGCCGGTGGCGGCGGGTGCAGAGAGTCCGGCCATGTCAGACATCCTCCTCGGCGAAGCCGTGTTCCTGGTCGTACCGGTTCATCGTGCGGGCGTAGAACCAAATGATCACGACATAAACGATGAGCGCACCTTGCGCGCCAACCCAGAAACTGAAGGGCCAGCCGAAGAAGGTGAAGTTGAGGTCACGGGCGAAATACCCGATGGCGAACGTGACCACGAACCAGATCGCCAACAGCACCGCTGTCAGCGACAAGTTCTTGCTCCAGTACGCCTTTTGGGCTTCTGTTATCTGCATGGGGATCTGTCTCCTTCTGCTCGTTGGGGTGCCAGCGGCACCGGGGGGACCGCTGTTCAGGCGGGGGTCTCTTGGGGCTCTTGCTGCAAATCGAGCTTCAGCTCGCGGGTCAGGGCTTCGGCCACCTTGGGTTCAAAACCACGCAGGTGCTCCACCACGCGGCGCGCCTTGGACGGCTGGGCGGACTGGACGTGGGCGCGGGCGAGCTGGGTCCAGCCGTAGGGGCTCATGGGCTGCAACTCGGTGTTGCGCTTCAAGGCGACCACGGCTTCGTCGATGCGATGCAGTTGCAGCAAGCTCAGGCCGAGGCCGTACCAGGCCTGGTCCAGCTTGTCGTTGAGCTGCGTGGCCCTTTCAAAGCAGGGTACGGCCTCTTCCAGACGGCCCGCAGCCTGCAGGAGGAAGGCCCGGTTGAACCAATGAGCGGCCTGGGCAGGCTCGAGCTCGGTGAGCCGGTGCAGGTCCAGGATGGCTTGCTCCGTGCGGCCGGCCTGGGCATCCAGGTGGGCACGGCTGGCCAGGGCCAGCGGGTGCTCAGGCTTGAGTACCAGCATGTCCTGAAAGCAAGCACGCGCCGACTCCGGCTTGCCGAGGACGATGAACGCCCATGCCCGCAGGCGAAGGAGCGCCAGTTGCAAGTTCAGCGACATTGATCCATTCCGATCTCAAGGCAAATCTGGGCCTTGAACAAGAGGCTGATGAACCACACCATCAACAGGAAGGCGCCAGCCGCCAGCGGGATGTGGCGATCCAGCACCAACCTGGGACTGATGGCACGCACCAATTTCTCGAAGGGTTGGGTGACGAAGCCCAGCAATTGGTAGATCAGGTTGTCATGCCGCTTGGCACCGGCCATCAGGCCGAGCACGAAACGCCCGATCAGCGCCATCAGCGCGATCTCGGCGATCAACTTCACGGCAGTCACAGCAAACAGCATCGGCAAGGTCTCATCACAGCGGTGCGGCACTGTGCGCTTCAGGCGCTTACTGATTTCTGACGAAGCTGACAGGGTTCGGGCAAGCCCACCCCTCGCTTTCCCGCCCAGGGAAACCCGAAGGCGACACATGAGAGAATGCTCGCCATCGCCCACCCTCCCCCGCTGGAGGCTTCAGGGCCTACCCGACTCCGAGATCACGATGGACGCCGAACGCATCAATGCCCTGGGCACGCTGATTACCGACCTCCGTGCGCGCACCGACGCGCTTCGGGGGTATCTTTGACTACGACCGCAAGGCGCTTCGACTGAACGAAGTCAACGCCGCGCTGGAAAACCCGGCGGTGTGGAACGAGCCCAAGCGCGCACAGGAGTTGGGCAAGGAAAAGCGTGAGCTGGATCGCGTCGTCGAGACCATCCAGCACCTGGACGGGCAACTGGCCGACAACGCCGAGCTCTTCGACATGGCCAAGGCCGACGAGGACCACGGCTCGCTGGAACAGTTGGAAGAAGAGACCGCCAAGCTGGTGGTGACGGTGGAGGAACTGGAGTTCCGCCGCATGTTCAACAACCCGGCCGACCCGTCGAACTGCTTCCTGGACATCCAGGCCGGCGCGGGCGGCACGGAAGCCTGCGACTGGGCCGGCATGTTGCTGCGCCAATACCTGAAGTACTGCGAGCGCAAGGGCTTCAAGGCCACGCTGGAAGATGAAACCCCCGGCGACGTGGCGGGCATCAAGGGCGCGACCATCAAGATCGAGGGCGAGTACGCCTTCGGCCTGCTGCGCACGGAAAGCGGCGTGCACCGCCTGGTGCGCAAGTCTCCTTTCGACTCAGCCGGCGGCCGCCACACCAGCTTCGCGTCGATCTTCGTCTACCCGGAGGTGGACGACAGCATCGAGATCGACATCAACCCGTCCGACGTACGGACCGACACCTACCGCGCCAGCGGCGCCGGCGGCCAGCACATCAACAAGACCGACTCGGCGGTGCGTCTGACGCACATCCCCACCGGCATCGTGGTGCAGTGCCAGGACGGCCGCAGCCAGCACAGCAACCGCGACGTGGCCTGGAAGCGCCTGCGCAGCCGGCTCTACGACCACGAGATGAAGAAACGCATGGCCGAGCAGCAGAAGCTCGAGGACAGCAAGACCGACGTGGGCTGGGGTCACCAGATCCGCTCCTATGTGCTGGACCAGAGCCGCATCAAGGACCTGCGCACCAACGTGGAAATCTCGAACACGCAGAAGGTGCTGGACGGCGACCTCGACGCCTTCATCACCGAATCGCTGAAACAAGGGGTGTGAGAGCCCCCCCCAGTCTCCCTGCGGTCGCCGCCCCCCGAGGGGTCCGCGGCCGGCATGCGGCGGCCCGGCGCCGGCCGACCGCCCAGCACACCACCTAGGAACCCCACCATGCGTGAAGGCACTGCCACCGCCATCAGTCGCTTCGACTACCAAGCGCCCGCGTTCTGGATTCGCACCGTCGAACTGAGCTTTGACCTCGACCCGGCCAAGACCCTGGTCACCAGCAAGATGCGCGTCGAGCGCAACCTCAAGCAGACCTTCGCGCCCCTGGTGCTCAAGGGCGAGGAACTGAACCTGCTGCGTGTGCAGATCGACGGCGAGTCGGTGAGCTTCCGCCAGGAGGGCGACGAACTCATCATCGACGCCCCCGACCGCGACTTCGAGCTCACGATCCGCAACTCCTGCGCACCTGAGAAGAACAGCGCGCTCTCGGGCCTGTACACCAGCAACGGCAGCTTCTTCACGCAGTGCGAGGCCGAGGGCTTCCGGCGCATCACCTATTTCCTGGATCGCCCGGACGTGATGGCGGTCTATACCGTGGTGCTGCGCGCCGATGCGAAGAAGTACCCGGTGCTGCTGTCCAACGGCAACCTGGTCGATCAGGGCGCATTGGACAACGGCCGCCACTTCGCCAAGTGGCATGACCCCTTCCCCAAGCCCAGCTATTTGTTCGCCGTGGTGGCGGGCGACCTGGTGGCGCGCGAGCAGCGCATCACCACGCGTGCCGGCAAGGAGCACCTGCTGCAGGTCTATGTGCGCCGCGGCGACTTGGACAAAACCGAGCACGCGATGAACAGCCTCATCGCCTCCATCGTCTGGGACGAGCAGCGCTTTGGCCTGCCGCTGGATCTGGAGCGCTTCATGATCGTCGGCGTGTCCGACTTCAACATGGGCGCGATGGAGAACAAGGGCCTGAACATCTTCAATACCAGCGCCCTGCTCTGCTCGGCCGCCACGCAGACCGACGCCGACTTCCAGCGCGTCGAGGCCATCGTCGCGCACGAGTATTTCCACAACTGGACCGGCAACCGCGTGACCTGCCGCGACTGGTTCCAGCTTTCGCTGAAGGAAGGCCTGACGGTCTTTCGCGACCGCGAGTTCTCCATGGACATGGCCGGCAGCGCGAGCGCGCGTGCCGTGCACCGCATCCAGGAAGTGCGCAGTCTGCGTGCCTTGCAGTTCCCCGAGGACGCCGGCAGCATGGCGCACCCGGTGCGCCCCGACAGCTACGTCGAGATCAACAATTTCTACACCGCCACCGTCTACGAAAAGGGCGCCGAGGTGGTGGGCATGTACCAGACCCTGTTGGGCCGCGAGGGCTTCGCCAAGGGCATGGCGCTTTACTTCGAGCGCCACGACGGCCAGGCGGTCACCTGCGACGACTTCGCGCAGGCCATGGCCGATGCCAACCCCGGCTCAGCGCTCGCAGCGCGCCTGGACGCCTTCAAGCGCTGGTACAGCCAGCCGGGCACGCCCACCGTTTCGGCCTCCGGCGAGTACGACGCCACCGCGCGCCGCTATAGCCTGCGCCTGACGCAGCGCAACGACAAGGCCGGTTCCAGCGCAGCGCCGCAGCTGGTGCCGGTGCGCATGGGCCTGGTGGGTGTCGACGGTCAGCAGCTGCCGCTGCAACTGGAAGGCGAACTGCAGAGCCGCGGCACGGAAACCGTGCTGCTGCTGGAACAGGCCGAGCAGACCTTCCACTTCCTCAACGTGATGGTCGAACCGGTGCCGTCGTTGCTACGCGGGTTCTCGGCTCCGGTGCTGCTGGACGACGGTCTGGCCGACCCCCAGTTGCTCACCCTGTTGCGTCACGACGCGGACGCCTTCAATCGCTGGGAGGCCGCCCAGCGGCTGGCGCTCAAGCGCTTGTTGCGTGCGGCGCGTTCGGGCCAGGCGCTGCAGTTGGACCACGCCTACCTGGAAGCGATGCGAGCCGTGCTGCGCGACGCGCAGCTCGACGCCGCCTTCAAGGCCCAGGCACTCAGCCTGCCCGATGCCGCTTACATCGCCGAGCAGCTGGAGACGGTGGACCCGCAGTCCATCCACCTGGCCGTGGAAGCCGCGTGGGACCAGCTCGCCGCCGAGCTGCGTGCCGATTGGGAATGGGCCTTCGAAGCCCACCAGGTGGCCGGCGGCTACAGCCCGAACGCGCTCGATGCCGGGCGGCGGCAGCTTGCCAACCTGGCGCTGGCCATGCTGGTGCGGGACGCCACGCGCCGAGGCGAGTCGGTCTGGCCGGGCAAGGCCTACCAGCGTGTCAAGGACGCCTCCAACATGACCGAGCGTTTCGGCGCTCTGGCGGCCTTGGTGAACGCGCACGCGGCACTGGCCGAACCGGCGCTGGCGCACTTCCACACGCTCTTCGCCGGTGACGCTCTGGTCATCGACAAGTGGTTCATGCTGCAAGCCCGCGCGCCGGAGCGCGATGGCAAGGTGTTCGAGCGCGTGAAGAAGCTGCTGCAGCACCCCGACTTCACGCTGAAGAACCCAAACCGCGCGCGCAGCCTGCTCATCCAGCTTTGCAACCTCAACCCCGGCGCCTTCCACCGTGCCGATGCCGGCGGCTACGTGTTCTGGGCCGAGCAGGTGGCGGCCATCGATGCCCTCAACCCGCAACTGGCTGGCCGCCTGGCGCGCGCCATGGACCGTTGGGCGGTGCTGTCCGAACCCTTCCGTGCCGCCGCGCGTGTGGCACTCCAACGCCTGGCCGATCGCCCGAGCCTCAGCAACGATGTGCGCGAGATCGTGGGCAAGGCACTTGCCAGCGAAGGAGCCGCCGCATGAGCCGCATCAGCCTGACGCAGTACCTGGTCGAACAGCAACGCTCCGGCGGGCACATGCCGGCGCAACTGCGGCTGCTCATTGAGGTGGTGGCGCGTGCCTGCAAACGCATCGCCATCAGCGTGAACAAGGGCGCACTGGGCGACGTGCTGGGCAGCGCCGTCAGTGAGAACGTGCAAGGCGAGGTTCAGAAGAAGCTGGACATCATCGCCAACGAGGTGTTGATTGAAGCCAACGAGTGGGGCGGCCACCTCGCGGCCATGGCCTCCGAGGAAATGGACAGCATCCACGTGGTGCCGAACCGCTTCCCGCAGGGCGAGTACCTGCTGCTCTTCGACCCGCTGGACGGCAGCTCCAACATCGACGTGAACGTCAGCATCGGCACCATCTTCTCGGTGCTGCGCAAAGTCACGAACACGCGGGGCGTCAGCGAGGAGGACTTTCTGCAACCCGGCAAGCAGCAGGCCGCCGCCGGCTACTGTGTGTATGGCCCGCAGACCACCCTGGTGCTGACCGTCGGCGACGGTGTGGTGATGTTCACCCTGGATCGCGAGATGGGCTCCTGGGTCATGACGGAGTCCGAGGTCAAGATCCCCGCCGACACCAAGGAGTTCGCCATCAACATGTCGAACATGCGGCACTGGGCTCCGCCCGTGCGCCGCTACATCGACGAATGCCTGGCCGGAAGCACCGGCCCGCGCGAGAAGGACTTCAACATGCGCTGGGTGGCCAGCATGGTGGCGGACGTGCACCGCATCCTCACCCGCGGCGGCGTGTTCATGTACCCCTGGGACGCGCGCGAGCCGAACAAGGCCGGCAAGCTGCGCCTGATGTACGAGGCCAATCCGATGGCCTTCCTGGTCGAGCAGGCCGGCGGCGGCGCCACCGATGGCACCCGGCGCATCCTGGACATCACACCCAGCAAACTGCATGAGCGCGTGGCCGTGGTGCTGGGATCGAAGAACGAGGTGGAGCGCGTCACGCAGTACCACCTGCAGCAGGCGGGCTAAGCCCTCCCTCAGCGCACCAGGCCTGCTCCCGCAGGCCTTTTTTCACCTGAACGGCCTGCGCCGTCGCCCTCAACCGGCGCCGCTGGCTCCCGAGGCAGCCCGAAGCGCGTGGGTGATCATGCCCAGCTGGTGGTCGGCCAGCCCGGCCTCCACCTTCGTCGCCAGGTCCAGGTGATCGCAGCAGGACACCTGCAGGATGCTCACCAGGCCGTGGATGCTGCTCCACACGAACATCGCGTCTGCGTCCACCTTGGCCTTGGGCACGCCCTTGCCGTAGAGACGTCGCAGCGCGGCGCGCAGCACGTCGAAGGCGCGCAGGCCGGCGCGGTACATCTCCGCGTACTCGGCCGCTTCCGGCCAGTCGTTGCCGAACATGAGCCGGTACTCGAGCGGGTTGCCCACCGCGTAGCGGATGTATGCACGACCCAGCGATTCCATGTCGGCAGCGGGATCGTCGAAGCGCTGGCGCGCCTCCAGCGCATCGGCAAAGGCCTCGTAGCAGCGCTGCAGCACCTCGGCCAGCAGATGGTCGCGGCTGGGGAAGTGCTTGTAAGGCGCCTGGTGGCTCACGCCCAGTCGGCGCGCCACGTCGCGCAGGCTGAGCTTCTCCAGCCCCTGCTCGGCAATCGCCTCGCGCGCCGCTTGCACGCAGGCCTCGCGCATCGGCAGCAGGTCGTCGGCAAGGGGCGCTGCAGGGCTCATGGCGGCATTGTCCCAAGCGCGCGTTGACAGCGTCAACTTTCTTGAGGCCATGAGGTTGACGCCGTCAACTTTGCCACCTACAGTGGTTGACAGCGTCAACCATGACGCAGTCCTCAGGAGTTCGCCATGTCCCGCCTCCCCCCCGTTTCCTCGACCTGGCACGGCCTTTCCCGCGCCGCGTCCATCTGCGCCAGCGAGGTCCAGCCGTGATGCGCCTGCCGGTGGCCCTGCTGGTCACGGCCCTGTTGACGGCATGTGCCACCGCGCCCCCGGTACTGGAGCAGCCCCCTGCGCCGGCGCGCTTCCTGCGAGCGGACACTGCCACCGCCTTCGACGCCCGCTGGTGGCACCAGCTGCAGGACCCCGGCCTGGAGCGCTTGCTGGCCGCTGCCAACGCCGGCAACCTCGAGGTGCAGCAGGCCCTGTGGCAAACGTGCTTTCATCCAATCGTTGGTGATCCTATTCGTGCTGATGATGGTGGCAGGCATTCTGACACGCGTCATCCCAGCGGGGCAATATGCCCGCATCGAAGTGGACGGACGTGAAACCATCG
>JAFLDE010000054.1 GCA_017302655.1 Burkholderiales bacterium
GACGAGCATGCCGGCCTCTTGATGCTGCTGCTGCGCGCGCTGGCCTTTCGCCCAGCCGGCCGAGCCAGCGCCAGCGGCAGCGCCGCGTTGCGCATGACGGCAGCGCCCACACTCAAGGTGCCCGTGCCTGTGCCGGTGTCCGCGCCGGCACAGGCTTCGCCAGGGACAGCCCGCGCCGCGGTGGCCAAGGCTCGGGCCGTGCCCGAGGCGAGCGAAGCCCTGGCCGCACCGCAGGAGCCCGCAAGGCGTGCGGAGCCGGTGGCCATTCGGCCCGTGGAGCCGGTGTCGCCCATCAACCCCTCGACGCCGCTGCGACCGGTGGCGCCGCGCACCAGCCCGCCGCCCGATCGACCTGAGCGGCCGGTGCAGACGCCAGCCCAGCAGCCACCTCGGCAACCAGCCCAGCAGCAGCAATCCGCGCAGCAGCGCGCCGAGCCTGACGCGCCGCCGTGGCAGGACATTCCGCCCGAGGAACTGGATGCGGTGTCCGCGGCTCACGAGTCGGCGTCGGAACGATCACCCACCGAAGTCGCAGATGTCTCAAGGGCCGGCGCGCCGCTGCGCGCGACACCCGGTGAGCCGGCAGGGCCTGCTGCCCCTGCGGCGGAAGTCCTTCAACCCACGCCCACCGGCGCCGCCTGGGCTGAACTGGTGCCGCAACTGGAGATGGTGGGGCTGGCACGCACTTTGGCGCTGCAGGCCCAATGCCTGCAACTGGCGCGCGAAGCCGACGCCTGGCAGGTGGAGCTTCGCGCCCCCAGCGCGGCCCTGGCCGGTGGCCAAGCTCGTTTGCAGGCGGCGTTGGAACGCCTGGCGGGCGTGCGCGTGCAGCTTCAGTTGCAGAGCGGCCCGGTGAGCGACAGCCCCTTGCTGCGCGAACAGGCCGCCGCGCAGGCGCGCCAACGATCGGCCGAGGCCGAAATCGCCGGCTCTGCCGAGCTGGCGCTGATCCGTGAACACTTTCCCAGCAGCCGCGTGCTGCCGGGCAGCATCAAACCCCTGGAGACATCGACATGATGAAGAACCAACTGGCCGGCCTGATGAAACAGGCCCAGGCCATGCAGGACAACCTGAAGAAGGCGCAGGAAGAGCTGGCCCATGTGGAGGTCGAAGGCCAGAGCGGCGCCGGCCTGGTGAAGATCACCATGACCTGCAAGCACGACGTGCGCCGCGTGCAGATCGACCCCAGCCTGCTCAGCGACGACAAGGACATGCTGGAAGACCTGGTGGCCGCCGCCTTCAACGACGCCGTGCGCCGTGCCGAAGAGACCAGCCAGGAGAAGATGGGCAAGCTCACCGCCGGCCTGCCGCTCCCGCCGGGAATGAAATTCCCGTTCTGAGTTGGCCGCCCTCGAGCACCTGATCGACGCCCTGCGCAAGCTGCCGGGGGTGGGGCCCAAGAGTGCGCAGCGCATGGCCTACCACTTGCTGCAGCACGACCGTGGCGGGGCGGCGCAACTGGCGGCCGGCTTGCAGGAGGCGCTGGCGCAGGTGCAGACCTGCACGCGCTGCCAGGGTTTCGCCGAGGCGCCGGTGTGTGATGTCTGTCTGGATACCCAGCGCGACCCGGCCTTGCTCTGCGTCGTCGAAACACCCGCCGACCAGGCGGTCATCGAGCGCAGCGGCAGCTACCGCGGCTACTACTTCGTGCTCGGCGGGCGCATCAGCCCGCTGGATGGGCGCGGACCCCGCGAGGTAGGTGCAGAAGCCTTGCTGGCGCGGGCCGATGACGGGCAGGTCCGCGAGGTCATCCTGGCCACAAGCTTCACCGCCGAGGGCGAGGCCACCGCCTACCTGCTGGGCGAGGCCCTGAAGGCACGCGGCCTGTCCGTCAGCCGGCTCGCGCGTGGCGTGCCGATCGGTGCCGAGCTGGAATACGTGGACCTCGGAACCCTGGCGCACGCGCTGGCCGACCGACGCTGAAGCCCGATGACAACCCCCTTCGACCCCGCCGCCTTCGCGCAACGCCAGCTCGACGCCTACAACGATCGCGACCTGGCGCGCTTCGTGGCCGAGTACACCGACGACGTGTGCATCTACCGTCTGGGCGAGCCCGAACCCTTCCTGGCCGGCAAGGCCGCGATGGCCGAGCACTACCAGCGCAATCGCTTCCAGCAGCCGGGCTTGAACGCCGAACTGGTGAATCGCATGGTGTTTGGCAACAAGGTGATCGACCATGAGCGCGTGACCACCGACGCCCAGCCCACACCGTCTGAGGTGGCCGCCATCTACGAGGTCACGCCGGACGGCATCGCCAAGGTCTGGTTCGCGCGCTGAGCTTGGCGATCGGTGGCGCTGGTGACACAGCGTCAACTGGACGGAAGCGCCGCCCATGCTGCAATGCGCGCTTCCCTGCCAACCCTCTGTGTATGAGCACCATCGCCAACTTCTGCATCCTGGCTGCCTGTGCGCTGCCGATCGTCTGTGCCGGCATCGCCAAGTCTTCGGGCTGGGGCAAGCGCCGCCGCGATGGCGGCTACGACAACCACGACCCGCGCGCCTGGCTGGCCCAGCAGACCGGCCGCTCGGCGCGTGCCAACAACGCGCAGATCAACAGCTTCGAGGCGCTGCCCCTCTTCATTGCCGGCGTGCTGGTGGCGCAGACGAACGGCGCTGCGCAGGGCCTGGTGGATGCACTGGCCCTGGGCTTCATCGCCGCGCGCGTGGTCTACATCGGCCTGTACCTGGCCGACCTGCAGCTGTGGCGCAGCCTGGTCTGGGCGATCGGCTTTGGCCTGAGCGCGGCGCTCTTCTTCGCCTGATCAGCTCGGCTTGGCCGGGCGACGCACCGGCGGCTTGCCCTGCGCCACACGGGGGGTGCCGGGCTTGCGTGCGGCGGTCTTCTTGCCGGCCTTGGCCTGTGTCTTGGCATTCGGTGGCGCCTTGGCCACGGCGCGGGCCGGGCTCATGAGGGTGACGGCCTCGCCCGTCTTCAACTTTGCGTGCACGGCACGTCCGCCGTTCCACTCCACCACCCGGGCCACAGGCAGGCCGTGGCGCTTGGCGATGGTGGCCAGGGTGTCGCCCTTGCGCGCCTTCACGGTGCGGCGCACCTGTCGTTGTTCGGGTGCGAGCGCCAGCTGGGCGGAATCGGCCAAGTGCTCGGAGACGTCGTGGTCGCGCTTGGCGGTGCGCGGCACCAGAAGGGTGGAGCCGCCCTTGATGAGCATGCGCCCCTTGATGCCGTTGACGGCTCGCAACTCGGTCTCGCTCATGCCGATCTGTTTGGCGGCATCGGCGGGCTTCATGGTCTTGGGCGTCTGCCAGGCCGTCCAGCTGGCGAAGCTGCCGCGGTGCTGGGCGAAGTTGCGCGCGAAGCGCTCGGCGTTGTCGTAGGGCAGCAGCAGCTGGGGCGTGGCAGCGGCCAGGATCACCGGCTTGTTCATTTGCGGGTTGAACTGGCGGAAGACCTCGGGCGTCAAGCCGGCCAGTTCGGCGGCGAGCTCGACGTCGATGTCGCGGTCCACGCGCACGCTCAGGAAGAAGGGGTGGTTGGCGAGCAGCGGCAGGATGACGCCGAAGCGCTCGGGCTCGCGCACCAGGTTTTCGATGGCCTGCAGCTTGGGCACGTAGTCGGCGGTTTCGGTGGGCATTCGCAGGTCTTCGTAGCGCCCTTCCTTGCCTGCGGCCTTGGCGCGCTTCACCGCGCGATCCACATTGCCCATGCCCCAGTTGTAGGCGGCCAGCGCGAGCTGCCAGTCGCCGTCGTAGCGGCGGCCAAGCTGCTCCAGGTAGTCGAGTGCGGCGCGCGTGCTGGCCAGTACGTCGCGGCGGTCGTCGCGGAACAGGTTCTGCTTGAGGTCGAAGTCCTTGCCGGTGGCACTCATGAACTGCCACATGCCGCTGGCCGCCACGCGGCTCTTGGCCTCGGGATTGAAGGCCGATTCGATGAAAGGCAGCAGGGCCAGCTCCATGGGCAACTGGCGGCGCTGCACCTCCTCGACGATGTGGAAAAGGTAGCGCCCGCCGCGTTCGGTCATGCGCGCCACGTAGTCGGGGCGCTTGCCGTAATAGGCCTCCCACTTTTCCACGCGGGGGCCGCTGAGGTCACCGAGCTGCAGGCCGGCACGGATGCGCGCCCAAAGGTCGGCATGCGCTTGCGCGGACTGGAAATCGACCGGCAGTGCATCGGTCTGCAGATCGTCTCGGACGATGGGCTTGGGTGCCTCGGCAGGCTCCTCCACCACCGGCAGCGAGACGATCTTCACGGTCTCGGCCGGAACTGCCGATGCCGCGGCGGCGGCACCCAGCGCCTGACCCCAACTGGCACCGGTCTGTGGGTGGGTCACGGGCGAAGGGGCGCCGGGCGCGTCTGTCGGCAACTGGGCGCAACCGGCCAAACAGAGCACGGTGGCGATCAGGCTGAGCGTGTGGGTCGTCTTCATCGTCAAAACTGGTTCTTCCATTGCCGCAGCGCGGTGAACACGGCGAGCGGGTCGCTGCTCAGGGCCGGCTGCGGGGCACGCTCGCGGGCGGCGGCCTGCACGGCGGGTTCGGTGCAGCGCAGGAAGGGGTTGGTGTCGAGCTCCAGCGCGATGCTGGAGGGCAGGGTGGGTTCATCCGCGTCGCGCCGAGCCTGCTCGCGCCGCTGGCGCTCCTGCAGGCGCGGATTGGCGGGCTCCACGGCCAGCGCAAAGCGCAGATTGGCCAGGGTGTACTCGTGCGTGCAGCACACGCGGGTTTCCGGGGCGAGCGCAACCAGCTGCGCCAGCGAGGCCTGCATCTGCGCCGGCGTGCCTTCGAACAAGCGGCCGCAGCCGGCGGCGAACAAGGTGTCGCCGCAGAAGAGCAGCGGCGCACTGCCGTCTCTAGGTGGGTCGATCACGTAGGCGACATGGCCGGCGGTGTGGCCGGGCACGTCGAGCACGCGAATCTGTTCGCCCAGCACCTGCAGGTGCTGGCCACCTCGCACGCGCTCGCTGAGTTCGTGGATGTCCTCGCGCGCAGGCCCGATCACGCGCAGCCCCGGCCACTGGCGGCGCAAGGCCGCAAGCCCTCCAACATGGTCCGGGTGGTGGTGCGTCACTAGAATCGCCCGCAACTCCAGGCCATGGGCGGCCAGGGCCGCCTCCAGGGGCGCTGCGTCGCCCGGATCGACCGCCAGGGCCGTTTTTCCGTCGTGCAGCAGCCAGATGTAGTTGTCGCTGAAGGCGGGAATGGGAAGCAGCGACCAGCGCGACATTCGAGGCATGCGCAATCAGCAAACGGACTTCGGGCTCAAGTGGCCCCCATTCTAGATTTCGAGCAGAGCCTCGATGCATGGCTGCAGAGCCCGGCGGGACGCTACCTGCTCGAATGGGAGCAGGCGCAGCTGGACGCTGCGGTCGCCGATGTGTTTGGCTTTCACGCGCTGCAGCTCGGCCTGCCGCCGCTGGCCGGCCTGCGCGCCAACCGCATGCCGCAGCGCTGGCTGCTGGCGCAGCAGCCCGGCGCTGGGATCGATCTGGTGACCGACTTCGATGCCCTGCCGTTCGAAGCGGGCAGTCTGGACCTGCTGCTATTGCCGCATGCCCTGGAGACGGCTGACGATCCGCACCACCGCTTGCGCGAAGCCCATCGCGTATTGCGCCCCGAAGGACGGCTGATGGTGTTGGGTCTGAACCCGACCTCGCTGTGGGGCTTGCGCCAACGCGCCTTCCCGTGGTGGGGCGGTCCTTTCCTGCCGCAGCAGGGGGAGTTCCTGGATTACTGGCGATTGCGCGATTGGCTGAAGCTGCTCGGCTTCGAGCTGGAGGCCGCCCGATTCGGTTGCTGGCGGCCGCCGCTGCAGCGAGAAGCCTGGCTGGCCCGCTGGGGCTTCATGGACCGCCTGGGCGCAACCTGGTGGCCGGTCTTTGGCGCCGTCTACTTCCTGCAGGCCATCAAGCGCGTGCACGGCATGCGACTGGTGGGCCTGGCCCGCTCCAGCGCCAAGCGCCGTCCCGCCGCGGCCGTGGCGCTGCCTTCCAAAATGCACAAAGAATGAGCCTGAACATCAAGAAGCCGGCGGTGACTCTGTACACCGACGGCGCCTGCAAAGGCAACCCCGGCCCGGGCGGCTGGGGCGCTTGGTTGATCAGTGGCGAGCACCGCAAGGAACTCTGCGGCGGTGCGCGCTCGACGACCAACAATCAGATGGAGATGACCGCCGTCATCGAGGCGCTCGCCACCCTGAAGCGCAGCTGCCACATCCAGCTCTACACCGACAGCGAATATGTGCTGAAAGGCATGACTGAATGGATGCCGGGCTGGATCAAGCGAGGATGGCGGACTGCGGCCGGTCAGCCGGTGAAAAACGCCGAGCTGTGGCAGCGCCTCGCGGCGCTGGCCGCGCTGCATGAAATCGACTGGCATTGGGTCAAGGGCCATGCCGGGCATGAAGGCAACGAGAAAGCCGATCAACTCGCCAATCGGGGCGTCGAACTGGCATTGAAGGACAAGAAAGCATGAGGACTCGGGCTTTGGCGCTGCTGGGCGTCGCGTTGGTCGGCACGCTGCTGGGTACAGCGGTCAGCACGGTGGGGGCGCAGCAGCGGCCTGGTGGTGCGCCAGGCGGCCAGGGTGGACCAGTGGCCGTGGAACTGGGTGCGGTCAAGCAGGAGGCCGCGCTGGAGGCGGCGCAAGCTGTGGGCAGCCTGCGCGCTGCACAGACCACCATGCTGCGGCCCGAGGTGTCCGGGCGCATCGTGCAGCTGAACGTGAGGGACGGGCAACGCGTGGCCCGCGGTCAGCTGCTCGTGCAGTTGGACGACGGCGTGCAGCAGGCGCAGCTCGCACAGGCGCTGGCACAGGCCGCCACCGCCGACAGCAACGTGCGGCGCCAGCAAGATTTGCTGGCGCAAGGCTTCGTCACCGCCAGCGCGGTGGAGCAGGCGCAGTCTGCCGCCCAGGTCGCGCAGGCCCAGGTGCAGTTGGCGCGTGCCCAGCTGTCGCGCCTGCAGGTGCGGGCGCCCTTCAGCGGCGTGGCCGGCATCCGCCTCGTCAGCCTGGGGGACTACGTGAAGGACGGCGCCGACCTGATCAGCCTGGAGGATCCGAGCCAGCTTTGGGCCGACTTCCGTCTGCCCGAGCAGTTCGCCGGCCGGCTGCGCGTGGGCCAAGCCGTCAGCGTCAGCGTGGACGCACTGCCTGGCACGCGTCTGGCCGGCAAGGTCGAGGCGGTGGACGCCAAGGCCGATGCCGACGGCCGCGCATTGCTCGTGCGTGCCGCCCTCCAGCAGACCGTCCCCAATCTGCGCTCCGGCCTCTTCGTGCGCGTGGCGCTGGAGCTGGGGCGTCGCGAAGCGGCGCTTTGGGTGCCGGAAGAGGCCCTCGTGCCGCAAGGCGGCAAGCTCTTCGTCTACACCGTGAAGGACGGCGAGGCACGCCGCGTGGCGGTGAAGGTGGGTGCGCGCAAGCCGGGATGGGCCGAGTTGCTGGAGGGCGTGCAGGCCGGCCAGCAGGTCGTCACCGCCGGCCAGCAACGCCTGCGCGGCGAGTCGGCCAAGGTCAAGGCGGTGGACCCGGAGAAGATCGGCGGCGGCAACAAGCCGAAGGGGGCCTGATGCAACTGCCTGAACTCTCCATCCGGCGGCCAGTGCTGGCGGTCGTGATGTCCCTGCTCATCCTGCTGGTGGGCGGGGTCAGCTACCAGCAACTCACGGTGCGCGAGTACCCGCGCATCGACGAGCCGGTGGTCACCGTTTCCACCCGCCTGGCCGGCGCCAGCTCGGAGGTGATCGAGAGCCAGATCACCAAGACGCTGGAAGACAGCATCGCCGGCATCGAGGGCGTGGAAGTCCTGACCAGCATCTCGCGCAGCGAGCGCAGCCAGATCACGGTGCGCTTCAAGCTGAACAAGGACCCGGACAACGCCGCGGCCGATGTGCGAGATCGCGTGGCCCGGGTGCGCAACCGTCTGCCTCAGGCGACCGACGAGCCGCAGGTGGGCAAGGTCGAGGCCGACGCGCAGCCGATGATGCGCATCGCCTTCCCTTCGGACCAGATGAGCCCGCTGGAGGTCACCGACTACGTGAACCGGGTGGTGCGGCCGAAGCTGCAGACCGCCCTTGGCGTGGCCGATGTCGAAGTCAACGGCGACCGCCGCTATGCCATGCGCATCTGGGTGGAGCCCGAGCGCTTGGCCGCCTATCGCCTGACGGTGCAGGACGTGGAAGACGCCTTGCGTCGCCAAAACCTGGAGGTGCCGGCCGGTCGTATCGAAAGCGAGCAGCGCGAGTTCAACGTCACCGCGCGCACCGACATCAACACGCCGGCGCAGTTCGAGGACATCGTCGTCGCGCAGCGCGGCGGCCTGCCGGTGCGCCTGCGTGACGTCGCCCGCGTCGAGGAAGCGGCCGCCGACGAGCGATCCCGCATCCGCCTCAACGGCCGTCCGTCGGTGGGCCTGGGCGTGGTCAAGCAGGCCACTGCCAACCCGCTGGAAGTGAGCGCGGCGGTGAACAAGATGCTGCCGGCCATTCGCGACGAACTGCCGCCCGGGCTGGAGATGGAGCTCGCCGTCGACACCTCGGTCTTCATCGACCGCTCGGTGCAGTCGGTCTACACCACCATCATCGAAGCGGTCGTGCTGGTGGCCTTGGTCGTCTTCGTGTTCCTGCGCACGCTGCGCGCTTCCATCATTCCGCTGGTCACCATCCCGGTCAGCCTGATCGGCAGCTTCGCGCTCATCCAACTGGCCGGCTTTTCCATCAACACCCTGACCTTGCTGGCCCTGGTGCTGGCCATCGGCCTGGTGGTGGACGACGCCATCGTCGTGCTGGAGAACATCTACCGCTACATCGAGAAAGGCATGAGCCCCTTCCAGGCTGCCATCAAGGGCAGCCGGGAGATCGGCTTTGCGGTCGTCGCCATGACCTTGACCCTGGCGGCGGTGTTCGCACCGCTGGCCTTCACGCCAGGGCGCACCGGCCGCCTGTTCACCGAGTTCGCGGTGACCCTGGCCGGAGCCGTCATCGTCTCGGGCTTCGTGGCACTGACGCTGACGCCGATGATGTGCTCGCTGCTGCTGAAGGCTCATGCGCCCGGGCGCTTCGAGCGGGTCATGGAGCGGGGTCTTCACGCTGTCGATGCCGCCTACCGCCGAGCCCTGAACTGGGTGCTGCATCGGCGCTGGGTGACCTTGCTGATCATGCTGGCCAGCGGTGCAGGGAGTGCGTGGCTGTGGAACATGGCGCCGCGCGAACTGGCGCCGATCGAAGACCGCGGCGTCATCTTCACGCCCGTGTCGGCCCCCGATGGCGCCACGCTGGGCTACACCGCGCGCTACCTGGACGCTGCGGCACGCCTTGCCAGTGAGGACCCCGAGGTGGAGCGCGTGTTCGCCTTCATCGGCGGCGGGCAGGTCAGCAGCGGCGCGGTCATCGTGCGCTACACCGACTGGGAGACCCGCACCCGAAGCACCAAGCAGCTGGCGCAGGCCCTGCAGCCCAAGCTGGCGCAACTGCCCGGGGTGCAGGCTTTCCCGGTCACACCACCCAGCCTGGGGCAAGGCTTCCGCAGCCGGCCGCTGGGCTACGTGATCATCGCGAACGACAGCTACGCCAACCTGGGTCGAGCGGTGCAGCAGTTCCAGACGGAGATGGCGAAGAACCCCGGCTTCGTGCAGGTGGACACCGACCTGCGCCTGAACAAACCCGAGCTGGTGCTCGACGTGGACCGCGAGCGTGCGCAGGACGCGGGGGTCAACATCGACCAGGTGGCACGCGCCGTCGAGACCCTGCTCGGGAGCCGCAACGTCACCCGCTACAAGCGCGATGCCGAGCAGTACGACGTGATGGTGCAACTGGAGGCCAGCAGCCGCACCACGCCTGAGCAGATCTCGCAGCTCTTCGTGCGCGGACGCAACGACACCATGGTGCCGCTGTCCAGCCTGGTGAAGGTGCGTGAAACCGTGAGCCCGCGCGAGCTCAACCACTTCAACCAGCGGCGCGCGGTGGTCATCAGCGCCAATCTGGCGCCGGGCTTCGCGCTGGGCACGGCGCTGGCCGAGATGGACCGCATCGCCAAGGAGGTGCTGCCGCCCGGCTACGCCACCGACCTGACCGACGTCAGCCGCGAGTTCCGCGAGTCCAGCGGGGCGCTGGGCATGGTGTTCGTGCTGGCTGTGCTGTTCATCTTCCTCGTGCTGGCCGCGCAGTTCGAAAGCTTCATCGACCCCTTCATCATCCTGATGGCGGTGCCGCTGTCGATGGTCGGGGCCTTGCTCGCGCTGCACTTCACCGGCAACACCATCAACACCTTCAGCCAGATCGGCCTCATCACCCTGGTGGGCCTGATCACCAAGCACGGCATCCTGATCGTCGAGTTCAGCAACCAGTTGCGCCGCGCGGGCGAGCCGCTGATGGAAGCGGTATTGCACGCCAGCGTGCAGCGCCTGCGCCCCATCCTGATGACCACCGGCGCCATGGTGCTTGGGGCGCTGCCGCTGGCCCTGGCCCACGGGGCCGGGGCCGAAAGCCGCCAGCCAATTGGCTGGGTGATCGTCGGCGGCATGTTGCTCGGCACTTTGCTCACGCTGTTCGTTGTGCCCACCTTGGTCACGCTGATGGCGCGCAAGCAGGTGGCGGGGCCGCGGACGGAGGCGGGGCCGGTAGAGGCTTGATGCGCAGGGGCCCTCGCGGCGCGAAGGCCCTCAGCGCCGATTTCGCGGGTGCGCGGCGGCGAGGCGTTCGTTGCCGCGCTTGTAGTTGCCGGTCAGGCGTGCCATGAGCTGTTGCGCCTCGTCGGGTCCGCAGCCATCCATTTCCGCCAGGAAGCCTGCCGCTTCCGTGCCGCGCAGGGTGGCTGCCAGCCGCCCACGGTGCAGCAGTTCCACATCGCCACTCTTTCGGGTGCGGTGGGTGAATCCGAGATCGTCAGACTGGGCCATCGGCACAGGGTAGCGGAACCGGCGGAGTGAGCGAAGGCGTGGCCGCCGCGTAGAGTGCGGCTCCATGGACAACAAGCCCCTGATTCCCTGGCACTCGATGTTCATGGGCGTGGCCCTGCTGGCCGCCGCGCGCAGCAAGGACGCACGCAAGCGCAATGGCGCGTGCATCGCCTCGAGCGACAACAAGATCCTCGGCGTGGGCTACAACGGCTTGCCGCGCGGCTGCAACGACGCCGACCCGGTCTATTGGGGTGATGACGACACCGACCCCTTGAACTCGCGCCACAGCTACATCGTGCATGCCGAGGTCAACGCCATCCTGAACTGCGTCACCTTGCCGCTGACCGGCAGCACGATCTACGCCACCCAATACCCTTGCCCGCGTTGCGCGCAATCCATCATCCAGGTCGGCATCCGGCGCGTGGTTTATCTGGAAAAGAAGCCGCACCATGGCGCCAGCAATGCGGCCACCGAAAAGATGCTGGCCGATGCTGGGGTGGCGCTGGTGCAACTCGCCGAACTCGAACCGCCCTCGGGCGCCTGGTGCGATCAGCTGGCCGGCTTCATCGAGGCGCATGCGCCGGCCAGGGACGGCTGACCCTCAGCGGTTCACGATGTCCCGATGCATCGGCGCCCGCCGCGCCAGCATGCAGTTCTGCGCGGCAAAGGCAATGCCCTTGGCCTTCATGGCGTCCTGCAGCACATCCACCAAGGCATTGAAGTCCTCGCGGCGGATCTCCATGCCGGCGTGGATGGGCTTCATGGTGGCGCCTTTGTAGACGCAGGGTCCGCCCGCTTCCTGGCACAGCTGGTTGGTGAGCTGGGTGACGAGCGGCTCGGTGTCGCCGTCCTTGAAGAAGGGCTGCAGGCGCGCGTCGGCGTTGAAGTCGACCATCAGGGTGCGGATGCCTTCCTTCTGGCCAAAGGCCTGGTACAAGCTGTCGTCGGCCGGCGCCGCCAGCTGGCTGCTGGAGGTGGGCAGGGCGGTTTTGGCCAGGGTGCCCAGGGCCGTCAGGGCGAGAGACAGGGCAAGCAGAGTAGGTTTCATTGGGGATCTCTCGGAGGTTCAGAACGCGAACTGGGCTGACAGGTAGGCGCCGGTCTGTCGCTTGGGTTGGACGGCCGGGGCGATGCGGCCCAGGTCCACATAGGCCAGGGTGAGCGAGAACTGCTTGCTCGGGGCCCAGGCCACGAAAAGGTCCTTCCAGTCGTCCTCCTTGAGCGCGCCGGCGCCGAGCACGGACTGGTTCAGGTGGTCGGGCTTGGCGCGGAATTCGGCGCCTACGGCCAGGCTCGGGCTGAGCAACCAGGCCACCGAGATCTCGGGCTGCCACTTCATCGAGTCGGACTGCGCGCCGCCGAAGCCCAGCAGGCCGTTCTGGTTGGCTTTGGTGCCGCGCAGCGTGCCGTTCACCAGCAAACCCTGGGCCAGGAAAAGCTTGGTGGCGCTCAGGTAGACGTCGGTGCCGTTCTTCTTCGCGCCCAGCGGACCGTACAAGGTGGGGCCTAGCGCGCCGGCGTTGCTGCGCTTGTGCAGCAGGCCCACGGCGATCTGAGGCATCCAGGTGTCGCTGTCCAGAATGGCGTCGCCAGCCAGTCGCAGCTTCAAGCCCACGATGTCCTGCTTCAGGTGCAGGCCGGGCAGGCCCAGCGGCGCCAGGTTGTTCTGGGTGTCGAAGTCCTGTTTGGCCAAGCTGACTTCGAAGCGGTCGCTCCACGACAGGGCCGCGCCGTAGGTGGCCAGGCGGTAGTTGCCGGTGCGCACCGCCGTGGCATGCGCCGTACCGCCCCACTGGCCGTCGGTGGCATAGCTACCGGTGACCGCCCAGGGCGTGAGCCCACCGCCGGCTGCACCGTCGATGGTGCTGACACCGCCAGTGAGCAGCAACTTGCCGCTTCCGGCATGGGCGGGGGCGCTGAGCAGGGCCAGACCCAGGGAGCAGGCGACGGCGGCGAGCAGCACGAGGGCAGGACGTGGGGCGGGCTGGGTGCGGGGCAAGGAGAACTCCTGGTGGTCGAAGGCGGATGCGTGCTTTACGGGGAGTTGGCGACCCTGGATGCAGCGCCGCACGCCGCCGCGCACGCAAACGGCAAACGCAAGGACGCGAACTGACGGGTCTTGCCCCCGCTATTTCGGCTCAAGTCATGTGCGCGCCTGGGCAGCATGGCAGCCATGGTCATCGACTTGCCGCGCTCGCCGCACGCCCAGCCCGCCGCCACGGCCGAAGAGGCCTTCGACCGGCGCTTGGACGGCCTGCTCGGCCTCGGCGGCCTCAGCGTCAGCGCCAAGCTTGACGAGTTGGAGCGCTTCGCCCGCCTCATGCAGACGCAGGGTGCCGGCGTGGAGCCCACGCGCATGCTCTTCGACATGGCTTACGCGAAGCACCTGCTGCAGTGGGCTCGCGTCAGCCCTTGCGCGCCCTTGCAGCAACTCGCCGAGCAACTGCACGCCCAGTACCAGCGCGCCGGCCACTGGCTGGGCCTGCACTGAGGGAGTGAGCGGCCACGGGCCGCCTTCTTACACTGCGCGCCCCTCGAACGGTTCGGAGCGCAGCATGCGCCACTTGGTTTTTCTCGTCCTGGCGCTCTTGCTTGGCAGCCACGCGCAGGCGGCCGACTACTTCGCCGGCGCTGACTTCGGCGTCACCCGCACGCGCGTCCTCAACGACAGCCGCGGAAGCATCGGCCTGTACGCCGGTGCCACGCTGGGCGATCGCTACGCGGCGGAACTCGGCTGGCGCCGCATCGGTCAGAACCCACGGGCCGACATCGCCAGCGCCTCGGTGTTGGCGCGCAGCACCTGGTCGCAGCATTGGAGCCTGTACGGTCGCCTCGGCCTGGGGAGGCTGTCCAGCGATGTGCCCAACGGCGAAGACGCGGGCCGCACGCGCCTGCTCTGGGGCGGTGGACTGCACGGGGCACTCGGCCGCAGCCTGGCCATGCGCGTGGACTTCCAGGCCGTCGGCAGCGGCACCCGGCACCTCGGTGCCGGCCTGATGTGGAAGCTGTGATGGCGCTAAAGAGCACCATCTTCAAGGCCAACCTGTCCATCGCGGACATCGACCACGGCTACTACGCGGACCACAACCTGACCCTGGCCCGGCACCCCAGCGAAACCGACGAGCGCATGATGGTCCGGTTGGTGGCGCTGGCGCTGCACGCGCACGAACTGCAAACCCGTTGCAACGGCGACGCCACGCTCGCTTTCGGCGCGGGCTTGAGCGACGCCGACGACCCCGATGTGCACCTGACCGACTACACCGGCGCCAAGCGCCTGTGGATCGAGGTCGGCCAGCCCGATGAGCGTGCGCTCACCAAGGCCTGCAACAAGAGCGAGGCGGTCGCCACCTACGCCTTCGGCCCCACCGCCGAGGTCTGGTGGAAGGGCATCGAGACCAAGCTCACGCGCCTGGACAAGCTCAGCGTCTGGCGTCTGCCCCATTCAGCGGTGGTCGAGCTGACGGCCTTGGCCGAGCGCAGCATGCAGTTGCAGGCGACCATCCAGGAAGGCCATCTTCTGCTGAGCAGCGGGCTGGGGACCGTGGAGATCGAGCCGCTGCGCTGGCGCTGAGGGTACAAAGCCGGCCATGCGTCAGCCTGTGCCGGCCTTTCTGCCGCTGAACTCCCAGCGCGTGCTCTTTGCGCGCGCCGCCTCTGCGTGAAGGCGCGCGCCGCCTGGTTGTGGCTCGGCTTGGCGCCGCTGTTGGTGACCAGCGCGGGCATTGCCTGGATGCTCAACCAGCGGGCGCGTGTGCTGGCCGACCTGCAGTTGCAAGCCGTCGAACCCGTGCTCCTGGCGGCTCGGCGGGCGGAGTTGCAGGGCAAGCTCAACGTCGGCCGCAGCAGCATCGCGCACCTGGTGCGCGACGGCATGCCCGAGCGTGAGGCACAGCGCCAGGCGTTGACCATCCTGCGGCGCCTGGAGTTCGGTCACGACGGCTTCTTCTTCGTCTTCAGCTTCGACGGCCAGGTGTTGCTCGACCCTCGCGAGCCCGAGCTGGAAGGTCGCAACCTGCTGACGCAGCCCGCCACCGGCCGCCGCATCGAGCCCCTTTTGGCGCAGGCACGCGCTGGCGGCGGCTATGTGCAGTTGCCTTGGCGAAGGCCCAGCAGCGGGCAACTGGAGCCGCAATTGGTTTATGTGGAGCCCATCGCCGGGTGGGAGTGGATGCTGGGAACCGGTGCCTTCATCGACGAGTTGGAAGCGGCGCGAACCCGCATGCAGCAAGCCACCGAGGCTGCACTGGTCGACACCCTGGGGCGCCTCGCCGCGCTCGCGCTGCTGGGCCTGCTCACACTGGCGGCGGGGGCGCTCTTCGTGAATGTCAGCGAACAGCGCAAGGCCGACGCACGCCTGCGACAGTTGGCCGCCCAACTCGTCCGCAGCCAGGAGGACGAGCGGGCCCGCGTGGCGCGCGAACTGCATGACGGCGTCACGCAGTCGCTGGTATCGGTGAAGTTCCTGGCCGAGAGCGCAGCCGCCGCGCAGCCTAGCCCGCAGCTCGAGGCAGTGGTCACGCGGCTGCGCGAGGTGCTCGGCGAGGTGCGTCTGATCGCCCATGACCTGCGCCCCCCCTTGCTCGACGATCTGGGACTGGCGCGCGCGCTGGAGCAGCTCGGTCGCGAGTGGCAGGCCCGCAGCGGAGTGGCCTTGCACATGGAGTTGGTCGAGCTTCCGCGCCTGCCCGAAACGGTGGCGACCGCCTTGTTCCGCTTCGCCCAGGAAGCGCTCGGCAATGTGGAGCGCCATGCCATCGCGAACCACGTGCGGCTCGTCATGCAAGTCGACGGCGCCGGCCTGCTGCTGGGCATCGAGGATGACGGCATCGGGTTTGATGTGGTGGCTGCTCGCCAGGGCCTGGGCCTGCTGCATCTGCGAGAGCGCATCGAGAACCTGGGCGGCCAGCTCCAATTGGAAAGCCGGGCGGGGCACACACGTGTCGCCGCCTACCTGCCGCGTACCGCATGGACCTGAAGCTGCTGCTCGTCGACGACCATCCGATGGTGCGCGATGGACTGCGCGCCCGCTTGGCTGGTGTGGCTGGTTTTTGCGTCGTCGCCGAGGCCGGCGACCCGCAGTCGGCGCTGGTCGAGCTGGACCGCCACCGGCCGGAGATGGTGATCATGGACGTGGCGCTGCGCGGTGAATCGGGCATCGAACTCACCCGCCAATTGCTGGCCCGCCAAGCGGACCTGCGCGTGCTGGTGCTGAGCATGTACGACAACCCGGGTTACGTGAGCGAAGCCCAGCGCGCGGGCGCGCGTGCCTATGTGCTGAAAGACAGCCCGGCCGAGGCCATCATCGAGGCGCTGCGCACGGTGGCTGGGGGCGGTGAGGTCTGGCCGAATCCAATCAGCAGCGGCGATGCGCCGCACCTGACGACGCGTGAACGCGAGGTGCTGGGCCTGCTCGCCGAAGGCTTGTCCAGCCGCCAGATCGGCGCGCGCCTGGGCATGGGCGCGCGCACCGTCGAGACGCACCGCCTGCACCTGCGCCGCAAGCTCAATCTGGACACGCCGGCCGCGCTGCTTCGCTACGCCATCGACGGTGGATGGCGCTGACACGGCCCTACGCGTAAACCCTTGCGCGCGAACACGCAAGCGCTGCCCCCGATGACGGCGAGGCGCGCTGCCGCCAGCATGCGGGGCCAGCGCCCGTGCATCCCGCAGCGGCGCCCACCCACCCCGAGGAGACCCTGGATGAGCACCGACGACAAGAAGGGCCAGCCGCGCCGCGGCTTTCTGAAGAAGGCGAGCACCACCGCCGTGGGCGGCACCCTGCTGGCCGCCCCGATGATCAGCAAGGCGCAGACCACGACTTTCCGCTTCCAGTCCACCTGGCCGGCCAAAGACATCTTCCACGAGTACGCGAACGACTTCGCCAAGAAGGTCAACGACATGGCCGGCGGACGGCTGAAGATCGAGGTGCTCCCCAGCGGCTCGGTGGTGCCGGCCTTCCAACTGCTGGACGCCGTCAACAAGGGCACGCTCGATGGCGGACACGGCGTGGTGGCCTACCACTACGGCAAGAACAACGCGCTGGCGCTGTGGGGTTCGGGCCCGGCCTTCGGCATGGACCCGAACATGGTGCTGGCCTGGCACTACTACGGCGGCGGCAAGGCGCTGCTGGCCGAGGTCTATGCCGCGCTGAACATCGACGTGGTGTCCTTCCTCTACGGCCCCATGCCCACCCAGCCGCTGGGCTGGTTCAAGAAGCCCGTGGCCAAGGTGGCCGACCTCAAGGGCCTGAAGTTCCGCACCGTGGGCCTGGCGGTGGACGTGTTCAAGGAACTCGGTACGGCGGTCAACCCGCTGCCAGGTGGTGAGATCGTGCCGGCGCTGGATCGCGGGCTGATCGACGCCGCCGAGTTCAACAACGCTTCCAGCGACAAACTGCTGGGCTTCCCCGACGTGGTGAAGAACTGCATGCTGCAGAGCTTCCACCAGAGTGGCGAGCAGTTCGAGATCCTCTTCAACAAGGACAAGTACAACGCGCTCCCCAGCGAGCTGAAGGCGGTGATCGACTACGCCGTGCAAGCGGCCAGCGCCGACATGAGCTGGAAGGCGATCGAGCGCAACAGCGCCGACTACCTGGAGCTCAAGAAGATGGGCGTGAAGTTCTTCAAGACGCCCGATGCCGTGCTCAAGGCGCAGCTCGACGCTTGGGACAAGGTGACCGCGGCCAAGGCCGCTGAGAACCCGCTGTTCAAGAAGGTGCTCGACAGCCAACGCGTCTTCGCGCAGCGCGCCGGCGGCTGGCAGGCCGACTACACGGTGGACTTCAAGATGGCCTGGAATCGCTACTTCCGCACCGGCGGCAAGGGCTGACGAACCCAGGGGGCTCCGGCCCCCTTTTCCTTATGAAGAAGCTCCTGCTCGCGGTGGACCACCTGTCCACCTGGGTCGGTCAGGCCCTGGCCTGGCTGATCGTGCTGCTCACCCTGCTCATCGCTTGGGAGGTGTTCTCGCGCTACGTGCTGAACACCCCGCACGACTGGAATCTGGACGCCCAGATCCAGCTCTACGGCACCCTGTTCATGATGGCCGGCGCCTACACCCTGGCCAAGGCCGGGCATGTTCGGGGCGACGTGCTGTATGGCTTCTTCCAGCCTCGCACGCAAGCAGGCATCGACCTCGTGCTGTACCTGCTCTTCTTCCTGCCCGGAATCGTGGCGCTGACCTGGGCAGGCTGGACCTTCTTCGGCGATTCGCTGGCCATCCGCGAATCGACCTTCAGCGCGACACCGCTGCCGCTCTACCCGTTCAAGGCGGTGATCCCGCTGGCCGGGCTGTTGCTTCTGTTGCAGGGTCTGGCGGAGTTCGTCCGCTGCCTGCAGTGCTTGCGTGACGGCGCCTGGCCGAGCCGCGAGCACGACGTCGAGGAAGTCGACGTGGACAAGCTCAAGCAGATGGTCCACGCGGACTGACTGAACCTATGAAACTGCGCAAAGAACTCTGGTTCGGCTTCAGCCTGATGGGTCTGATCATCGCGGGCACGGCCTTCGTGCTGCTCAGGGCCGAACGGCTCAGCAGCGGGCACCTCGGCCTGACCATGCTGGCCCTGGTGGTGGTGGCCATCATGCTGGGCTTTCCGACCGCCTTCACGCTGATGGGCATGGGCATGGCCTTCACGTGGCTGGCCTATGACTTCGACACCGGCAAGACGCTCACGCTGATGGTCCAAAGCGCCTTCAAGGTGATGGGCAACGACGTGCTCATCTCCATCCCGCTTTTCGTCTTCATGGGCTATCTGGTGGAGCGGGCCAACCTCATCGACAAGCTGTTCAAGAGCCTGCACCTGGCGCTGGCGCGCGTGCCGGGTTCGCTGGCTGTGGCCACGCTCTTCACCTGCGCCATCTTTGCCACCGCCACGGGCATCGTCGGCGCCGTGGTCACCTTGATGGGGCTGCTCGCCTTTCCCCAGATGCTCAAGGCCGGGTACGACGTGCGTGTGGGCGCCGGCGCCATCACCGCGGGCGGCTGCCTGGGCATCCTCATCCCGCCTTCGGTGATGCTCATCGTCTACGGCGCCACGGCCGGCGTGTCGGTGGTGCAGCTGTACGCAGGGGCCTTCTTTCCCGGGCTGATGCTGGCCGGCCTCTACGTGGTGTACGTCGTGCTGCTGGCCTGGTTGAAGCCTCAGCTGATGCCGCCGCTGCCCCCCGAAGCACGGCAGGTGCTGCTGCCGCCGCTGGCCCTGCAACTCAGTGGCGGCCGGCGTCGACTGGCGCTGCCGGCTCTCTTGGCCGCCCTGAAGGGACCGACCCGGTCTGCGGCGCTTCGCCAACTCGGTGTGGCCTTGCTGCCGGTGCTCGTCCTCGTCTCGCTGTGGGGCGTGGTGTGGCTGCACCAGCACAACCCGCTGACGCATGGCAGCGATGCGGTGCAGCGATTGGAGGCGCCCGCCGAGGAAAGCGGATCCGGCGGATCGGCCGGGTCTGGCACCGGCCTGGCGGAGCCTTCGGCGTCCGAAGGCCTGGCCGAGCCCGAAGGGGCCGCGTCCGAGGCCGACGGCGCGTTGGCTGAACCCAAGGACGAGGGTCTGGCCGAGCCGGAAGGGGCGCTGGCAGAGCCTGGCGAGGCCGAGGCCAGCGCAGCCGCTGCCGTCGCCTCTGAAGCCCCCGACGCGGCGGGTGGATCCCTGGCAGTTGCAGAGCCTACCGACGAGGCGGCTGCCGCCCCATTGGCGAGCGAGGCGCGTGGTGGGGCCTGGTTGGGCGCAGCAGCGGCCGTCCTGGGCCTCGTAGCCTTCTATGGGTTGCTGAGCTTCGAGCGCCTGGAAATCTTCAAGCTGCTGCTGACCAGCTTCTTCCCGCTGATGGTGCTGATCCTGGCCGTGCTCGGTTCCATCGTCTTCGGCCTGGCCACGCCCACCGAGGCGGCGGCCGTCGGGGCCTTCGGCGGCTACCTGCTCGCGGCCGTCTACGCGGTGCTGCACAAGCGCACGCCGGGCCAGCGCCGGCCGGTCTTCCTGGTCTGGTTGCTGCTATGGGCACCGCTGCTCATTTGCGTCGGCTGGTACATCGCCAAGGCCGAGGGCTTCGTGCAGACGGCGGTGTCGCCCGGGCTGGGGGCCATCGCCGGGCTGGGCGTGCTGCTGTGGGTGATGCTGTCCTACCGCCAGGCGCAGCTGCGCGAGGAGGTGCGCGACTCGGTCTTTCTCACGGCAAAGACCAGCGCGATGGTCTGCTGGCTGTTCGTCGGCTCGGCCATCTTCTCGGCGGCCTTCGCCCTGCTCGGCGGTCAGGACCTGGTGGAAAAATGGGTGCTCGGCCTGGAGCTGAGCAAGACCGAGTTTCTGGTGCTCAGCCAGCTCATCATCTTCATCCTGGGCTGGCCCCTGGAGTGGACCGAGATCATCGTGATCTTCATGCCGATCTTCATTCCTCTGCTGGATCACTTCGGCGTCGACCCGCTCTTCTTCGGCCTGCTGGTGGCCTTGAACCTGCAGACCGCCTTCCTGTCGCCGCCGGTGGCCATGGCCGCCTTCTACCTGAAGGGCGTGAGCCCGCCCCATGTCAGCTTGAATCAGATCTTTGCCGGCATGCTCCCTTTCATGGGGATCCAGGTGCTGGCCATCGTGCTGCTCTACCAGTGGCCGTCCATCGGCCTGTGGTTGCCGAAGGTGTTGTACGGCTGACGGTGCCGCGGCTGCGCCGGGGATTGCGGAGGCCGCCGTTTGCAGAAGCTGGGGCTGCTGCCGCTGCATCAGGGGCTGTGGTCTCGATCCTGGATCACTCCTCCACGGTGAAGCGCAACTCCGTTTCCCCGCTGCGTCCCAAGTTGTCCTGGATGCGCAGCAACAGGCGGTGCGTCCCCGGCGGCACCTTGGCCGCTGGCGCCACGATGCCCTTCTCGGTCACGGTGGCGTTCTTGCGAATCGTTTCGGTGAGGTCGATGCGCAGCATGCCGTAGAGCACACGAAAGCTGGCCAGGTCGATGCGCGCATCGCTCGCCGCATCGAATGCCAGCTCGATGCGAACGGGCGATTTCAGGGAGCCCGTGCCGAGGCTTGGGGTCAGCACGCGGATGCTCGGCCGTGACACGGAGCGCATGCGTACCGAAGGGCTGGGGCCACCTACCTCCGACGCGCGGGGCTCGGCACGCGACTCGGCTGCCACCATGTCGGGTGTGATGAGCTCAAAGGCTTGAGACCACGCCCAGCCAGGCGCCAGCAGGCACCACGCTGCCAGCGTTCGGGCGCGCCAGCCCCAGGGTTGCGTGGCACTCATCGAGCGACCGGCGCCGGCGGATTCGCCGGGGCGGGCCCTGCAGCCTTCTCAATCTCGCGTCGTTCGAACAGGTAGTCGGTGCCTGTCTGGTGACCGGCCGAGCGCGAGGCGCCGTACTGGGGTGTCTGCGGGAACTCGGCGCTGACTGCGGTGCGGATGCGCTCGAACACATTGCCACCGGCCTGCCAGTCACCCAGCTCGCGCAACTTGCTCATCAGGTGCCAGGCAAAGATGGAATGCCCTTCACGGCCTTCGTCCGCCACTGGCTCATTGCCGCCCGAGGACATCACGATGGCGGCTTTGCGGTTGAGCAGTTCGTCCACCTGAAGGCTGCCGTCCAGCTTGACCTTCTCCGAGCCGGCCAGGGTCCCGGAGTAGCAGCTGTCGGACACCAGCATGAGCTGCTTGGCCCCGATGAGGCTGATCATGCGCTCGATGTCGGCATTGGCCAGCCAGGTCTCCGGCTTGTCCACGCGGCTGTCGGCCGGCAGCCAGTAGCCCAAGCCCGTCTTGGGCACCACCTCGCCATGACCGGCGTAGTAAATCATCACCGAGTCGTTACGCCCGGCGTCCAGCGCCACGCGGTTCAGCGCGCGGATGATGGTTTCCTTGGAGGCATCCTCCACGATCACCGTCTCGTAGCCGAGTTGCTCCTCCAGCAGCTTGCGCACGGCGCGTGCATCGGGTACGGCGTTGAGCAGCGCCGGAATGCGCCGGTCGCTGTACTCGTTGATGCCAATGAGCAGCGCCACCTTGCGTTCGATGGCCGGCAGCTTGGCTTGCTTCACGCGCGCCGCCCCGGTGCGCTGCAACTGCTCCAGGCGTCGGGCCGCTTCGATGCTGCGCTTGAGCTCGGCGGTGATCAGGCACAGCCCGGTGCCCAGTTCATGTTCGTTTGCGCAGGGGCGCACATTGGCCAGACTGGGGTCGATCTCCAGCTTGTGCAGCGTGTCGGCAAACAGCTTCTTCTTGAAGTTGTCCCGCGCGGCCAGCAAGGTGACCAATTCGGAGCGCGACATGGTGGAGGCGTTCACCGGGCGGAAGCTCGGCGAATCGCCGCTTCCACCCAGGCTCGGCACGGCGTCCAACACCCGGCCTTCGGAGGGCGTGGACATCTGCACCGGCGGCACGACCGAGGCCAACCCGAGGTCCAGCAGGGTGAGCGTGTTCTGCTGCACCGGGTTGTTGCGCGGGGCTGCGGTCAGGGTCAACGCCGTGGCGTTGCCCGCCGCCTGCTCGAAGCGGTAGTTCACGGCCGACAGTCCACTGCCCTCGATGGCATAGCTGCCAGGCAGCGAGGCCGGCGTCGCCGGTGTCGTCCACTGCAGCGCGCCGCTGGTGGCGCTGGCCAGCGTGTCGCCCCCCACGAAGCCGCTGACGCCACCCTCCAGCCCCAGCAGCGAGCTGCCCTCGGGTCGCACGGTGGCCGTGGCCTCGTAGCGCAGCAGGGCCTGAGCGATGCTGCCGGTGAGCGTGGGGGCCTCGAAGCCGAACACCGGCATGCCGGCGGCGTCGGTCATCTGCAGCAAGGCGCCCTGCGCCAGCGACAGCGGCTTGTTCTGGCCCGCGTTCTTGTCGGCCGACTGCAGGCCGCCGGTCAGCTGGAGGTTGTAGCCGGGCAGCAGGCCGGTGAAGCTCAGACCGTTCTGCGCGCCAAAGCTGCTCGTGCCGTCGTAGGTCTTGGCGGCGCTTCCGAGCAACGCCCCCGCGCCCGTGGCGGCGCGGAAGGTCTGGTCGTAGGCCACGCCACTGCCCGTGCTTGGCGTGAGCCAGTTGCCCTGCGCATCCAGGGCCCAGCCGGCGGTGGCGGCGTCGTAGACCGTGAAGGCAGGACTCAGACCGCCCAGCTGAACCTGGGCAGGGCCTGTCGCGTGCAGCAGCCAGCGGCCGTCGGGCGTCTGGATACCGGTGGCTCCGGCGTTGTTGCCGAACTGCGTGAGCGGGCCGAAACCATCGAAGCCCGTCAGCACCACCGCATCACCGCTGGCCGAAGAACGCAGGCCGCCACCGGCGGCCAGGCTCAGGTTGTCAAACGCCAGGTGCAGGCGCGACGGCACATTCAGCACGCCGCTGAACACGATGTTGGCGCCATCCCCCGTCAGGCGCGTCACCGCGTTGGCCGGCATCTCGCTGAAGAGGGTGTTCAGCCAATCCAGGGTGTTGGCATCCACCACGGAGACCGGCCCCTGACGCTCGGTGAACTTCAGGTGGAAGAGTTTTCCGGCCACGAATCGCGGCCCGTTGGGGCCGAAGCTGTCGGTCAGATCCACGCTGTTGCCGGTGCCGTCGAGGAACATCGTGTCGCCCGCCGTCAGCCGCCAGGTGCCGTCGACCTCGATGGTGGCCGAGGTGCCGAAGGTCTCACGGCCGGTGATGGTGAGGTTCTGCGTGGCGCTGACGCTGCCGGCGTTGTTGGCCAGACGCACCCCAATGTCGTTGGCGCCGGTCCCGGTGAGCTGAATGTTCGTGCCGTTCAGCGTGCTGCCCTCGTACAGCGCCACACCGATGCCGTTGTGGCCGTCGCCCGTGCGGCCCAAGCCGGTGAGGCTGAGCGTGCCGCCCTGGATGTCGCTGTTCACCACACCGACACCGGTCAGCGCCAGGGTCGGCCCTGCCAGCGCCGGACTGTCGGGGTTCGGGGCAACGCCGTTGATTTCCACCGCCCCGTTGAACGCCGTCAATTGGCTGTCGCGCAAGTAGATGCCGAAGGCATGGTCGCCGTAGTTGCCCGGCAGCTCACCGGGGCCACCGGCGGCCGTCAGCCGCAGCGAGCCGCCACCGGTGTTGAGCTGGCTTCTGTCCAGGATGAGCCGGGAGCCGACGCTGGCCAGTTCGATGTTCAGGGGCGTCTGCGTCGACTCGATCTGCACCTCGCTGAACAGCAAGCGGTCGCCGCGCACGCGCAGGGCGCCGCCCGTGAAGATGCGCACACCGTTGAAAGCCTGGAAGAAACCGACGCCCGGCGTCAGCGGGGCTAGCACGTCGAACAGCCCGTTGTCGGGGCCGTCCAGGGTGCCGGGGCCAAGGCTCACCCCGCGGTTCGTGCCTTCGATGCGGAACAGGCTGGCGCCGGACACATCCATCAGGTGATCGGTCACGGCCGAACCGGTGATGAAGGCGCTGCGGTTGCCGATGATCTCCACGGTGCCGCCAGTCGCCACCAGCATGGGCGCGTCGGTGTAGCCAGCCAGCATGGTCATGCCGGCCGTACCGAAATCAAAGCTCGGATGGCTTTGTCCGTTGATCAGCAGGCTTGCATTGGGCGAGCTGGCATTCAGCGTCAACTTGGCGTTGACCGTACGCACCCCCCGCCCGCCGAAGCCGAACAGGTGAAGCTTGTCGGTCGCCGTCAGATGGGTGCCGGCATTCAAGGCCACAGCCATCTCGGGCAAGGCAGGAACAGGCGGCAAGGTGCCGGTGCCGGTGGCGCCCACCATCTCGATGTTGGCCGCGGTGATCCGGTGTCCGGTGCCGTTGCCCGCTTGTCCAACCAGGATGCCGGTGCCACGGCCGCCCACCGAAGCGGCCGTGCCTCCGTAAGCTGAAAAGCTGCCGGCGCCAAGGTCGAACTGGCTGTTCTGGAAAAAGATGCCGATGCGTGGCCCTGAGGCGAAGGGGGCCGTGGTGAGGTCGCCGAGCGCGGCGTGATAAGCAGTCGGCGTCAATGAGCCTTCCCACTCCAGCTGGCGGCTGACGGCGCTGCCCAGGCGCACATCGCCACCGGCCGTATTCACGGTGGTGCTGACTACCGCGATGCCGCCGGAGTCACCCCGTGCCGACAGCAGGTTCAGGCCCAGCGCGGCGCCGTTGGAACGCACCACGCTGTTGCCCATGCCCACATGCCGGTGGGCGTCAAAGGTCAGCGTGACCGGGGTGGGTGGGGCCACGACGAGGTTCATGCCGTCGATGGTGATGTCCCCGTCCTGGCTGTTCTCGCCATTGGCCGCCGTGAGGATGGACACCGAATTGCCCGCATTCAGCGCCGCCGCGATGGTGGCGGTGGAAATCGTCGAGTTGTCGTTGGTGGTGAAGAACATCGGGCCGGCGCTGATGTTGCTGTCGGTGACGGCGTCCGACACGAGGATGTTGTTCGGGTCCAGCAGCCAGGTGCCGGCGCGGCCGACCGGCGCACTCACGTCCAGCGCGGCCGGGCGGGCATCGAGCCAGCCGCCCGAGGTTTCGACCAGCCCGCCGTGGCCGCCGAACAAGCCACCGCGGGCGCTGAAGCGGCCGTAGGCGCGGGTGGCCTGGTTGCTCCACAGGATGACGCTGCCCCCGTCGCCGAGCACGCGGGCGTCGCCGCCCTCGACGTTGGTCACCGGCGCGACCCCGGCGACGAGCGCCGACGCGTCACCGAGGGCATGTCCGAGCAGAAGGCGGTCGAAGCCGAAGCGCCAGCTGTTCTCGTCGAGCGGCGCTGAGCCGACCGCGGCGCGGAACGGCGCATCCAGACCCCAGCGCACCGCCGCCTGCTCGAGCCACGTCGCGATCCAGGCCAGGCCGTCGGCGTCGATGCCGAAGCGGCGCGCGATCGCCGGTTCCGCGAGCAGTCCCGCGACGTCGGTGCGCGTGAAGCGGCTGTCGTCGAGCGCGAGCACGCGCAGGAAGGCGTCGACCAGCGGATGCGCGCGGCGCAACGGGACATCGCTGATGCGGTACGGCAGGGCGAGTTCGCGCGCGGCGCCGCCGAATACCGCGTCGATGTACGGCACGTAGGCGTCGATCTGGGGCGACATGACGACGATGTCGTGCGGCTTGAGTTCCGGTCGCTGCTCGAACATCGCGAGCAGGCGATCGTGCAGCACTTCGACCTCGCGCCGGCGGTCCGGGCAGCCGTGCAGTTCGATCGACGGCAGGTGCTCGCGCGGCGGTGTCTCGTGGCGCGGGTCGAGCAGCAGGATGCCCTTCTGCAGCCAGCCGAGCAGATGCGAGGAATCGGGCAGGACGAAGGCATCGTCGTCGTGGACGACACTGTCCGGCGCGTGGATCGCCCTCAGGTATTCGCGCCCGAGTGCACCCCACGACGCGAGCAGCGGGTGTCCTGCCTCGGCGTACTCGAGTCCCTCGCGGCGCCGGTGCGCGTTCCACAATCCCTGCCGGCGCGCGCGTTCGCGCCCGGAGACGATGTCACCCCAGTAGTCCAGGCACGGATTCGGCTGGTAGAAGCGCAGTGGCAGGCGCGTCGCGAGAGCGAGGAAGAACTCGAGCAGCAGCGGCGGCAGGAATGCCGCGCCGAACAGCGCGGCATGCGGCTGCACGATGTTGAAGAGCTTGAGCACGACCGTTGCCACGCCGT